>JBHIAT010000006.1:0-48748 GCA_046758705.1 Bipolaricaulia bacterium
GCTGATCTTTGGGCAGGCAACACTTTTTATACTTCTTGCCGCTGCCGCAGGGACAATGTAGCTACGGCGGGAGCCGCCGGAAGTCACGCCTTGGGAAGCATGAGTGTCGATGTCGATGGACGCTCAGCCCAGGAAGCCCACGCGCGTTAGCCTTGGGTAGCTCACTAGTTATTCATATGTATTAATGGTCGCCGGGAAGATGGTCAAGGGGCAGGGCAAGGGAAAGCACTTGGGAAAAGGATAAGGACCGAGCTACACCGACTCCGGTTCGGCGACCTGGCCCTCGACGTAGATAAGGAACTGGACCCGGCTCTCGTTCCCACTCCCGTCCTGGACCGACAGCGTCACCCGTTTGACGCCGGCCTCGATGAACCGGTAGGAGAAGATCGGCCCCTCTTTGAAATCGCCGTCGTGTTCCCAGCGGAACCGAACCGGCTTGGTGTTGTCGAAGGAGTCGCTCGCATCTAAAATGAGTAACTCCCCGGTCCGTACGAATGGGAAGCCCCGGACTACGATCGTTGGCGAAGTCCGATCCCGGACCTTCAAGATCAGGACCTCCTCGTCGATCAATCCGAGCGTATCCTCAACCCGCAATTTGATCCGTTTATCACCGGGGTCATCGAAGGTATACTCGATCTCCCGTCCCTCGACGACTCCTCCGTCGGGGAACTCCCATAGGTATCGGACGATCCGCCCGTTGTCCCAGGAGGATGAGGCCGAGAACCGGATCGGGGTATCCTCCACCGGATCTCCCGGTACCTGGATCTGGGCATGGGGATGGAGCGGGGTGATATCGTGAATCGTCTTCTGCTCCCCCTCGATCCGATCGACTTCCAATTCGTAGGGGCTGTCCATCGCTTCGAGCTGCTGCCTGAGCTCCTTCCAACCGTACCCCCATTCGTAGATATCAGGGAGGACCTTGAGAAATAGATCTTCCCCTCGTTTGATCACCTGGAGGTTCTCGTAGGTGATCCGCAATCGGGTGCCGACCGAGATCCACTTCGACTCGAGCAATCGCTTCAGATCCTCCCGGCGCAGCCCGATCGATCCGTAAGTGCTGACCGTGCGGGCGGACGGTTCGCCCTCCAGATCGAAAAGGCCGATCTCCTGGGTGGGGTTGTGGTTGCGGATGAATGGGATCCAGTATCTCGGAAGGGTCGGGGCCGGTTGCGAGACGAAGCCGTCCAGTTCCAGAGAGGCACGATCCAGATCCTCGATCACTTCCAGGATCTCGAAGTCTCCGATCGGTGTGGGATGTTCCGCATCCCCGATCGTCACCGGGATCTCCTCGACCAATTTATCCCGATCGTAGACAAACAGCACGCTCTCCGGTAGGTTGACCTTCAACCAGTAGCCGTTGGGCATCTCGGTCTCAGTTTCTGTCTCGGAGACGGCAGGACCTGAGGGTAGGCCAGTGAAGGTGAGAACGGATAACAACAGGACCAGGACAACCCGGCCTTCCTGTCGGCGTCCCATCTTCATGCTTATGCTCATCCCGGGCTTCCATCGGGCGCTTGCGACCGGCTTTTGAGTCGTCGCCATTGTTTCAGGCGTTCTCGCACCTCCCGCTCGTATCCGCGCTCCCCGGGCTCATAATACCTTCGGTCGTGTAATCGCTCCGGCAGACAATCCATATCGGCGACTCCGCCTTCCAGGTCGTGGGCATACTGGTAGCCCTTTCCGTAGTTGAGCTCCCGCATCAGCTCGGTGGGGGCGTTCCTCAGCTGGAGAGGTACGGGTTCGCTCTGTGTTTTTTTTGCATCGTCCCGGGCGCGGCCGTACGCCCGATAGATCGTGTTGCTCTTCGGCGCCGTCGCCAGGTAGACGGCCGATTCGGCCAGGGCGAGCTCCCCTTCCGGCTGGCCGATGAACGCGACCGCCTCCTTGGCATCGATCGCAAGCCGGAGCGCCCGGGGATCGGCCAAGCCCACATCCTCACAGGCGAACCTGACCATCCTGCGGACGATGTACACAGGGTCCTCACCGCCGGTGAGCATCCGAGCCAGCCAGTAGAGCGCGGCGTCGGGATCGCTATTTCGCATGCTCTTGATGAACGCAGAGATCAGGTTGAAATGTTCCTCACCGTGCTTGTCGTAGCGGGGTGGTCGGGTGTTTGCCGCTTGCTGGACGGTCTCCGAATCAATGGATCCATTCTTCCCGGCGACGAGATCGGCGGCCAGCTCCAGGAGGTTCAGCGCCCGACGGGCATCCCCGTCAGACGCGGCAACGATGAATGATTTTGCTGCCTCCGCGAGTTTCAAATTTAGACCGCCGAGTCCCCGGTCCTTGTCGGTGAGCGCCCGGGTGACTAACACCTCGATCTCCTCCTGGCTCAGCGGGTTCAGCGTGAAAACCTGAGATCGGGACAGAAGCGCAGAGACGAGTTCGAACGATGGATTCTCGGTGGTAGAACCGACCAAGATGATGCTCCCTACCTCCAGGTAGGGAAGGAACGCGGTCTGCTGTAGTCGGTTGAGACGGTGGAGTTCATCGATGAACAACACCGTCGGAGAGCGGTAGGCTTGGAACCGTTTGCGTGCCTGTTCCATCACCTGACGCATCTCTTTGATTCCCGAGATCGCCGCGCTGAAGTGCGCGAACTCGGCATCGGCGGCCCGGGCGATGATCCGACCCAGGGTCGTCTTCCCGACACCGGGCGGCCCCCAGAAGACGATCGACCTGGCTTTGCCATTCTCGATCAGCACCCGCAGCACCTTCCCCTCGCCCACCAAGTGGCTCTGCCCGACGAACTCATCTAGGTCGGTCGGCCGCATGCGCTCGGCGAGAGGTGGGGTCCCGTAATCGGTATCAGTATCGGTGAATAGCGATCCCATCGCACACCCCTCCTTGCTGAGGTTTGTTTTTCTACTCCTCTATCCCCTTCAGCTCGAGGGTCTCGGCGAAATGGCAAGCGGCGAAGTGTTCGTGGGCCACTTGGCGCAGCTCGGGGTCCTCCTGGCTACAGATTGACTTCACATAGGGGCATCTCGGATGGAAGTTGCAACCGGAAGGCGGGTTCACCGGAGACGGGACGCTCCCTTTCAGGATGATGCGCTCCGATTCCCAATCGGGGTCTGGGACAGGGATGGCCGACAACAGCGCCTCGGTATAGGGATGCTTGGGGTTCTGGTACAGGGTCTCGGCATCGGCGAGCTCGACCACCTTGCCCAGGTACATTACCGCCACTCGGTCGCTGATATGCTCGACGACCGACAGATCGTGGGCGATGAACAGATACGTCAACCCAAACTCTTCCTGGAGATCCTCCAGGAGGTTAAGCACCTGAGCCTGGATCGAGACATCCAGAGCAGAAACCGGCTCATCGGCGATGATCAACTGAGGATCGAGCGCCAACGCCCGGGCAACCCCGATCCGCTGCCGTTGACCACCGCTGAACTCATGGGGGTAGCGTCTCATGTGATCGGGCTTGAGGCCGACCGCCTCGAGCAACTCCACCACCCGGTCCTCCAGCGCCGCCCCCCGGGCCACCTTGTGGACAATGAGCGGCTCACCGACGATGTCACCGACGGTCATCCGGGGGTTAAGCGACGAATACGGATCCTGGAAGATCACCTGCATATCCTTGCGGATCATTTTAAGCTCCGCCTTGGAGAGCTCGGTGATGTTGACCTCTTTGGCACCGTCCCCCGAGGAGAGCGAGCGGCTCTTAAACCGGATCTCGCCCGCCGTCGGCTCGATAAGGCGCAGGATCACCCGGCCCGTGGTCGTCTTGCCACAACCGCTCTCCCCCACCAGCCCGAGTGTCTCTCCCTGATGGATGTCGAAGTCGATCCCATCGACCGCCTTAACGTAACCGACCACCCGACGGAACACCCCACGGCGCACCGGGAAGTACTTCTTCAGCTCACGGACCCGGAGCAATACATCGTCAGCACCGATCTCAGTCCGGGTGATCTCTGCCTTTGGACTTTCCAACACCGATCACCTCACTCGGCGTTGCTCTGGTCACCGTCCCCCAGTGACCCTCGATATAGATCAATCGTACAACCAGCATTCCACTTGATGATCGGACTTCGGCTCGAAGATCGGCGGGTACTCCTCCTCACAGATCGGCAGCTTCTTGGGACAGCGGGGGGCGAAACTGCAACCCGTGGGAACATCGTAGGGATCAGGCACCACTCCCTTGATCGGTTCCAGTCGCTCCTTCACCCGGGCACCGATGGAGGGAATCGATTGCAGCAACCCTTGTGTATAGGGGTGGAGCGGATTATGGAACACTTCGCGCACATCGGAGTACTCGACCACTCGCCCCAGGTACATGACGGCGACATCATTGGCTATCTCGGCGATCACCCCGAGGTCGTGGGTGATCAGCATGATCGAGGCCTGGAAATCCCGCTGAAGCTCGCGCATCAGGTCGAGGATCTGGGCTTGGATCGTCACATCAAGTGCGGTCGTCGGCTCGTCGGCGATCAACAGGCTTGGGTTGCAGGACAGGGCCATGGCGATCATCGCCCGCTGGCGCATCCCCCCGGAAAGCTGATGGGGATACTCATCGACCCGCTGCTCCGGGACCGGGATCCCGACCCGATCGAGCATCGCGATCGCCCGCTCCCGGGCCTCCCGTTTGTTCACCTTCTGATGGAGGATGATCGCCTCGATAATCTGATTGCCGATCGTGTAGACGGGGTTGAGCGAGGTCATCGGCTCCTGGAAGATCATCGCGATCTCGTTGCCACGGATCTCCCGCATCTCCCGGCCCTTGGGGTTGAACTGGGTCAAATCGAGGGGATTCCCGCCGTTTTGATAGTACATCACCGCCCCGTCGACGATCTTGCCCGGGGGCATCGGCACAAGCCCCATAATCGACAGGGCGGTTACGCTTTTCCCACAGCCGCTTTCCCCGGCAACCCCCAGGGTGTTGTGCTGCTTGATCTCGAAGCTCACCCCATCGACCGCCCGGACGACCCCATCCTCGGTGTAGAAGTAGGTCTTGAGGTTTGCTAACTCGATCAGTCTATCCTCGGCCACCTGAGATCCTCTCCCCAAAGATTTAGACGAGCGACAGGAGGAACGCGAACAGCATGAAACCGACGCCCAGCACCGCGATCGCTGTGCGTTTGGGATCCCGGATCTCCTCCCGACCGAAGACGGTGTGGGTTCCCCCGGCTCCGAACGCCCCTCCCAGCCCGGAGTGGCGACTCATTTGCAGCAGGATCAGCCCAATCAACGCCAGCGCATCGATGATGAACAACGTCTGCAAAATCAACCTGATCATTCGAATCTCCTGTCTGAATAAATTGTAGCAAAATTCGGTCCAGTTGCCAAATCCTCACCCCGCATTCTCGCCGTTTCCCTCTCCATCGCGCTCCCGGATCGATCCCCAGTAGAGTTTGCTCTTCAGAATCGAGAAGAAGTTGGGGCCGGTCTCCATGTTGATCAGCACGGTCTTCAGCTCGGACACCTGGACAGAGAGCTCGTCCTCTGGCTCGAGATGAAATATGGCATCCCCGTCCACCAGCACGGTCGCTTGCCGACGGGCGGCCACCCGTAACCGCTCCTCAGCAGGCAGGACGATCGGTCTCAGCCCCAGCCGGTGGGTGTTGAACGGGGTGATCAATATACAGTCGAGCGAGGGCAGGACCACCGGTCCATATGCCGCTAACGAATAGGCCGTCGAACCCGTTGGGGTCGAGATGATCAACCCGTCTCCAGGATAGCTGCCGATGAACCCCTCGTCGGCCCACAGATCGAGCACAGTAAATCCCTCGACCGCCGTTTTGGAGATGACCACGTCATTGAGCGCCGTCGCGCTCACCCCGTCCAAAGACGCGGCCAACCGGACCCGCTCCTCCAGATGGAAACGGCCCTCCAGAATCCGCTCCAGCGCCTCGGGGATCTCCGAAACCTGCGTACGGGTCAGAAACCCCAGACTCCCCAGGTTGACCCCCAAGATCGGGATGTGATAGCTGGCGAGTGTCTGAGCACCTTTGAGGAATGTGCCATCCCCACCCAGAGTCAGGGCGATACAATCGGTCACCTCCGCCGGCGACAGTTCGATCGCCCCGGTCCCGATCCGCTCCAGCTCAATCACCTGGATCTCGATGCTGCCCCGGTCTCCCCACGCTCTCAGCTTCTCCAGGATGGGATCGACATCCTTCTCCAGGTTGATGATCACCAGGATCCGGTTGAATGTCATTTTCGAGCATATGATAGGTGAACGAAGGAGCCAATGCAAGTAGCTCGCGACGATCCACTTGCAGCCGAGAACCGAAATCGCTACCATGAGGGCGAAAGGGGCCGTGATCGATGGAGGAACATGATCTGCTGGAGCAGGCTGAAGCGGCATTGGTGCGCGATGGGAAGCTTATCCGATTGGACGGCGAGGGACAGGCCGTCTTCGTCGGGGACACTCATGGGGACCTGGAGGCGACCGAAACGGTTATAGATCGCTATCTCAACCGGGAGCATCGCATCGTTTTCCTGGGCGATTACGTCGATCGCGGGCCCCACTCTCGGGAGAACCTCGATCTGCTCCTGTCGTTGAAGGTAGAACACCCTGACCGAATCTATCTCCTGATGGGCAACCACGAGGGTTGGGATGCATTGCAATTCTACCCGGCCGACTTCTGGGGGAGACTCGATCCGGAGGCGGCGCGGCGCTACGCCGAGCTCCTCTCCCAACTTCCGCTGGCGGTCGCGGCTGAGAACGGGATCCTGGCGCTACACGGTGCCCTGCCCGATGTGGAGACCCTGGAGGAGGTCGGGCAGATCGTCTTCGGGAGCGAGCCGTGGCGCCAGATCGTCTGGGGGGACTGGCAGGACGCTCCCGGTCGGCTGCTCGGTGACGCCGGAGGCAGACCCCAGTTCGGACGGGACCACTTCGAGGAACGGATGGAGCGATTCGAAAAGCGGGTGCTGATCCGATCCCACCAGCCACACGCCCCGCTCACCCTCTATGGAGATCGGTGTGTGACGATCTTCACCTCGTCGGCCTACGGCCCGGTCACCCGGCGGATCGTGCGGGTTGGGCTCGGCCGGGAGGTCCGCACCGCCGCCGATCTGCAGTTCGAGGTGATCTGATCTGAATTTGCAGGAGAGCCATCAGCAATTGCTCAGTTCAAGTAGTATCCCTCTCATCAGATCTCTCTCAAATCTCATAATCTTCAATCTCACCACGGTTTACTCCAGTCAGAGCCTCCTTGATATCAGCAATAAATTGAGGGTGTAATTCCTCACGCATCTTGAGCCAATCTTCTAAGGCGATCTCAACCATCGAGCTGAGACTTCGCCGCTCCTCTGCTGCGATGCTTTCTAGCTTCTGCCATAATGCTTCATCAAGAGAAAGAGTCACCGACTTTTTCCCCATGTTTGAACACCTCACAGTCCCAACGACGGTTCGGGGGCGAGACCCAAGTTGTGCTGTTCCCCCAACCGCCGATAACGGAAGGCAGCGCCCGCGGCGATCATCGCGGCGTTGTCGGTGCAAAGCGAGAGCGACGGGAAGAAGACCTGGTTTCCCAAGGGCTCGGCCTCAGCAACGGATCGCTGGCGCAGCTCGGAGTTGGCCGCCACCCCACCGACGACAGCAATCCGGTCGATTTGGTGCTGCTTGGCCGCCCGCAACGTCTTCTTCACCAATACATCGACGGCCGCCCGCTGGAACGAAGCGGCGAGATCCGCAACCGGTGGATCGGGATGCTGCTTCAAGTAGTAGACGACCGCCGTCTTCAGTCCGGCGAAGCTGAAGTCGAAGCCGGGATCGTCAAGCATCGGCCGAGGCAGGTCGACTGCCTGGGGATCGCCGCGCTTCGCCAGTCGATCGATCTCAGGGCCGGCTGGATAACCCAGACCCAGCATCTGCCCCACCTTGTCGAATGCCTCCCCGGCGGCATCGTCCCGGGTCTCTCCGAGCACCCGATACGTCCCGTAGGCCTCGACATAGACCAGCAGGGTGTGCCCGCCCGAGGCGATCAGCGCCAGGAACGGGGGACGGCTCTCCTCCGCCTCAGCGTCCAGGTAGTGGGCGAACAGATGTCCCTCCAGATGGTTGACGCCGATGAACGGGACCCCTAACCCGTAGGCGATCGCCTTCGCTGCCGACAGCCCCACCAACAGCGGGCCCACCAGGCCCGGGCCGTAGGTGACGCCGACGAGATCGATCTCGGCGATGGTGATCCCCGCCTCAGAAAGCGCCTGATCGATCACGTAATCGATCTTCTTGAGATGATTTCGGGACGCGATCTCGGGGACGACGCCGCCGTAATCCTGGTGTAGCTTTGCCTGGGAGTAGATGACGTTGGCACGCAGGTCACGGTCGCCGTGAAGCACCGCCACGGCTGTCTCATCACAAGAAGTCTCGATCCCCAGCGTGTAACCGGAGGTGTTCATTGACCACTCCCTCCTCACTATGGTAGTTGAAGCGATTCTTGGATTCAACAACCTCTGTTGCAGTCTAGATCTCAGCTAGCTTACAATACAAAGATGATTGCGATGAACGTGCTTGAGCTGCAGCGGGTCGGCGTCGAATTCGACGGAAAGACCATCCTCGAAGACATCTCGTTCACCGTCTCGGCGGGACAGTTCTTCATCCTGTTCGGGGAGTCTGGGGCGGGGAAGACGACCCTGCTCAGATTGGTCAACCGACTTGATGAGGCGACCGTCGGAGAGATCCGCTATCGGGGGCACTCGATCACCGACTACGATCCCAAGGAGCTGAGAAGAAGGATCACGATGATCTTTCAGGAACCTCGACTCTTCGAGGGGATGGTCCGAGAGAACCTGCTGATCGCCCCCCGGTACCACGGGCTGGAGGTCGACCTCGATCGGCTCCTGGAAGCGGTCGGCCTGGAAGGTTTTGCTGACAGAGATGTGGAGACGCTTTCCGGGGGGCAGCAGCAACGGGTCGCGATCGCCCGAGCGCTCGCGATCACCCCTGAGGAGGGATCCGAGGTGTCTGAGGTGTTGGAGTGGTTCAAGGCATTTCAGGCGTTTGAACCGCTGAAGTTTATTGTCGTCGCCGTCTATCTGGGTCTGGCGATCGTCGTGTTACAGGCTGCGAAGTTGGTCCCCTGGAAGGACGCGTTGATCCCGTCATCACGGGCGATCGTTCAACTGCTGATTATGGGTTCGATTCTGATCGCCGTCTTCCGGATCGACCGTCCGGGAATCAATGCGCTGTTCCTATTGGTGATGGTGATCATGGCGGCCATCATCGCTGGCAGGCATGCTGAGTTCAAGGGCCGCTACGCGATCTCGCTCGCCGTCATCTTGGCGACGGCGGCTCTGCTCATCGGACCGATGACGTTGCTCAACGTCTTCAACTCCCAGGCCGCGTTTCTGATCCCGTCGTTAAACGGACTGAAGACGACCGGGGTCGTGTGGATTCCGGGCCTGATGACCGGGATGTTGCTGAGCGGTGAGGATCCAATCCGGGCGGCCGAGATGCAGGCGATCATCCTCTATCTGATCTTCATTGGGACGGTACTCGCTTCGATCGCCACGACCTACATTGTCCGCAGGCTGTTCTTCACCGGCACGGAGGCGCTCCGTCGCGAGGTGTTATGAAAGCCCTGCAAACCGGTCGGCCGTCCCAGCCCTCGGGCACCGATAGCCCCAGGGCGAACAGAGCGGTCGCTGCTGTATCGTAGGTGCGAACGTCGTTGGGGATCCTGTAGCCACGCCGTATCCCCGATCCATGGATGATCCACGGGATGGTCATGTCCAACGGATTACGGCTGCCATGGGTCTTTCCATGCCCGCCATGATCGGCGGTGATGATGATCAACGACCGATCGAAGAGGTCCAGGTTGTGAAGTGTGGTGATCAGCTGGCCTACCACCCTATCGACCGTCTCGATGGCCTCGATCTGCTTATTCGACATCCAGCCGAAACTATGTCCCGCGCCATCCGGATCGGCGAGGTGGATGAACACCAGTTGCGGCCGTTCGGCGGCGATATAGGTGACGGCGCGCCCCATCACCGTCTCGGCCGCGTAACCAGGGAAGTCGAACCGGTCCACCGTGTTGGGTTTGGCGATGTGCTGCAGTTTCTGCTTCCCGACGAACATCGCCGTCTTCAGTCCCGCTCGACGGGCGATCTCGAAGACCGTCTCCGCGTGAACGTATCCGGCTCTCGGGTTCCAGAAGTTCCAGATCACCCTGTGCTTCTCCGGTCTGAGGCCGGTCAGCATCGAGACGTGAGACGGCAGTGTGGTGCTGGGGAAGATCGTCTGGGCTCGCCAGCTGTAGGCACCGTTCTGCCATAGGGTGTCGATATTAGGAGTAACCGCCCGCTGCAACGCATCGGGACGGAGCCCGTCGATGCTGATGATGAACAGATGATCTGCGGATTTCTCGTCCGCCAGGACTGCGGTTCCCAAAAGGGCAATCATCAGTCCCATTGTCAATAGCTTCTGGATCATTGCTCTCCCTTGCGCAAATCCAACTCGTTATGGACGATGGTGATGCAGTGATCCGCGTGGAGCACCCGAGGGCCGACACTCACCTGCTCAAACCTGCTGAGCAAACGCTCCTCCGGTTCGGTGTAATTGAGGTGATCGCTGAGGACGAACGCCACCGGTTCGAAAAGTTCGGTCTCCCGCAATGGCGTCCCTGCTTCGTGGAGCACGATGACTTGGGTCCCCCCGTCCCTCACTTTGTCAAGTACCGCTTCCAAGCCTCGCTCGGATACAAAAACACCGGGCGTGCTCTCGCGCTCCTCCCCGGTTGCTCCCCCCCTCGTTCTCAGGCTCAACGCCCTGCGAATCAGCGCAGCGGTGCTCCGTTCATCGGGATTCAGATGCCTCAAACGCGCCCCCGAAAATCGTAGCGCCACCCGATCCTGTAACACCAAGTAGAGTTGGACATCTCGCCGGATATCGTGTGACAGAGTGAACACACTGTTCACACAGCGGCACAGGACATCCAACCTCCCCGCACTTCCCGGCAGATCGTTCAGGCTGAAGTTCGGATCGAGCGGCACCTTATGTCCTATGACGATAAACGTTCGCATGGCGGCTGAAACCACACCCTACAGGGTACGAAAAATCCGGGTGACATTCAACCGGTCACGAGATTTTGAACTTTGATAGGCGACAGCCTTAACATATTAAGGGATCACCATGAGGAGATCGACCGTGGTTTATGCCTGCCTCGCGACCATCATCATCGTGTCGTTGGCATTTTCTTTGCGATTTCAACGGGCCGTTGCGGCACAGGTCGATGAATTCACCGAGCGGCGGGAGCGGATGGTGAGAGAGCAGATCGAGATCCGTGGGGTCAGGGACACAGCGGTGCTCGACGCGATGCGTCGAGTGCTAAGACACGAGTTCGTCCCAGAATCGCTCAGGGATCTGGCCTATGCCGACCGACCGCTCCCCATCGGATACGGTCAGACGATCTCCCAGCCGTTCATCGTCGCGCTGATGACCACGCTCCTGGAGCTTGAGGAGCACGATGTCGCCCTGGAGGTCGGGACCGGTTCGGGATACCAGGCGGCGGTCCTGGCTGAGCTCGTGGACCGGGTCTACACGATTGAGATCATCGAGCCACTAGGGCGGGCTGCCCAGGAGCGACTGGCCCGGCTAGGTTATGAGAACGTCCAGGTCCGGATCGACGACGGTTACTTCGGCTGGCCGGAGGCGATGCCCTTCGATGCGATCATCGTCACCGCCGCGGCGACTCATATCCCGCCCCCGTTGATCGGCCAGCTCAAGGCCGACGGGGTGATGATCATCCCGGTGGGCGATCCGTTCCTGGTCCAGAACCTGGTGCTGATCCGCAAACAACCGGATGGGACGATCATCACCCGAAATATCCTACCGGTTCGGTTCGTCCCGCTGTTGGGCGGTCACGACACCTAACCTTAGGAGTTGAGATGTCTCTGGACCAGGAGGCGTCAGTCGAGTCGAACGTGCCTGCCTTCTCTGCGATCGGACTGATCTCCGCCGCGATCCTGGGCTATGAGATCGCCCTGATGAGAATCCTGTCCATCACTCAGTGGTTCCACTTCGCGTATCTGATCATCAGCGTCGCCCTGCTCGGCTTCGGTGCCAGCGGGACGTTTCTCACGCTGTTCCGCAGATGGCTCCGGTTTCACACAGCGTTCGCCCCGCTTGCGTTGCTGTTCAGTCTGTCGGTCGTCGCAAGTTTTCTGATCGGTCAGCGGATCCCGTTCAACCCGTTTTTGATCGTCTGGGAAGCGAGGCAGTTCCTCCACCTGTTCACTTATTACCTGCTGACGTTCGTGCCGTTCTTCCTGGGAGCCACCTGTATCGGCCTGGCGTTCATGGCATACGGACGTGAGATCGGCCGGGTCTACGCCTTCAACCTGCTCGGCTCCGGGCTCGGGGCCCTGGGAATCGTGGGGCTTATAAACTGGCTCCATCCCGCCTTCCTGCCGATCGCCGTCTCAGCGATCGGGTTGGTGGCAACCCTGCTGGCGATGAGCTATGCGAGGCGCAGGGCGCTATTGGCGCTCGGGGGGCTCGGAGGGCTCGTGCTGCTCGTCTACCTGGGCGGTTTCAGAGGACCCCAACTGGCGATCTCCGAGTTTAAGGGACTGAGCAAGACGCTCCATCTGCCGGAGACCGAAATCATTGCGGAACGCTACAGTCCTCTCGGACTGATCGATGTCGTCCGCAGCCCGGCGATCCGTCGTGCCCCGGGGCTGAGCCTGACGTTCCAGGAGAGTGTCCCGTCTCAACTGGGTCTGTTCATCGACGGAAGTTCGATCGGGGCGATCAGCGACGCGAGTCAAATCGCAGAACTCACCTATCTGGACGCGCTCTCCTCGGCGTTGCCATACCATCTGCTTCACACCCCGGAGGTGCTGCTGTTGGGGATGGGTGGCGGGGAGGGTGTCCTCCAGGCCCTGTATCACGGCGCCCGATCGGTGACCGCCGTCGAGGTCAACCCCCAGGTGATCGAGTTCGTCGGCCGGTTCAGCGATCTGACTGCTCGGGACGAGGTGGCGATCGTGGCCGCCGAGGCACGCGGGTTTATCGAAGCTGACGATCACCGCTACGATCTGATCCAGATGCTCCCCGCCGGTGGTCTGGGGGGGGCGGCGGCCGGTGTCTTCTCGTTAAGTGAGGATTACTTGATGACGGTGGAGGCGTTTCAGGAGATGATCGCCCATCTGAAGCCTGGAGGGATGGTGGCGATCACCCACTGGATCCGAAACCCG
Source organism: Bipolaricaulia bacterium (assembly GCA_046758705.1). GTDB lineage: Bacteria > Bipolaricaulota > Bipolaricaulia > JBHIAT01 > JBHIAT01 > JBHIAT01. The sequence goes on from JBHIAT010000006.1 coordinate 13,150, forward strand.
CCCCGTGATAGTCTCAAACTGTTCGCCATGGCCCGGGAGGCGCTGGTCGCTGAAGGGATAGAGGAGCCTGCAGCCCATCTGGCGGCGATCCGTAGCTGGGCGACCAGCACGCTCCTGATCAAGCGCGATCCGTTCATCCCAACCCAGATCGAGACGATCCGCCAGTTCAACCGGGAACGGCTCTTCGATCCCATCCACCACCCAGGTCTCAAGCTTGAGGAGGTCAACCGGTTCAACATGATCGACGGATCGTTGTTCTACCGAGGCGCACAACAGATCCTCTCCGAGGATCGGGACCGGTTCTTCAGGGATTACATCTTCCAGATCGAGCCGGCGACCGACGATCGCCCGTACTTTCACCACTCCTTCAAATGGCGGGCGCTGCCATATCTTTGGCGCAATCTGGGGCGGACGTGGGTCCCGTTCGTCGAGTGGGGATATGTGGTGTTGATCGCGACGCTGGCTCAGGCGCTCTTGGCTAGCATCGTCTTGATCGTCGTTCCGTTGTTCGTCCTGCCGGCGACGCCGGTTCCGAAGGGTCGGGTGCTCGTCTACTTCCTGGGCCTTGGGGTCGGGTTCATGTTCATCGAGATCGCCACCATCCAACGGTTCATCCGGTTTCTGGCTGACCCGATCTACGCGATCTCGGTGGTGCTGACCGCGATCCTGATCTTCTCCGGACTTGGCAGCCTGTTCGCCCGTCGGTTGCAGCCGTCTCGTGGCATTCGGATCGCGGTGGTCGGAATCATCGTGATCGGGGCGCTTCACCTTCTGCTGTTGCCACCGATCTTCGATCTGACGGTCGCTTATCCGGCTCCGGCCAAGATCGCGTTGAGCGTTGCGCTGTTGGCGCCGCTGGCCTTCTTCATGGGGATGCCGTTTCCTTCAGGCCTTCAAGCGATCTCCGATAGATCCTCAGCGCTCGTTCCGTGGGCGTGGGGTATCAACGGATGCGTTTCGGTGGTGAGCACGGTGGTGGCGGCGATGGCAGCGATCTCGATCGGGTTAAGCGGTGTCGTCGGCTTCGCCATCCTCGCCTATGGAATCGCTGGAGGGGTCGGATGGAAGGGATTGGGGGTGGGGTCAGGGTCATAGCGCCCTGCCCGGTGTGACTGCCTATCATGGTTCAACCGGTAGATAATACGAAACTCGCCTCCAGGTTTCGGTCTGGGCCACAGCCGTTGGATCAGGTCAGATCCCGGAAAACTTCCTCGTGGGACAGGGTCTCGCCAGCTTCATACTGTTGGTTAGTCTCCGCCATGATCTCTTCCAGAGTGAGTTTCTTAATAAAGATTCGATCTCCCTGTCGGACAAAGACGATGTTATCTCCAACATCGATCCCAAGTTCTTCTCGGATCTCCTTAGGGATGGTGATCTGTCCTTGACGTGTAACTTTCCGAGTAATGATCGTCCGGGTTTCAGCCATAAGATATCACTCCCTGAAATTAAAGATATAGTAAAAATACTAATATTGCAACCTTTAACTTTTAACCAGTAGTCAGGCGGGTTGCTATGTTAACAGCGAGAATGACACAATCCTCGGACTGGCACAACGCTGTAAACCTGTTCGGCTTCGGCGCTTTCGAATAATATGCTGTGATGGTAGATTATAAGCGGGATTCTGTTCACTGATCAGTTTTCCAATCCCATTTTCTTCAGCAATGCCGTGTACCTGGGGTCTGAGTGCAGAGGGTGCGAAAGCGGGCACTGATTTAATCATAAACATCACGGGATCGCGTACCTCATAGGCCTTTTCCAGCCATGCGAACGCCAGGCGGTTTGAGGCACTCCGAGACCCATGCTATTATATGGCAGGTGTGCGAACGGAGGGCAACGATGCTGAAGGAGCAAGCACTTAGAAAGCTCGTTCGAGAAGTGACCGGCAAAGAGCATGTTGAAGACGGCTTGGGTATCCTGCTGAAGAGCTATCTCAAGCAAAAGATAGCTGAATACAGAAGACAGATTGCCCAACTGGAGCGGGAATACGGTATGGAATTCGAGAAGTACGAAAAGAAGCTCGGTGAGAAGCTCCCGCTCACCTGGAAACACGAGCAGGACTACATGGCTTGGGAGGAAGCTGTGATCAATCTGAGATATTTTGAGCAGGTGATCGAGCAGCTGAGCACTCATGCCTGAAGTGTTCATCGCTGAGGTGAAAGAAGTGATTCATGCCTTCCCTTGGATTGAGAGAGTTGATTCGGAAGCAGTAGGAAGAGTTGCCAGGTTAAGGCTTTGGATCGATGAGAACTTTGTGGATATCTATCATAATACCCAGACGGGATCAACTTCTTATGCTTACATAGTACAAGGTGACAGGCTGTTTGGGGCGAACAATATGCGTATCGGTTGGCATATTCACTCTTTCGGGAATCCCGAAGTACATCGCAAGAGCAAGCCCATATCTATCAAGGAGTTCTTAAGCGAGTTAGAACGAGAGTTAAAAAACAGAGGGGAAATTTAATCCTTTCGAGCAATACGCTGTAAGTGAACCCGAGAAAGGGTGTAGCTATGGGTTCGCGACCGTAAAACCGGCAAAGTCCCCAGCCTTTTTTATCCTCTGTCACAAAATAATCAACATCCGGTCGCTTAAAGCAGAGCGAGAAGCTCTTGGGGGCTTTTAATCTTCTTAATCCAGGGCGTTCCCTGAAGTTTTGGGTTTTCGAGAAAATCCCGTTTGTCCCGAGTAATCAGGTAGTCGATGTCAGGGAGCATAGCAGCTGCGAGGATAGGGGCGTCTTTTTCCACGATGAGCACCCGCGCTTCGTTTAGGTAAGGAGCATACGCTTCATAGATCTTCACTTCAATCTTTCCAGTCCCCAAGAATTGCAAGAAGTTATCAAGCGCGGCCTGGAACTCCTCGGGCTGATAAAGCCCGGCAAACTTCTCCCGGAGCTCCTCCAGGATGAAGTCGGTGACGACCACTACAACGTCTTGTTCTAAGAGCTTCCAGACGAGCTTGCGCTTAAGACCCACATAGCGCATGCTCGCGATAAAGATGTTAGTATCAACTAAAACTTTCATAAGAATAAAGAGGATCGGAAAGATTCCCGAACCCAGGTTGCTCCAAGAGGGGATTAATCAGACTTCCTCTGCCGGAACTTAGGAGCAATCATCTTCTGATAGACCTTTTCCCGAATCCGGTCAAGATCTGCCTTAACCTCTTCCTCGGTTTGATCTTCGATATCCCCAAGCTCAAGCAGTTTCTCTAAAACCTCCCAGAGCTGGGCCTTACGCAGGTAGTCCCGAATGGCCTCAGAGCGGCTTGGGTATCGGCCCTCCTTAACCTTGCGATCAATCATCGCGAGCTGCTCGGCGCTTAAGCGTACCTGGACTGACTGCATCGCCATGGCTGTTCTCCTTGTTGAGCCTGAATTGTACTGATTTTGTAATGACATACGAGTACAAATAAGAATAGCAGCTGACGGAGAGGCTGTCAAGAGAGGGTTTTAGAATGGCTCTTTCGAGCAATACGCTGTGATGGTAGATTATAAGCGGGATTCTGACGCTCGCCAGTGCCTTACCAATATCCTTGCTCTTGCTTGCACCGCCCTCGCTTGCCCTCACACCAGTACACATCAGCACATTTTCCGTGATAGGGACATGGCATGGCGTGCTCCTACTGCTTGGACCCGCGGTCGTGGCCGCCGATCAGAGCGAAGGTTGACAGAGATCGACTAAAAAGTTGACATAGTTTCGATAACTGGATAACATGAAATTAAACTGCAGAACAAACAAAAACACAGAAGGAGGAGGTTGTCATGTTAGAAGGGAGGTTGATCTCCCGGCGGAGCTTCTTGAGGGGAGTTGGAACGGGTGCTGTGGCGGTTGGGCTTGCCAGTTTCTCTCCTTTCCTAGGAGTTGGGCAACGTAGGACGTTGACGATGCTGACGTGGAGCCACTTCGTCCCCGCCTTTGACACGTGGCTCGACAACGAGTTCGCCCCGGCATGGGGAAACAAAAACAATGTTGAGGTGAAGATAGACCACATCGGTGTTGCTGATGTCCCTGCCGCTATAGCGGCCGAGATCGCTGCCGGACAAGGTCACGACATCCAAGAGTACATCGCGCCCATGCCTCAACACGAGCCATCGGTGCACGACCTGGGTGATCTGACCCAGGAAGCGGAGTCGAAGTTCGGAGAGCAGCTGGCGCTCTGCCAGAGCGCTTCCTTCAACCCACACACCGGGAAGTTCTTCGCCTTCTGCCACGGCTTTGTCATCGACCCCGGTGACTACCGCAAGAGCCTGTGGACATTGGCCGGCAAGCCCGAGGGCCCACGGACTTGGGACGACTTGCTGACGTTCGGGGCCAGGGTCTTTGAAGACCAGGGTGTCCCGGTGGGCATCGGCCTGTCACAGGAGATCGACACGGGTATGGCCACACGCGCCGCCCTGTGGTCCTTCGATACCGGCGTGCAGGACGAGAATTCTCAGGTCATCCTCAATGTGGGGACGTTTGGCCGGCGGACGGTGGCGGCGGTGAAACTCTACGCCGAAATATTCCAAAACGCGATGACGCCGGAGGTGTTCGCATGGGGCGCTGCCTCCAACAACCAGGCCCTCATCGGAGGTCGGGTCAGCTACATCCTCAACTCCATCTCGGCCTACCGTTCCGCCCAGAAGAGTGTGCCGGAGATCGCCAAGGATGTCTTCTTCGTGCCGGCGCTGAAGGGTCCGAGGGGGACGGCTCGGGCCAGCGAGCACGTCATCTACAACACCATCGTCCCGAAATATGTTCCCTCTGCTAAATTGGAGTTGGCCAAGCAGTTCCTGCTGGACGTCGAAACGAACTATGACCAGAGGATGTGGTTCAGCGAGCTCTATGACACGTTTGCCTTCGCGGGCGTTTCCCTGCCTTCCGGTAATCGCGGGTATCCGGCTGTAGCCGGCGCACAGACGGTGCAGGATCTATTCGACGTTTGGTTCGATAACGATCCGTTCGCGCTCCCGGGCGAGGACCCCACCAAGCTGCGGCCTCTGAAGACCGCGCTGGATTGGAGCGTCGTAGTGGGGTATCCGGGCTCATCGAACCCGGCGATCGGCGAGGTGTTCGCCACCCACGTCATTCCGAACATGTTCGCCCGAGTGGCCCAAGGCCGCCAGACGGCGGAGGAGTCGGTGGCACAAACGCATGCCGAGGTCGAGACGATCTTCGAGAAGTGGCGTGCGCAAGGGCTCGTTGGCGGGTAAGGGATAAGGAAGCTAAGCCCATAGCTCATAGAATGATAGGGGACTGGACTGGAGGCCTTGAAATGGGGCTTCCAGTCCTGTTCTAGTTAAGTAGATTGAGGAGGATCTGTTCAAGAGAGGAGTCGCTTGATTTATGGCGGATGTACAAACCCGAGGGCTTAAAAAGTACTTCGGCAAGGCACCTCGGGAGGTGCGGGCGGTCGATGGGGTGGATCTCAACGTTCAAGACGGTGAGCTCCTCGTGCTATTGGGGCCCTCGGGCTGTGGCAAGACGACGCTGATGCGCACGATCGCCGGCTTGGAACAACCCACCGAGGGCGAGGTCCTCATCGGTGGCCAAGTCGTGAATGACCTGCCCCCACGGCTCCGCCACATCGCCATGGTGTTCCAAAGCTACGCCCTCTACCCGCATAAGACGGCGTTCAAAAATATCGCCTTCCCGTTGCAAGCCGAGCGCATGAAGAAGGAAGTCATCAGGGAGAAGGTCGAGTGGGCGGCTCGGATGTTTAGTATCGAGGACCTGCTGGACCGCAAGCCCCGCGAACTCTCCGGTGGGGAGCGGCAACGGGTGGCCCTGGCTCGCGCGCTGGTACGCGATCCGAACGTCTTCCTGTTAGACGAGCCACTCTCTAACCTGGATGCCAAGCTCAGACACGCAGCCCGAGATGAGCTGAAGCAGCTCCAGCGGGAGGTCGGGACCACCACCATCTATGTGACTCATGATCAAGTCGAGGCCATGGGGCTGGGGGACCGAATTGCCGTCATGAATCAGGGAAAGGTCAGACAGATCGGGACGCCCGATGAGGTTTACCTCAATCCGGCGGACACCTTCGTGGCCACGTTCGTGGGGTCGCCTCCGATGAACCTGATTGAGCAGGGTGATGTGCTCGTGGGCTTCCGTCCTGAGACCTTCCTTCCCAAGGAGCATTTCAATGCCCATGAGGATTTGATGGACTTCCAGTTCAAGCTGTGGCGGGTGGAGCACCTCGGGGCAGAATTCCTTCTTTACGGCAGCCTCGAGGGCCACGACGAGAACGAGCACGTGATTTCCAAGATTCCCTTCAATATGGCCATTTCGGTCAAAGAGGGAGAGAAATATGAGTTCGCCGTCCGAATGCGCGACCGTCGGCACTTTGATAAGAAAACAGGATTGAGGTGGGAAGATGGCCAAGGTGGCGGAAGTTAAAGACGTGAGTGTTTCGCGCGACCGTTCCATTTCCGTTTGGGACCGGGAGAGACTGCTCGGCTGGATGTTCATCGCGCCGGCCGTCATTTATATCGTGGCGCTGGTCGGATTTCCGTTCGTGATGGCGTTCATCTACAGTTTTAGCGACGTCACGACGGGGGATCCCAGCATCGACTTCGTCGGGCTGAGGAATTTTAAAGCCATCTTAAATGATGTGACGTTTCGCAGGTCCCTTAAAAACACGTTCGTCTTCACATTTATATCTCAGGCGATTGTGCTGGTGCTTGCGAAAACCTTAGCACTGGTCTTGGAAAAGGACTTCAGAGGGAAGTGGATCGCTCGGTTTTTAATCCTGCTTCCGTGGACGGCTCCCATTTCGCTCGGAGTGCTTGCCTGGCTGTGGATGCTGGATTCGGTCTTCAGCCCCATTGACTGGATATTTCGATACCTCGGCCTCATCGGTCGGCCTGCAGAGGGCGTATTAAGCGTTTGGAACTTCGACGGGTTTCCGAATCTCTACTGGCTGGGGAAGCCAGGACTGGCGATGGCGTCCGTGATCGGCGTGCATGTCTGGCGGATGCTCCCCCTGGCGACGATGATCCTGCTTGCCGGATTAACGTCGATCCCCAAGGACATCCTCGATGCGGCTGAAGTCGATGGAGCGAGGTTCTGGCGCCGTCTGTTCCATGTGATCATTCCAATGATGCTTCCGATCATGAGCGTCGCGGTGCTCTTCGGTGTGATCTTCACGTTCACCGACATGACCATCATCCGTGTCCTGACCCAAGGTAATCCGCCGCCTCATATGACTCAAGTGTTGGCCAGCTGGGCGTACTTCAAGGGCATCGACGGGGGAGATCTGGCCCAGGGTGCGGCGATCGCCCTGTTCCTGTTCCCGGTGATGGCGGGTGTGGCGGTGTTCATACTCCGATTCGCCCGGCGGACGGAGGTGACCTAATTCAGGTGTATGGGAAAAAGATCGTAACACAGGGTTCCGTTTATGCGGTGGTGGTGTTCTTCGTCATGGTCTCCGCGCTTCCGTTCGCCTATATGGCGATCACGGCGTTCAAGACCAACCATGACATCTTCACGATCGCACGGGATCGCCCTCCGTTCTTCGTCAATGAGTCGCCGACCCTGGATCACTTCAACCTGCTTTTTAACGAAACGTTATTTTTTACATTTATCCGCAATACCTTCGTCATCGGAGCGCTCGTCGTCGCCATTACGCTGTTGGTTGCCGTTCCGGCCGCTTATAGCCTGGCCCGAATGGTTGGGCACTGGGGGGAAAGCTTGGGCATCGGCATCTTCCTCACCTATTTGGTTCCGCCCTCGCTGTTGTTTATCCCCCTTGCGCGTGTGGTTGCCGAATTGGGGCTTCAGAACTCCCTGTGGGCTCTGGTCATCGTCTATCCCACGTTCACGATCCCGTTCTGTACCTGGTTGCTCATGGGATTCTTCAAGTCGATTCCGAGGGACATCGAAGAGCAGGCCATGATCGACGGTTATAACCGAGTCCAAGCCATCATTAAGACGGTGCTTCCACTCTCCATACCCGGGCTCCTCATGGTGGTGGTGTTCGCGTTCACGTTGTCGACCCATGAATTCATCTACGCGCTGACCTTCGTGCAAACAAACGTGGAGAAGCCGATCAGCACAGGGATACCTACAGAGCTTGTGCGAGGGGACGTTTTCCGGTGGGGTCCGTTATTGGCCGGAGCCTTCCTGGCCAGCCTCCCGCCCGCCATCTTGTACAGCTTCTTCCTGGACCGGTTTATCTCGGGATTTACCGCCGGGGCGGTCAAGGGTTAGGCGTAATAGATTAAATCTCCATCTCTTTGGCGATGATCTCCCACATCACTTCGGTCGCTCCGCCGCCGATCTTCCACAGGCGGATATCCCGATAGAAGCGCTCGATGTCATACTCCCGGATGTAGCCGTAGCCGCCATGGATCTGGAGGCACTCGTCGGCGACCCGACAGGTGACCTCGGCCGTCAGTGCCTTCGCCATCGTGACCTGTTTGACGATCGGCTTGCCGGCCTCATGGCGTCGGACGACGTGGTAGATGAGCTGGCGGGCGGCCTCGAGCTCGGTCTCCATCCGGGCGAGCTTATGCTGGGTCGCCTGGTATGTCGAAAGCTTCCTGCCGAACAACTCCCGCTCCTGGGCGTAGCCGATCGCATCCTCGATCGCCTGTTGCGCTGAGGAGACCATCGCCACCGAGGCCATCAGCCGCTCGTTCTGAAATCCCTCCATCAGCTGATAAAAGCCGCAATTTTCCTCCCCGATCAGGTTGTCGGCGGGAACCCGGCAATCGGTGAATGCCAACTCACCGGTGTCCGACGCCCACATCCCCAGCTTCTCCAGCTTCTTCTCGACCTGGAACCCCGGCGTCCCTTTCTCGACGAGGAACAGGCTGAGTCCGTCGTGATCCCCTTTCGGTCGGGTCCGGGCGGCCACGAAGAACAGATCGGCGATGAGCGCGTTGGTGATGAACGTCTTACTCCCGTTCAGGACGTAAACGTCGCCGTCCCGCTCCGCCTTCGTCTCGAGCCCGGCGACGTCGGAGCCGGCGTTCGGCTCGGTGATCGCGACCGCACAGATCTGCTCGCCGGAGATGATCCCGGGCAGATACCGGTTCATCTGAGCGTCCGTCCCGTAGCGGACCAGGTATGGGGAGGCCATGTCGGTGTGGACCAGCACGCCCATAGTCAGCCCCCGGGAGCGACATCGGGCCAGCTCCTCGGCGAACGCGACACTCATCACCAGGTCGGCGTCAAGCCCACCGTAGGCCTCCGGGTACCGGATCCCCAGGAAGCCGAGTTCCCCCATCTTCCGGTAGATCTCCCGGGGGACGATTCCCTCAGCCTCCCACTCATCGACGTACGGGTCCAGTTCCTCGGCAACGAACCGTCTGACCGTCCGACGTAACAGGCGATGCTCTTCCGAAAACAGTGAATCGATGCTCATAGCTTATGTTCTCTCCTCCTCTAGTCCGGTCCCTCTACCTTAAACATAGCGCAAACCCCTTTGGGAATTCAAGTCTAACCGACGCAGCCGGTTGTAAAATATCGGTCCCGTCATTACACTGAAACAGAGATCCGAATTCAGATTACAACAGAATCAGGAGGATCCATAATGGACAAAAAGGTCACGGTCGTAGGCGCGGGTTATGTGGGGGCGACGACCGCCCAACGGATCGTCGAGCGACGGCTCGCCGATGTGGTGATAACCGACATTCTGAAAGGCATCCCGCAAGGCAAGGCCCTCGATATGCAGGAGTCGGGGCCGATCCTCGGGTTCGACGCCGAGATCGTCGGAACGAACGGCTACGAGGAGACGGCCGACTCAGATATAACGGTGATCACCGCCGGCCTGCCCAGAAAGCCGGGAATGAGCCGGGAGGAGTTGATCGAAACCAACGCGAGCATCATCAAGCAGGTCACCGAACAGATCGTCCGCTACTCACCGGATACGATTCTGATCATGGTGACCAACCCGCTGGACGCCACCACTTACGTTGCCAAACAGGTCAGCGGCTTCCCGAAACACCGGGTGTTTGGAATGGCCGGTATTCTGGATACAGCTCGGTTTCGTACGTTCATTGCCTTAGAGCTCGGCGTTTCGGTCGATAACGTTCAGGCGCTCGTCCTCGGTGGTCACGGCGATCAGATGGTCCCGTTGCCTCGCTACGCCACCGTCTCCGGTGTCCCGCTCCCTGAGCAGTTAGATCAGGAGACGATCGATCGATTGGTCGATCGGACACGTCGAGGTGGGACGGAGATCGTGGAGCTACTCCAAACCGGCAGCGCCTTCTACGCCCCATCGGCCGCGATCCTGGAGATGGTCGAGGCAATCCTGCTCGACCGCAAGAAGATCCTGCCCTGTGCCGCCTATCTCGAGGGTGAGTACGGGATCAACGACCTGTACCTCGGCGTGCCGGTGAAGCTGGGGCGCACCGGGGTGGAGCAGATCATTGAGCTGGATCTCACCGGCGAAGAGCAGCGCCAGCTGGAGCGCTCGGTCGAGCTGGTCCGAGACACGGTGCGTCAGGTAAAGCTCTAAGCGACACTCAGATTTTTGTGATGCTCTGATGAGGTATGCTACAATGTAAGGTAAGTTGACCGATATAGGAACTCAGCCCTCCAGGTTGGTTCGATGCGGTCTCGAGAAGGGGGGTAGGGAGGATGGAGTCCGAAGCACGATATCGAGAGCTGGTTGAAAACGCCAACGATCCGATCTTCACGGCCGACACTCACGGGAACCTGACCTTCCTCAATCGCAAGGCAGAGGTACTGATCGGCCGCTCAAGAGACGAGGTCATCGGGGAGTCGTTCGTCCCGTTCATCCCGACCGAGGCAGACCGCCAGCAGGTGCTGAACCTGTTCCAGGAGGTTTTGAAGCAGGGAACCTCGATCAGTACGACCCTCACATTCAATCTCAACCGGAGCAATCGGGATACCGCGATCTTTGAGATCAACGCCCGACCGATCACCGAGGGGGAGGTGACCGTCGGCATCGAGGGGATCGTCCGAGATATCACCAAGTGGATCGTGCTGGAACACCGGCTCAAGAGCGTCAACCGGTTCATCCGCGCGTTGAACCAGACGACTGAGGTAGAGAAGTTGATGCAGGTCATCCTGGAAGAGGCGATTGCGATGATCCCGGGCGCTGATAGCGGGTCGTTCTTGATGCTGAACGAAGCCAAAGGCATCTTCGAGTTCAAGGCGACCATCGGCTGGAATCTAGAGCTCCTACAACAGATTAAGATCCCTGCCGATCTTACGTTCCTAAGCCGTGAGGGAATTCAGGTGCCGACGATTGTGGACGACATCCGGGCGCACGATCATCGTCTGGGGGAGGAGATCGCGGTGTTGTTCGACCGGGTCGGCTATCCGAAATCCTCGATCGTCATCCCGTTGCTGGAGGATGGCCAGGTAACCGGTTACTTCTTTGTCGACAGCAAAGGGAAGGCCGATGCGTTCAACATAGAGGACCTGAAGCAAGTTGAGGAAGTCATCGATCAGATCTGGCTGATGATCAAACGGGCCCGCGATCGGAAGGAGCTGGAGGTTCACAAGGAAAAATTGCGCAACTTGCACGTCATCGGCCAGCAACTCGCTGAGATCGACCGACTGGAGACGATACTAGAAGAGATGCTCGAGCAATTGAAGCAGGACTTTGACTACACGGTGGGCACGATCCTGCTGATGGACGAAGATGACCTGAGGATTGAGAGGTTGGTATACACGGATGAAAAGTTGCTGGGGCGTCAGTCACGTGGCGTCGGGGAGCGGGTCAAGATCGGAGAGGGGATCACCGGATGGGTGGCTCAGCATCAGGCACCCGCACTGGTTAACGACGTCACTCAAGATTCCCGATACATTGGAAGTGAACATATGCGGTCCGAACTGGCCGTCCCGATCAAGACGGACAAACAGCTCCTCGGCGTCCTGAACATCGAGAGCGCCCGGGTGAGGGCGTTCGATGAGACGGATCTGGAGTTGTTGACCGCGGTGGCCGGCCAGATGGCCCTGGCGATCAGCAGCCTCAAGAAGAGAGAGTCGATCCGTGAGCAAGCGATTCGGGATTCGCTGACCGGTAGCTACAACCGTCGCTACTTCAATGAGGTGATCGAGAAGGAGTTGCTGAGGTCCGACAGGTACGGTCATTCTGTCTCATTTTTGATGATCGATATTGACAGGTTCAAGCGCATCAACGACGAGTTAGGTCATCAGGTCGGGGACTGGGTGCTCCAGGAGGTGGCCCGAATCCTGGAGCATACGGTGCGCGATTCCGACATCGTTGTCCGCTACGGTGGCGATGAATTCCTGGTGATGATGACCGAGACCCAGGAGGCGGACGCTCGAAACCTCATCGACCGGTTGAGAGATCGGATAAAATGGTGGAACCGACAGGATAGCCGTCGGGATCGGCTCGACTTCGAACTGACGTTGAGTACGGGACTGTCCTCGTGGTCCTCCACGGTGAACCGGAAGTTGAATGAGGTGCTCAAGGAGGCGGACGATCGGATGTACGAGGACAAGGCCGCGAAGGGTAAGGGTAAGGGTAGGGAACGCTAATCGTTGGTGAGACTGGGATCGGGATGGAGATTGAGGCGATCGGGCGTCGAAGCGGTCGGGTGATCGCCGAGGTCGAACGGGCGATCGTTGGCAAGCGTAGGGTCCTCGAATTGGTGATGCTCGCCGTGCTCTCCGGCGGGCACGTGCTCGTTGAGGACTACCCGGGGCTGGCCAAGACGCTCATCGCCAGAAGCTTCGCCGCCGTTCTGGGGCTCGAGTTCAAACGGATCCAGTTCACTCCGGACCTGCTGCCGGGCGATGTCACCGGGACCCACATCTACAACCGCAAGACCGGCACGTTCGAGCTGCGCAAGGGGCCGATCTTCGCCCATATCGTGCTCGCCGATGAGATCAACCGCGCCCCGCCCAAGACCCAGGCTGCCCTGCTGGAGGCGATGCAGGAGAATCAGGTGACCCTGGAAGGGGAGACGCTCAAGCTCCCGGAGCCGTTCATCGTGATCGCCACCCAGAACCCGATCGAGTATGAGGGGACCTTCCCCCTGCCCGAAGCCCAGATCGATCGGTTCATCATGAGAATTTCGGTGGGATATCCCTCACTGGAGGAAGAGCAGGAGATCCTGAGGCGGCGTCGGGAGCGTCAGCAGGATGAGGTACAGCTGGAAGCGACCACCACCCCTGAGGAGTTGTTGGAGATGCGCCGGACGCTTGAGTCGATCTATGTCGACCCCGACGTCGAAGGCTACATGGTGACGCTGACCCAGCGGACCCGGTCCGATTCTCATGTGGAGGTCGGTGCGAGTCCCCGGGGATCGCTGGCGTTGCTCAAACTGGCGCGGGTGAAAGCCGCCTTGGAGGGCCGGGATTATGTGCTGCCTGATGATGTGAAGTTCGTGGCCGTTCCCGCACTGGCCCACCGGCTGATCCTCAAACCGGATCTGTGGGCGAAGGCGGTCGAGGCGGAGGAGATCATCGCGAATCTTCTCAGTGCGGTGGCCGTGCCCAAGGTTGAATCCCGATTGTAACGATGCTGCTCATCAGCGTCATACTGACGTTGCTGTTCAACCTGTTTCTGAGGTAACGACGGTGACCCCATCGCTCGGTGCCACCTCGAACGCGCCGGCCTCTACGCCGAACTCTTCATGAAATCGCCCGTTTACCCACCTCTGGTACTCGGAGATCCTGCTGAGTTCGACGAGATGGATCGTCGCCCCCCCAAACCCGCCGCCGACCATCCGCGCCCCGAGGATCCCCGCCGACCGCGCCAGATCGACCAGGAAGTCGAGCTCCGGTGCACTCACCTCGAAGAGATCCCTGAGGCTGTGATGCGACGCGTAGAGCAGTCCACCCACCCGATCGAGATCCTCGATCCTGAGTGCCTCGGCCGTCTCCCGTACCCGGATGTTCTCCTCGATGACATGCTGAACCCGGCGGGCGAGGCGCTGCGGTAGCTTATCTCGATAGGCGGCGAACTGCTCTGCGGTGAGGTCGCGCAGCGAAGCCAGACCGCCGATCTGCTCCCCGAACAGTCGAACGCTCTCCTCGCACTCACCCCGTCTCACGTTGTATTCGCTCTCAGCAAGCTCCCGCTTCGTCCGGGTGTCAACGACCAGGATCTTGTGGGCTTGAAACGGCAGATCGATCGCCTCATGCTCTAGGGTGCGGGTGTCGAGCAGCAACGCCTTCCCCTGTTTCCCATATACAGCGACGTACTGATCCATGATGCCAACGTTTGCCCCGACAAACGTGCGCTCCGCCTGCTGGCAGAGCTGGACCAACTCCAGCTCGGGGATCCTCAGGTCAAAGAGCCTGGCAAGCCCGTAAGCGACAGCGACTTCCAGGGCGGCAGAGCTGCTCAGGCCTGCCCCGATCGGAACGTCCCCGGCGATCAACGCGTTGAAGCCCCCGACCCGCCCCAGCCATCCCCGGCGGTCAAGTTCCCGGAGTATGCCGATCACATAGTCGATCCAGCTTCCCTCCGGCTCGGTCGCCAGCCGGTTGAGGTCGAGTTGTCGGGTCACGTCGAGATCGGCCGCGTAGATCTGTGCATATCGGTCGCTCGATCGGTCGCCTATGAAGTGGACATAGCGATCGATAGCGAACGGCAGGACGAGGCCGTCGTTGTAGTCGGTGTGCTCTCCGATCAGGTTCACCCGGCCGGGCGCTCGGACGTGGATCAGTCGTTTCACATCTCCGAATCGCGTCTCGAAGATCTGCCGAACGCGCTCATTCGTCAGCTGCAACCTGAACCTCCCTGAGCATGTTGGCCATCCGCTCCGGTGTGAGCGGGTTGATGAACGTGCCCGCCCCGGTCTCCACCCCAGCGCGGTACTTGACTTTGCCCGGCCCGCGCTTGAGACTGTAGAACTCGACGTGGAAGTGATAGTGTGGGTAGTCCTTCCTGTCAGACGGTGCCTGATGGAAAACCATCATATAAGGAAACTCCTCATCGTCGAACAGCCCCTCATAGCGCTGCAACACGCCGCGGATGGCGATGGCGAACGGTTCATAAGCGTCCTTATCCATTTGGATCAGATCGAGGATATGACGTTTGGGATAGAGATGCACCTCGTAAGGGAACCGGGCGTAGAACGGGACGAACGTGATGAAGTCCTCGTTGTTCGCGACCACCCGCGTCCCATCCTCGGCCTCTCGGTGGATGATCTCACAGAACAGGCAGCGGTCATGCTGTTGGTAATACTTTTGAGCGCTTTCCAGCTCCCGCGCGATGATCGGCGGTATGAACGGGAACGCGTAGATCTGTCCGTGCGGGTGGGACAGGGTTACGCCGACTCGCTCACCACGGTTCTCGAAGATAAACACATACCGGATGAATTCATAGCCGGCCAGCTCCCGTGTCCGGTCGACCCAGACCTCGACCAGGTTCCGCATCCGCGCCACGGACATGTTTGCCGGGGAGATATCGTGTTCAGGGGTGTAGAGCAGCACCTCACAGATCCCCTGGTTCGGCGCCACCTTGAACAGCTCATTCCCGGAGACATTCGGTGTCCCAGGCTCTCGGACCAGCGATGGAAAACGGTTCTCGAAGCTGACGATATCGTAGTCCGGCTCGGGAATTTCCAGGCCCTCGGGACATAACGGGCAGCTATCGCGGGGCAGCACCGGGCGGTCCTGACGCACGTCGGCGACGATCGTCCACTCCTCCAGGATCGGGTTCCACCTCAGCTCTGCCATCTTGCTCCTCACCCTCCCGTTCCTCGATGTCGTCGAGATCAAAAAAGTAGTAGTAGATGAACCGCCCGTCGTCTTTGACCCGTTTTTCTTTGCGCATCACGCAAGTTGCATCCCAGTTGCCCTAAGTATACTATGAAACGAATGGTCTGTGCACTCTTGATCGGAGGTTTACAATGAAGGAGATTCAAACTGAGGTCGAAATTGACGCTTCTGCCGAGCGGGTGTGGCAACTGCTCACCGATTTTGCCGCCTTTCCGGAGTGGAATCCGTTCATCCGTCGAGCCAGCGGGAAGGTCAAGACCGGCACACGGCGCGGCTTCGAAGAGATGAACCATGCGCTCAAAGTACGAGCTGAGCAGGATTCTTAAAGTATCGGCTTTTCTATTGGTCATTATTGGAATTTCGAACGCATATGCACAGGATGATGACCGAGTACCCCTGTTAAATGCGATCATACCTGGTGGCACCCACTTTTATGAGGGCGATATCCGGGAAGGCCTCGCTTTCTTAATCCCGGAAGCGTCTTTGTTTGCACTAGGTGTGTTCATTAACGACCAATTAGAGACGGAGACGAGCCAGGAATGGAGTATACCTTGGCTCGTTGCCGGTCAATTGTATGGGATTGATAAGTGGCGTTACTTCCAGAAAAGTCAGTTAAGGCTTCAACAAGGATTTCCAAACTACCAGCTTCCCATTCGATTCGATCCGACTCCGCTCTCAGAGTTGTTGTTCGCGCCGTTTAATCCCAAAGTGATCTTATCCCCCTTGGTGCTCACGTTTGCGGCACTGGGTATCATCGATGGTATTGTCGCATATCCAAAGAACAATGAAAATTATTCGGATATTTCGAGCGTTATTGCATTAAGCAACCAAATGGATCGTGAAACCGGCACATACTATTACGAAAGCATGGCACTCGTCGTTAGTTATGGCGCTGCGGTCTCTGAAGAGATGATGTTTCGCGGTCTATTGCTCCCTGTATTGGATGCTCAACTCGGTAAGAGGAGGGGGCTCATTACCACATCATTGATTTTTGGGCTGCTTCACCTGTTCAATTCTGATATCGATAAACCTCTGTACTTCGTCAGCCAGGCAACCTTGGCGGGTTTGGTTTTCGGTTACCATGTGCAGCGTAATGATTACAGGTTAAGTGAAGCCATTGCTGCCCATTTCTGGTACAACTTTGTCTCCATGACCACCACTTGGCTCACCAATCCCAAGGAAAATCCATTGGGTATCCAGGTCAGATTTGAATTTTAATTTGTGTTAATATTGAATTAACGGACGGAAAAGGAGGATCCACACAGATGAACACGTTGGCCGATATGAAATATGTGGCGTACCGCAAAGGGGAGCCGACGATCACCGACGAGGAGATCGCCGAATATCATGCGCAGCTGCCCGAATGGCAAATCGTGGAGCGCGATAACGTCAAACAACTGGAACGCGTTTTCAAATTCGACAATTTCTCACAAGCGTTGCAGTTTACTAACAAAGTCGGTGAGCTTGCCGAGGAGGTCGATCATCATCCCTCGCTGGTGACCGAATGGGGCAAAGTGACGGTCACGTGGTGGACCCATGAGGCCGGAGGACTGCATCGCAACGACTTCATTATGGCGGCGAGGACGGATCGAGCGTATTCGTCGTAAAGATCGGGCGCGGCGAACTTAACACGACCTCATTCTTGATTGTGAAGATCTGTTGGCTTCCGAAACACAGCTTCATAGTGCACCGGTGATTTCGATAGATGAACGATAGAAAGCTTGTTTTTCTTAGCAAATGAATTTAAAGCGCCAATGGTTGGAAACCCAGCACGATTTTTTGTAACCCTTTTACCTATAGACGCGATCCATTTGGGATAAACGAGATCGGAGTAGATAAGATAGCCATTGGGTTTCAAAACTCTGATCATTTCAGCCAAAGCATCCTCCCAGTTCGGAATATGATGCGTGACTTTATTGGTTGATACGATGTCAAATTCATTGCCTTGAAACGGCAGTTGGGTTGCGTCATGCATTAAGAAACGGGCATTATCTATATCTTTGCTGTTTTCCTGGGCAATTCGAATCTGTTCCGGATCAACGTCGATGCCTATGACGTTCAAGTCATGCTTTCTAGCAATGTATATGGGTGCTGCTCCATTACCCGTACCGACATCGAGGTAACTTTGTCCTGGTTTCGCATTGACAAGTCCGAGCAATCTCTCAGCCCGACGACCGACCTGTTTGCTATGGCCTGGGCTGTTCACAAACCATTTTTCGATCTTTCCCATTTTCATTTCTGTCATCTCCTTTGTTGGAGTTACAGAAAGTATATCCCGTGAATGTTAAGAAATTCTTAACACGACTGTTAAGCGTGGAGGGCGCTTGGGTTGGTGGATTGGAGTGATGGGCAGGATCAATGACTCGCTCGACTTTCCCCCTTCGCTGTGAGTTGCGGTCTTCGCTAGCGCTCGACCTTCACTCACAGCTACCCGTTTCATCACTCCCTGCGGGAGTTCTGTCCAAAAGCTCAAAGAGCAGCGAAGCTTTGTAGGGAGTGAAGCGAAGCGCAACTCCCGGCTAGTCGGTTAGTGGGCCGTAAGAGTGATCTCCCGGCGCACATACCGGTCGGGAGTCCCATCGAACCCGATCACCATCCTGTATCGGCTGTCATCCATTCTCTCAACCGATAGATTTTCCATCGGGCTGATCTCACGTTTCGAAAGGACCTCCAGAGTGTGCTCCATGCCGCCCGGCGCTTCGACCTGAAGTTTTCCAATGCCGGGCTCTGGATACTCCAAGTCCAGTATCCTCAGGCCCCGAGATCGATCGCCTGGTTTAGGATCGGGAACCGGCGGCACCACCTGAGGCTCTAGATCATAGGTGACTTGGACGGTCGCTTCGTTGTGCAGCTCGAACACCACGGCCACGTGGCGATCGCTCAGCGTCTCGATCAATTCGTAATCGACTTCAGTGTCGTCGATCCGAACCGATTCCACATTCCGTAGGCCGAGCCATCCGGGGGAAAACATGACCTGGACAGGTTTTTCATTAGACTTTCGGAAGCTGAAGCGACACATTTCCAGGGAGGCGTCGATGGTTAGATCGATCCGTTCCTCGCCGAACGGAAAGTTCCGGACCCGGACGTCCTCCCATCCGGCCGGCAGGTGAGGGCTCAGTTCCAGCCGGTGGTTGGGAACATCGGGCCGGAAGCCGAGCAGCCCCTCGATCGCCGGCTGCAACGCCATCGTCTCCGACCACGCCTGATGAGGACAGACTCCGGCCGGCTCGTAACGCACCCCGTGTAGCACCTCGTGTCTATGGCCCTTCGTCCAGTGGCGGTAAAGCAGCAGGTTGTTCATCAGGTGGACGTACCCCTGAAGCGGCCGGTGATAGCGATATTCAGCCAATGAGGCCCAGCCGGTGAACAACGGCCAGACGCTTCCTTCATGGTAGCTGCCGCCGTCGAAGATCTCGCTCGACTCGGCGACGATCCGAGCCCCCCAGTCAGCGGTAAACTCGTGGGAGGCGATCGGGATCAGTGTCTTGACCGATTTCTCCTCGTCCAGGAGCCCGAACACCATCGGAACCGACGGCATGATCGACGGTTCCGGGTTGAAGTTCCCGTCCCGGTTCTTAGCGAAGTGGAAGAACTCCCGCTTGGGATTCCAGAACTCCCGGTTCAGGATCTCCCGGACCCGCTCATGGTCACGGCTGTATCTTTTGGCAAGCGATGCTTCTCCGACGACCTCTGCCAATCGTGCCGCGCACCGCAGCGCCTCGGCCCATATTCCCGTCAGGTAGATGGAGGTATGCGGTGGAGCCAGGGCACCGGCCTCGACCCAGCCGTGTCCTCCACCGGTGTTATCCATCAGCCCATCGCCGTCCCGATCGGTCGTATACGCAAAATCGATCGCCCGCTGGATCGCATCCCAATGCTCTCGGATGAACGCATCATCCCCCGAACTCCGCAGATAATGCTC
Source organism: Bipolaricaulia bacterium (assembly GCA_046758705.1). Classification (GTDB taxonomy): domain Bacteria; phylum Bipolaricaulota; class Bipolaricaulia; order JBHIAT01; family JBHIAT01; genus JBHIAT01. Next base: position 32,726 of record JBHIAT010000006.1, read on the forward strand.
CATCAAAATCACAAACAACGGGCTGCTGTCGGCCGAGTCGTAGTAGGTCACTCCGCTGGTGGATGCCTCGTGGGGGATTTTCCCCGAGAGATCCTGGAGGTCCATCAACAGACGAAGGTTGTCGCGGACCTGCTCGAACTCCCCGTAACCGTCGACCGCGAACGAGCACCACTCGGAGTCCCGGCCGAAGTACCAGGCGTACCCCGGTCGCCCCGACATAAACTCGTTCTTCCCGGTCAACCGATATCCGGCCATGAAGCCGGAGCCGATCCCCGGCGTCGTCGCGAAGAATTTTTCAGTGGCGACCTTGGCCCAGGCGAACCCTTGGTTGAACGTCTCGTCTGGGGTCTCGATCGACAGCTGCTCGGTGCTCAACCGTTTGTAGTGGGAAACGATCTCTTGATAAAACCGATCCGGATCTTCCATCAGTGCCTGATACGTTTCTTGAGCCTCGTCAACCCCTGTGCTACTCCCGGCCACCACAATCACAGCCGGTGTCTCCGGCGTCAGGCTCACCCGAAACGAGAATCTGTTATCCTGTCGAGAGAATTTCGCCTGACTCGGTGGCAGATTGCTTCCGACGATCGCCGCAAACTCGTCGCGCTTGTCCTGAACGAGAAACGCGTGCGCCTCTTCGTTCCAGGCATAGCCCAGATCACCCAGTGCGTTCTCCGGATAGGGCCACATCAATCGCAGATCGGATCGGAACGAGCAGTCCACCTCGACCGGCTTTGCGCCGTTTGTGTTCCCATCAAGCTCCAGAACGAGACAGGCACCGGGCCGGTCCAAGGCGGTGAAGCACAGCTGACGCACCCGTACGTCGTCAAGCTCGTGATCGATCACGGCCGCCTCCGGCCGAATCTCGAAATGCCTCGTGCTCTTCTCGACCGGGTAGGACCGATTCTCATGGTGGAAAGCGATCTGAAAATCCTTGACCAACCGGATCGGATAGCTCCACACCTCTTCGATCCGACCGGTCTCCCGGCCCATCAACAGACAGCGCCTGCCGGCGACGTCGAAGAAGTTTTCAGAGCTTTCCCCATCGAGAGTCAGGTCGCTCTTTTGACTCCCGGTGAATGCTCCGAACTTGACCGGCAACGGTTGTGCATCGACTTGTTGATACGCCGTTTTGTTGAGCGCTTTCCGCCAGTGGCGATCTCCGGGATCAAATCTGCCGGCGAGGTAGGCGAGCAGATTTTCGCTGAACCGGAGCAGGTTGGGGCGATAGAGATTCTCCTGGTCGGTGAAGTAGAGGAACGCCGAGACGGCCAGAACGCTTCCCGATCCGAGCCTGTACTCGACGATCTCCGGGTAACCGGTATCGATCGCGATAAATCGCCTGCGCACGGCGACGATCTCGCCTTCGGTCGGTCGCTGCTCCTTAAACCCGGCCCGCCAGTACGGACTCCCAGGTTCAGCGTCCCAGGTGAAGGCGCCGCTGCCCAGACCGGTGAAGATCGGATGACGCAGGAACGCCTGGAATCCGGCCTTATTGAGAAAATCCCACTTCCAATCTGAAAACGGATGCGCTTCCCACTCGCCGTCGGCGACCGACTCATCGAGCGGCGTCGACTCCAGGCCGAGGTCGTTCAGATAAGAACAGGCGAGCAGCGAGACCAGCAGCCCGCCGCCCGCCTCCACATACGCTGTCAGCTTCTCCCGGATCTGCGATCCCTTCATCTGTTCCGGGATCGGCTCGATCGTGTGGCACCACAGCACGTCAAACCGGGAAAGCTGCTCTTCGGCCAGGATTTCCAGTGGAACCGGCTCGATCGACTCAAACGCCTCCAGGAGCGCGCTCACCTCATCATCCCAACTGTCGATGATCAAACCGACCTTCAGTTCTTCTATATTCATTGCTCCTCCAAGCTCAAACGATCCGCTCTTATCTCACTCGATTTTGACTTTTTTGCTCTGCATACTTTAACTAAAATAGAGGTTCGTAGGCAACCGTGTAACTCCTTTCAGTGACGAACCTAAGTGGGTCAACTTTGAAGAAGCGTTACAAGAGATGCAGGGACAGGAGTTGGTAACACGATGAACGAGGGTCACAGAGAGTGGCTTGAGCGCCTCTTGGCGGAAGGTGAATCGGAGGTTGTGGAGTTCAAGGAAACCCTGGATGGGGAAGCATTGGAGAGCATCGCTGCCTTTGCCAACGCCCAAGGCGGAACGTTGCTCATCGGTGTTGCCGACGGATAGCACCGTCAAAGGGATAATGCTCGGCAAGGAGACAGTGCGTGATTGGGCCAACCGAATCGCTCAGGCAACCCATGTCCATCCGCAAATCACCCAGCTGACCTACCAAGGCAAGACCGTTGTCGCCGTCCAGGTGCCGGAAAGCGCGGTGAAACCGGTCCCTTGCCGAGGGCGCTACTTCAAGCGCGTTGGCAAGAGCAACCGACAGATGAGTGCGGATGACCTGACGCGGGCGGTGTTGGACAAAGTCGGCATGAGCTGGGATGAGATCGTTGAGCCGAGAGCAACGCTCAACGACCTGGATTCAAAGCAACTGCGGCGCTTCCGCATCTTGTGCAACCAGGAAGGACGTCGCCCGATCCCGCCCGATGAGGACGACGCTACGGTGTTGGAGAAGCTGGATCTGTTGCGTGAAGGACAACTGCTCCGAGCAGCCGTATTGCTCTTCGGCAAACAGCCGCAGCGGTTCTATCCGTCAGCGCTGGTCAAAATCGGGCGTTTCCGTTCAGAAACCCTCATCGTGGACGACCGCGAGGTCTATGGCACCCTCTTTGACCAGGTGGACGGTACGATGGGCTACTTCCGCGAACACCTTGAGACCCGGTTTGAATTTCGCGGGGAACCAGCCCGAGAGGTCATCTGGGAGTATCCCTTGGAAGCTCTGCGGGAGGCCATCACCAACGCCGTCTGCCATCGAGATTATCTGGACACCACGCATATTCAGGTGCGGTGGTATGACGACCACATCGTGCTCTTTAACTCGGGAGGATTGCCTGCCCCGTTGCGCTTGGAAGACCTCAAGCAACCGCACCCATCGGTGCCGCGCAATCGGAAGATTGCCGAGATGTTCTTCTATGCGGGCTTGATCGAGCAATGGGGCAGCGGCATCCAGAAGATGCTCGACGAATGCGCAAAAGCGGGGTTACCGGAGCCTGAATTTGAAGAGAGAACCGGCGGCTTGTGGCTGACTTTCCGAAAGGACGTCCTGACTGAAGCGTACCTGCGCTCGCTGGGGCTGAACGAACGGCAAATCAGAGCAGTGCTGTATGTCAAGGAAAAAGGGAGTATCACGAACCGTGAGTATCGGAAACTGACCGGGCTTTCCGACGAGGGAGCGCGACGAGACCTGAACGAACTGGTAACCAAAGGCTTACTCCATAGCGAAGGAAAAGGCCGCAGTACGCGATATGTTCAACCTAAAGTTGGCAATTAATTGGCGATTAGTTGGCGATTGTGGTGTTTTGGAGACAGATGAGCGTGCCCAATAATCGTATCGTTTTCACTCTACACGCCCTTCCACAATGGCAATCTCGTCCTCCGTCAGTCCATACAACCGGTAGACGATCAGGTCAATCAGCCGGTCCGTGCGCTCGATGCGTGCTAACAGCGGGCGCAGGATGTCCATGCTGGCCTCGTACTCTTTAGCCACCAGTTCCTGGGCTTGGCGACCGCGTGTGTCCAGCTTGGGAATTTTTCTGGTGTTGCGACTCAACCGATCCAGCAACTCATCCAGACCGCCTTCTATATCGTAGTATTCCTCAATGATGGTGTGGCCAGATAGATTTTCCAGTTCCGTGCCCATCTCCCGCTCTAGCCAATGCAGAAAACCTTTGATCTCCTCTTGCTTTTGTTTGTGCATCTCGATCATTTGCTCCGCCAGCCAGGCCAGCAAATCGTGGACGACGTCGGCACGCTCTGGTTCCTGGCTGAGTTGGTATTCGACGAAGCCGGTAACGCAATCTGGGTCACCCTTATCCATGCAGATGCCGTAGAGGTGCTGGCTTTTTTTGAGGAGCCGTTCGCGTTCGTCGACAGGAGTGGTGAAGTCTATGCGGCGGACGGGAAGATTTCGGGTTTCGTCGAGTACGATTTTGGGAAAATCGTCTCTGATCGCTATAGCGGAGCTTCGGATATGATAATGTGACAGGACGTTCGAGTTCAAGATTGCTAGTAAATAGCCTAGTGAATAATCACAATTTTGAAGAAGAATGCTCTGATGGGATTTATTTGTCACAAAATCTTCGTTGACTACCACAGCTTGAAGTTGAAACTGTCTGCTAATCAGCTCGCGGAGGATAATACGAGGTCCTCGAAAATACCTTGGCGGTTTATACTCGGCTATAGATTTGTCGTATTTTACAAATTTCTTGCCAGAGAACTTATAGTAGTATCGGCGCAGCTCACCATCTAAGCCCAACTCGTACGTTTCCTCAATTTTCCGGTCTTTCAGATGGAACGGAGTAATACCTCGTTGAATATCTGCTATCTTGCCCATTGATGTTGAGCAGCCAGCTACTTTCTGAGCAATACTCAGTTCCACCTTGCTAAGAAAAGACAGAAAGGCATATTCATCGTTCGGATCAAGTTCGTCTGAGAACCATGCCGCACAATCAAGTGTATTCGATCTTGGATCATTGTTATCGATCTGATTCAATTTTTCACGACGCTTAAATGTTAGGACTTTCACAGTGTCAGTGATAATCTCGGAAGCATCTTCGATAGCTATTCTTTTTTCGCCTACGACAATCGTAGAATCAACATAGGCATCAGGAAATACATCGTATGGCAGATTCACTATTCTACTTAAGGCGGAAGTTTTCAAGATCAGCTTTCGGAAAGGTGTGTAGGACTTTCCTGTCTGCCAGCCACTAGGTACAATGTAGCCTAGCCGACCTCGCGTCCTGAGAACGGCTATGCTTTGCTCGGTGAACATTGCAAAGCTATCTAAGGTTGCTCTTGATGAGTCAAATGATTGCCATAGGTAGCTTTGTTCAGGTTTTGATAGACTGGCACCCCAAGGCGGATTTCCCATCACCGTATCAAACCCTGGATTCTCTTTCCAGGTTGCTCGCTCCAGGTCGATAAACACTTCGGGGAATTCCAGTTCCCAATGGAAAAACCGTCTATCGCGCCACAGGGCACGAACTTTGTCTACTGTCTTTTGATACTCCGGTGCCAAGTCTATGTCCTCATCCACCACTGCCTTTAGAGCATCTTGGCCGTAGAAGCGTAGAAACTCCTCGGCTCGCTTATTGCCGAAGTGCCGGCTTACCCACAGATCCAGCACTCGCTTGTAAGGCAGCATGGCCTCCTCGAAGGCATCATACTTCTCGGCGCTCTGCTCCACTTCTTCAAAAGTGGCATCGGTCAGGCCGGCTACGTCACGCATCAACGACGTCGCCGTCAACATGCCGGCAAACGGGCCGCCGAACATGTGAATCTGACCTGTGCCTTCGGCTTCCAACGCTTGACGCACCTCCTCTACCTTTACCCCAATCAACGAGTTGCCGACCTTCAGGTGGTGATCCAGGAAACTCAGCGGCGCACCCATGGTGAAGGAGTCCAGCCACAGGCTCAGCTTGGCCAGCTCCGTCGCCATGGGATTTAGGTCCACTCCGTAGATGCAGCGCTTCATCACCATCCGCTTCAGTAGGTTAGTGTCCTTTAGCTGCTCCGGGTTCACTCGAATCTCTTGTTGTATCAGCGTTTTCACGATCCGCTCACGAATGTCGGCGATTCGGCTCAGCACCGGGTTTTCGGGAAACTCGTTGAGCACCGTGATCAGATGCTCGGCCAGCCAGTCGGTGACGTAGACGAGGAAATGGCCACTCCCCATGGCCGGGTCACACACTCGGATGCTCAGCAGCACATCGAAGGCGTCTTTCTCCAGTGGTTGAAGCTCCCAGTGCAAGCCCTGTGCTTCGTTCTGCCAGCGACTCACCCAGGCATCTGCCTGATCGCGATCATCGGCCAGATTGGCCTCGATTTCACGCAGCCGCTCCCGGCGCGGCTCGATCTCGGCCATCAGCTCGCGGAAGCGATCGGCCCGCTCCTCCAGCACCGGTCTCAGCGTGTTCTCCACAATGTACTGCACGATGTAGTGCGGCGTGTAGTACGAACCGGTTGCCTTGCGCTGGCCTTTATCGTTCTCCAGATACAGCTTGCCCTTCTGGATTACCTTCAGCGGTTTTTCCACTTCCTCGACAGGTTTGTAGATCTCGACACCTTTGGATTTCGTCACCGCCAGATCCTGGTCGGCAATTCGCAGGTGAAACTCGAGCAGCCCCTCGTAGATGGAACCCAGCTGCTCTACGTTCAGCGTCTTGTAGTCGATGAAGCGATGCTGACCGGTCTCAAGATCACGTTCCCGGGTGAGCAAGTCTAGGGCCGGCGCCAGATAGGCATCGGCCATGCGGTGGTCGTTCAGGAAAGCGTTGTTGGGGTTGTCCTGCCGGAACAGGCCGCCGTTGTACCGTGGCACGTTCAGCGCTGAATCGCCACGGTCGATGATACGGAACAGGCCAGCTAGATCGTTCCAGATGTCGTCGGATACTGTGCTCAGTGTCTCACCTCGATCTAGCCGCTCGGCTACTTCGCGCTTGATACGAGTCAAGCTATAGCGATAGTAGCCGTGTCGATCGTCCATAGGTAATAGCGCCCGTGCCTCAGCATGCAGCAGGAACAATAGCCGGTACAGCAGGCGCAGTGTACCCTGATAGATCTCGTTCAGGTTCTCCTCGGTCTCGACAGGAACATCGCCATTGGTGCGCTGATACTCTAGAAAACCCGTCGCCAGGTGGATAAAGATTTGTTCGAAGATGAGGTCCTTGAGGCGCGCCTCCAGTTCGGTGCCGTAGGTGACCGAGCCTTCGTACACGGATTCCAGGAAGCTTTGGTCGGTCTGAGGATCCCTCTCGAAGGCCGCCGTCCGGAAGAAGAGGTAGAAGTAGCGGAACGCGTCGAGGTCGTCCGATTCCAGAATGCGCTGCAAATCCACCTCGAAGTAGGTATCAATCCGCGAGCGGGCGCGGGCGTAGTACAGCCGCCACAACTGGCCGTTGGTCAACACACCCCAATCGACGTCGGTGGCCACCAGGTAGTTGACGATCTGGAAGCTGGGGTTGGTGTTACTCAGATCATCGCGAGAATCGTCCACTTTGTGATCCAGCGGCCGACCCCAGTATTTGGCATCAGCCACGGCCGCGGCGCGGGCATAGAAAGCTTCTTGTTGTTCGCGGAGCTGATGGGCTTCAGTTCGCGCCTGAGAACTGGTGAACAGAGCATAGTCAGGCCGATTGCGTTGGCCCTGCTTCGTTGCTGAGGTCTGGACGATAAACTCGAAACCCAGTACGTCGTGTAGTAGCGGTTGGATAAACTCAGCTTCAGTCTGTGCCTCGTTGAGTCCGTCCAGGATGTCCTGCTTCTCATGATACAGCCGGCGAGCGGCTTCAAACGTTGCTGAGATATCCTCAGACCACTCTTTGTGATCACTGAGTCGCTCCTTCAGGTAGTAGTCGGAGAAGAGCGACCGGTTGTCGTAAACTATCATGGTTCGTTCCTGTCAAGTCTCTTAAGATGTCAACAAATCTTCACTGATCAAGCATTAGGTATGGAAAGACTCAATCTCCATTTTTTGGCGCGTTGCGGTTCATGCCGAGTCAAGTGTCACCTCAACCTGCGTGCCGGTCGCCTCGTTGATGATCAATAACTTGCCGGCATCCACACCCTGCAGCTGCTCGTTAGCATTGAGCAGCTCGATGCCGTAGATCGTCCCATCCGGTGCCAAATTAATGTTGAGTGCATCACTCACGCGGATGGTCTCCACCTCAGCAGGCTTCTCTTTCAGATGGATGTAGGCGATGTCACATCTCGGATCATAGGTCAACTTCATGTCTTACTCCTTTCTCCTCTATCCTCTTCAGTGGCCCCACGCTCCACCAGTCGAGCCTGAGCATGTGGATGCAAGCGGACCTTCACACTCGCGCACGAGGGTGCCTCCGCGCGCGCCAGCAGCTCATTTAGATCGTCATTGACGCTCGTCACGCCGAAATCCGGCTCCGTCTGAAACGGACAGCGCAGGTAACGTGGCTCTCGGGCCTGACCGTTATTATGATATCCCTTACTAAAACGAGCAGCAAATTGCGTTGCGAGCAACAGGGTTTGGCATGGGACTGAGGCAAGTGTATTCTATAAAGATGGAGGAGTCCATGAACATTGAACAATTGGTGCTGGAGAAACTGCGGGAAGTGTTGGGCTTCGTGGAGTTCCTTGAGTGCAAGAGCGGCACGCCCCGACCATGGCGCAGCTTGAAAGGGCTCTGGGCTGATCTCGGTGTTCAAATCACCGAGGAAGATATCGATGAGGCCCGACGCGAGATGTGGAGCAACTTTCCCAGAGAGGATATTTGATGGTATCCAAGAAGCTGAAGCGGGCCGGTGATCTCTCCGACCAGGAGCGAGAGATGATCCTCAGCTGGCAGGAGGTCATCGAAGGAATCTTCCAGATCGACCGGAAGCTGCCAGACGGCTTCACCCTCAAGCAGGATTGAGAAAGTCGGCCGCAACGATCCCTGCCCCTGCGGGAGCGGGAAGAAGTACAAGCATTGTTGCGGCCGCTGAAGGCCCCTTGGCAAGCTAGGGCAACGCGTGCTTATTTTCCTTCTTTACCTTCTTCCTCTTTCTCCTCCTTGGCTTTCTTCCCTTTCCCTTTCGCCTCTCTGATCTTCTCGATAAGGTCCGGGATCGTCTCCAGGATCGTCTCCAGCTTGCCGGGCTTGGTGGCCAGCAACGAGACCTGATCCTTCCGGATGACGATGAACGCGGTCGGCTCGATCTTTACTCCGCCGCCGCCGCCGCCACCACCCCCGGTGGCTCCTTTCTCCTTCTCTGTGCCCTCGCCACTCCCGCCGCCGAATCCGATCGAGATCTTCGACACCGGGATGATGGTCGTGTCGGCGACGGTGATCGGATCGCCGATGATCGACTCGGTCTTGGCGACCGTCTTGATCTCCTCCATGATCGTCCGAATGAGATCCTCCGGTAGTGCAGCCATAATGCTTAACCCCCTTTTTGTTTTTCTTTTATTTTACTCTTTCGTCTGCGATTTTTCCACAACACGCGAATAAGGCGCCACTTCGGCAGGGCGAACAACAACCGGATCACCCCGCCGACTGGATGGATCAGCCGCAGGTGAATAGCGAGTTCGCCGTTCACCGTCGGTCTGTCAGACTCGAAATCCGGCCGGACGGCGAGCGAGATGCTCGGGACCGCGGCATTCAGCGGATAGGTGATACCGGCAAGCGTCCCGTACAGAAAACCGGTCCATGCGGGATCCGGCGTGGCGATTTGTGCCTCCACATGGAGGCGATCGATCCGGATGCGGCGGATCAGGTTGACGATGAACCGAAATGCAATCCGGATGACCTCCACGATGAGGTCCCGCTCCCGCCACAGCTGCCGGATGGAGAATCGACCGCGTTTTCGTTTCTTTTTCTTTTTCTTTTTCGGTTTTTGTTTCTTTTTCTTTTTCGGCTTTCGTCGATCTGTCGCCCGACTGAACACCCTGAGGCCGAACAGGGAGAGCTGGAATCGTTTCCGTTTCAAGTCGGTACCGATCGTAACGAATAACCATCGGAATGCGATCACCCGGCTTGTCTCGCTCCAGATGACCCTGAAGTGGAACGAGGTGAGCAACCAAACGACCAGGAGTGCAAACAAACTGAGAAACGCGATGGCTACCGGGCTCATCCGATCGAGATCGTCTCCTCACCCTTCAGGTCGATATCTTCGTTACCTCGGCAAGATCGAGGCGGTTCAGACGGCGCAACGCGGGCAGCTGCGAGATCAGGATCGTGATCAGAACACCGCCGACCACGATCACGTAGCTCCACGGATAGATCTTCAGTTGCATAGTGAACATCTCGTTGGTGAATGATCCCATCAACTCGTAGGCCATCGCTACTCCAAGCAGCAGCCCCGGTGCCACACTCAGGAATCCGATCAGCAAGTTTTCGACGGTGACGAGCCCGACGATCTGTCGGCGCCCACTTCCCAGCGTCCGCATCGTGCCGATCTCCCGTTCCCGCTCCAAGACGTTGACCGTCACCGTATTAAACACGATTGCAAACGCCATGATCAAGGCGAACCCCAGAATCACCCCCATGAATGCGTAGAACAGGGCGAGGATCTCCCGCCAGTCGGCGACGATCTCCCGTTTGATCTGGACACCTGATGTGTCGGGAAGGCGGTACAGGGCGACCTGGACCGCTTTCAGATCCGCCTCGTCGACGGAAAGGTACAGGCCGTTCAACCAGGGCATCGGCGCCCCCATCAGTCGATGCCCATCGGCGAGCGGAATGTAGGCAACCGTTCCCATGATCTCATCGCTGACGCCTGATACGGTGAACGGTTCCGCTCCCCACGGTGTCTCAACGGTCACCCGATCCGCCTCGTCGACGTTCAGCTCTCGTGTCAGCGGTGGAGTGAGGACAACCTGCCCCGATCGCAACGCCGCCTCAGAGCTCATCCCTTCTGGCAATTGGAGTTGGTGTAGCGTTCCGGTTGGCTCCATGGCGATGATCAGCGTTTCCAACTCTCGTGCTCCGTCCTCCGTCCGGACCGTTCCCGGCAGTTGCAGCGTCGGTTCAACGATCTGAACCCCGTCCCAGGCGGCGATCTGTGCGGTCAGCGAGTCCGGCTGTGGGCTGGAGAAGTCGACCGCAATATCCCAGCGCTCGATCCGTCGATACTGGCGGTTGAGCATGTGATCCATGCTGTCAAAGAACGCCCAGGTCGCTAACAACAAGATGAAGGCAAACATGAGGCCGGTCGCGGTCGATAACGTCCGTCGTCGATTGCGGAACAGATTTCGTAGGGGAATTTTGACCGTCACAGGCAGCGAAACGAGCCGGGCAAAAAACCTCTCAACCAGCGGGACGTAGCCTTGAACTCGGGTGACCGCTGGATCGAGACGCATCGCCTCCGCTGGCCGCAGCTTGGTGGCAGCCCGAGCCGGCAGGAAGCCGGCCACCACACAGAAGATGAGACTGAGCAGTGCCCCTTCGACCCATGTTACCGGATAGATGGCCGTTTTCACGAACGGGATACCCAATTCCGTCGCGTAGATCCGGGTCAGCGCTCCCGAGATCCCCTGACCGAGGGCCAACCCCAGGATGGTGCCGATCAGGGCGACGACCAGCGAGAAGAGCAGATAGTGACGCAGGACAGAGCGATCGGGGTACCCTAACGCCTTGAACAGGCCGATCTGAGGACGCTGGGCCTGGATCATCCGGCTCAGTGCGATGTAGACGGACAGAGCGGCGGCGAGCAAGATGAGTGACGGCAGCATCCAGGCAAGCTCTCGGTACCCCTCCAGATCGAGCTGCAGCGCGGCGTTGCTCGGCTGATTCTCGCGGGTGATGATCTCCCGTATCCGATAAGGAGCCAGGATCTCCTCGACCGCCGTCAGAGTCGCCCCCCGTTGTGCTCTGTCGGTGACCCGTAGGGAGACCTGGTTGATGCGATCGCCGAAGCCGATCAGGTCCTGCAACGTCGGCTGCGGGACGAATAGGACGGCGAACTGACGAGGAGAGATCATGATCTGTCGTTGGCTGGGGGCGAGGATCAGATATTCAGGGCTGGCAGCGATACCGATCGCGTTCAGCGTCATCCGCTCCCCGGCGATGATGGGATGGATGGCCGTCCCGACCTCGTAGCTGTAGAAGTCGGCGAAGTGACGTTCGAGCAATACCACATCTCGGTCCTCGGCTCGGAAGTACCGGCCCCGTTCCACATGTACGTCGTTGACCGTCGGATGGCGGTCGGCGGGCAGCCCGATGAGCCGAACTTGACTTCGATCCTGCTCACCCAACCACAGACCGGTATCAACGACTAAGCGCCCCTCGGCGGCGGCTACTCCCGCCAGCCGGACGATCTCGCCGACGACGCTGGTTGGCGCACCCTCTACAGCGATCGTGGCATCTGCGAAGTTGAGCAGATCGTAGGTGTGGTTGTAGGAGCGGCTCAGGTTCTGGTAGGCCGCGATCAGTCCGATGAAACTTGCCACCCCCAACATCACAATGACAATCAAGGCAGCAAACTGATAGCGATGAACTCGAATATCGCGGAGTACCTTCAGTTGCGGTTTTTTCATCCCAACTGCAGCCTCACCACTCTAACGCTTCGGCCTCAACTGGATGGGAATTCTCGACGACCTCATCGATCCGTCCGTCGCGCAGCTGGATCACCCGATCGGCCATCCGGCCGATGACCGCGTTATGGGTGACGACGATGAACGTCTTCCCTTCCCGGCGGTTGAGCTCTCTCATCACCTGCAGCACCTGTCTTCCCGTCTTAGAGTCCAGTTCGCCGGTGGGCTCATCGCAGAGCATCAGTGGTGGATCTTTGACCAACGCTCGGGCGATCGCGATCCGCTGCTGCTCCCCTCCCGAAAGCTGACTGGGAAAATGGTTGGCCCGTTCACCGAGGCCGACGAGCCCGAGCAACGCTTCGGTCCGCTCCTGAATTTGATCGCCATCTTTGAAAACCAACTCTGCCGCGAACTCGATGTTCTCCCGGGCGGTGAGCGTCGGGATCAGGTTGAAGAACTGGAAGATGAAGCCAACCTTCCGGCGGCGATACTCGGTCAGCCGGTGTTCATTAAAGCGTGTGATCTCCACCCCACCCACGATGATGTTTCCCTCGGTTGGGGTATCAATGCCACCGATCAGGTTCAGGAGCGTTGTCTTGCCCGATCCACTGGGTCCCAGGATCACCAGGAATTCTTCCTGGCCGACCTCCAGGTCGAGATCCCGTAACGCCGGAACCTCCACCTCTCCACGACGGTAGATCTTGGATATATGTTGTAATCGGACCATCGGGGAATTTGGGTCTGAGTTCAGCATCCTGGCCTCCTTGCTTTGTGAGACACCTCTCTTAAGATACCACGATTCGTCCTGAATTGCTATGATCTTTGTCATTCCCAGCGTCGATCTCAAAACGCCGTTCCTATGCCGCCATAGACCTGCGGACTCTCCTCATCGATCCCCCAGGCGGCCCCCACCCGTAGGCTCAGAGGAGGAGCCATATAGCCTAAAACAGTTGAAAGGTGAAGCTCCACACCCACTCCCACGTTGAGCGGTAAACCGCTCAGATCCGCTCCGGCCGTCCCCCCATCTATAAATAAACTCCCGCGAAGATCATCGAAGAAGATCGGCGAAAGTCCTATCCCTCGTTCGATCGAGACGATCGGGAATCGGTACTCGACGCTGGCTGAGGCAAACCGGGCACCGCTCAGCGTCCCGGTCGCAAACCCTCGCAACAGAAACGTCCCAGCTGTCCCCCCGAGCGAAAAGCGATCGGCGGCATCGCTCCACCCGCCGGAGAGCCTCACCGCCAGTCGGTGTTCTTGAACCACAGGCAGCCGGAACGCTTCACGCCAATCGAGAATCAGCGATCGCTGGAGCATGGACGTTCCCCGCTCCATGTTCAGTTCCCCCGTCAGAGTTATCTGGCGCTCATCCCGGAACAGATCGCGTCCCGAAATGTCTGTAAGCCACCACGTCGAGGTCAGCGTGTCGTCGATCGTCCCAGTGTCCAGATCCTCGTCCCGGCGGTAGCCGACCGAGATCAGTTGGATGGAACGAAGTCGGGTCACTATGGGGAAGGTTGTATCCAAGCGCTGCTGATTTCCAGAACTGTCCCCGCTCAAACTTAAGGATAAGATGGGATAGAACCGATTGTTGACGTAGATAACCGAGTAGAATGGACCGTTCTTATCCCAGTCGTAGCCTCCCACCAACGTATACGAATGCTGGAGCAACGAGTCCAAGCCGAAGGTGGCGATCCCAAGCTGGCTCCCTCCGACGATCGGGAGCCACAGCTTAGGCATCAGGGACGGAAGCGGGTTATAGCGATGGATGGGGTAATCGGTCTCGGGGTAACCCGGCCACTGGGGGAGCGTTTCATGGGCATAGGAGATCTCCGTCCAGCGGTCCGGATCGAACGCTATCGTGTGCACATCGTAACCGGCAACGCTGTAGCCCACAAAAGCGATCTGATGGCCATCGGGAGAGACGTCGGGATCGAACGCGCCCGATCGCACGTGGGTCACCTGAAACAGGGTGCCATCGGCGACTCGATACGCGTACAGATTGTTGATCCCATCTCGGTCGGAGTTGAACACGATGTACGTTCCATCGGGCGACCAGGTGGGGTCGAGATCGGTCGCTCGGTCTTGGGTGATCGGGGTCAGCTCACCTCCGTGGATCGACATGGTGTAGATGTCCTGATAGCCGCCTCGCTTCCAGATGGAGAGCACAATCTCCTCGCCACTGGGGGAGATCTCGAGCGAATGGACGAACGTATCGTTGGGGAAGACCTTCAGAGGGATGACCTCTTGGGTTTCCAGGTTCAAGATGGCCAGATCGGGGCTCCGGTCCCCGAGCCGGTGGCGGGCGAATAGAACCCTGTTTTCATCCGGCATAAACGCGGGATAGTAGGCGCGGGCGCCCCAAGTGAGCCGTTCTTCTTTTCCGGTCCTCAGATCATAGAGGTAAAGATCCTGGTAACGGTAGAAATGCTTGTAGATATCGAGCTTTGCGTACACCAATCGACTTCCATCTGGAGACCAGGCCGGAGCATCGATGCTTCCTGTGATCAGATGCCGATCGTTTCCTCCATCGGGCCTGACAAGTCTCAGGCCGGTGAAGCGATTTGGATCGCTGTGGTAATAGACGATCCAATGCCCATCCGGCGACCAAGCCGGTTGATTGCTCCAGTAACTGAGCCGGGTGATTCTGTGGCTCTCGGTGATCCCGTCCGTTTCGATTCGCTCCACCTGTGCAGCGAACCGCTCCTTGGCCCAGGCTTTAAAGTCATCGTAGAGCTCATTCGGGGGGATTCCTACGGTCTTTTTCAGGGCATGGCCAAAGCCCTGGGAGAAGTTCTGGGCGTAGATTTCGTCCAACGCGGCGATCGTTCCCCGTCCGTATCTTTCCTCCAGGTAGTGCATGAACTGGGGACCGTAGTCGTGGGAGATCATTCCGGGTGGCATCCATTCATCGCGACTGTAATAGGAACTGGCGCGGTCGAAGGACGGAAACTCATCCTCGACGGCCATCTCACGGAGAAACATCTCATCCCTGGGGTCATTGGCGCGGGAGTCACCGGATCTCAGAAACTCTTCGTAGGTCGGAATCCCCTCGATGAGCAGCGTGGGCTTGAGACCGTTCGGCTGGATGACCCTGCCGAAGATCGATCGGAATATGGCCGAGCCCCCGCTCACCTTGTCGATATCGACGATATGGCCGTACTCGTGAAACACCACCAGACCCATCCACGATTCGGATCGGGAGTTTGCCCAGTCGGCGAACCGGGCATGTGTGGTGTAGACGGTGATGTCCTTGTTGGGAGCGGGGACGGCAAAACCTTGTGCGAAATCGGCTGCATCGACGATGACCAGATTCGTCTTCCCCTTCGGCCTATAGTTCAGCTCCTCGATCCAGAACGCGTAGGCCTGCTCAGCGGCCAACGCCGCCTCGTTCGCCAGGCCCTCGGTCCCCTGATGGAAGATGATGCGAAAGTGCGGTGTTTCCAAGGTCCTCCACCGTAGCGTTGGATCATAAACCTGTGCGAAGCTTGTCCCTCGGACCCCAATCATCAGGATGAGCAAAATCAAAATCGAGACCGGTGCAGGGATCGAGCGCTTCAACAATCGCATCGTTGAATCATCCGGATATTTTCTTCTGCTATCACTGTAACCGGTCAGGCACAAGAGATTCAAACAGGTGGAGGTCGGTCGACCCTCTTGACATCCAATCGATTCTGACTATAATGGAATCAGCAAAGGGAAATTTCCTTATGGAGTTCCCAAAGGAGAGAACCTCCATAACCGGGGGCAAATAATCCTGGAAAAGAGGGAATTACTTCGACGGGATTTGAACCTTTGTGACCTCATTTGGCCAAAGGCGTTAGGCTGGAGGCGGAATGAGAGGGTGAGAGCCTGTCGGCGGATGTTGATGAGACGGAAACCGGCAGGCCCTTGCTTTAT
>JBHIAT010000007.1:0-45086 GCA_046758705.1 Bipolaricaulia bacterium
ATGGGGAAGATCGACCCTCATTGCACCTCCTTCAAATTCTGCGAAACTATAGAAGATATAGCCCTGGTGGAACCCACTCCATGCTGACCTACGATCTGTACCAGGCCAATCTCTTGAGCCTGATGCAACACGGCCACGTCGCCGTAGTCGAGATGACCCTCACTCAATCGTCACTCGGGCGATCAAATCTCGGGCGTCCACGGTTGCCTCCTGAGCGCTGGGCTGGCCCTTAGGATACAACTTTTCCCCGAGATGTCAAACTGGGGTTGAAAAGCACCGATTCTCCCTCGGATCATTTAGCCGATCTTGCGGATGGCGGCCGTGTCCAGTGTGGATTCCACCACGATGCCAACGTGGAGGAGCAGCCCGTCCTTGGCCGCTAGCACCCAGCGGTGCGGTTCAGTCACAATGAGAGATTCGGTCTCCAGCGCTACCTGCTTGATTGCCATCACCTTCCCATCGACATCGATGATAGCCAGCTCTAGTGGGGTGCGGATCCCCGTCATATTGTAACTGGTCCGGCGGGTCACTTCCCGGGTCTGGGCATAGAGCAGAAAGGTAGTGTCCAGGGCCTTGGTCCCCACCTCGCGCAGGCCGGCCGTCCGAGCGTCGAAGGTCTCCGCTATCCGGACGGGAAGGAGAACCACCGTGCCGTCAGGGGTGGTCACGCGGATCGTCCCCGCGGGCATCTCTACGACGGCCGGCGGGAGGTAGCCCTCCTTGCCCTTCATGAGGGTCGGCGCCACCGCGTACAGCCCGATCAAGAACCCAAGACCCACCAACACCAAGCTGCCCAAAACGACCTTCGCCCTTCGTCCCCACTCTCTCATGCTCGTGCGTTCCGTCTCCGCCATTACACGACACCTCCCTGTCGGTTTGCTACGTTGACACGTGATGTGAATTAGCCATGACCGAAGACCAAGGCTTTCAGTGTCAACAGATCATACCCCATGTGGAGAAGAGCAGATACCTCACTCAGTTCGCCTCGCTTCGATGAAGTTTCTATCACGCTACCTCCTTTCCAATGACGCCCCGTTTAGACATCCTTCGTCGATATCTCTTGATCAAGAAGCTGGCCACGACCACGATCAGCAACGCCACGCCGGCATTCACAAACCAAGGGACCGCGCTCCCACTCCTCACCCAGACATAGATAGGAGGAAGCCAAGCGCCCGTCCGGTTGATGAGCACGGCTGTGAGCAAGGCCGGACTTCTCAAGATATTTTTATGCGAGGAGAAATCTCTGTTTCTCAGGGATTTCCATCCCTTCTTACCGATCAAAATTCCAATCATGAGCCAACCGAACCAGTAGGCGATACCAGCTCCAAGGCTAATCCAGCCCAATCCGGAACGTAGTTCGTGGAGTCTTTCTAAAAGCATAACGACCCTCTTTTCAATCATAGTGTTAGACTAATAAAAATATCAAGAAAACAAAAATATCCCGGAGAAAATAGTCATTAAATTTTTCTAAATTTCAACAAATCTATATAAAATTAATCAGACCTCAAAGATTCTGCAGTGATGTCCATTCCAGTTGACTGGCTTCCTAAAATCCCTTATATTGGGGCCGAGAAAGAGCGCAGAGCAACGCAGTAGGTTGGGTACCATACTGCAGGAGGTGCTGAGCGAAAATGCTGTGGATCGTGTTGGGTGCTATCGTCATCCTGTTCCTGTGGAGTGCGATCAAGATCGTCAAAGAGTATGAGCGCGGGGTGATCTTTCGCCTCGGTCGGCTGGTCGGAGCCAAGGGGCCAGGACTGTTCCTCATCATCCCGATCATCGATAAGATGGTGATCGTCAGCCTGCGGACCGTCACCCTGGATGTGCCTCCGCAGGAGGTCATCACCCGCGACAACGTGCCAGCCAACGTGAACGCGGTCGTCTACTTCCGGGTCATGGATCCGCCGAGTGCCATCGTCGAGGTCGAGGATTTCCTCCAGGCGACGAGCCAGATCTCCCAAACGGCGCTCAGAAGCGTTCTGGGCGAGGCTGAGCTCGATGCACTCCTCGCCCAGCGTGAGCAGATCAACCGCAAACTCCAGGAGATCATCGATGAACAGACCGACCCTTGGGGCATTAAGGTCTCAACTGTCGAGATCAAAGACGTGAAGATCCCCCAGGAGATGCAGCGGGCGATGGCCCGCCAAGCCGAGACCGAGCGCGAGCGCCGTGCCAAGATCATCAACGCCGAGGGTGAGCTCCAGGCGGCGGAGAAGCTTCAGCAGGCTGCAGGGATCCTGCAACGGAGCCCGGCTGCGATTCAACTGCGCTTTCTGGAGACGCTCAGCGACATCTCGTCCGACAACACATCGACGATCATCTTCCCCCTGCCGATCAACATCTTCGATGCCTTCAGGGCATGGGTCAAAGACCGATAATATGGACTTCCCGAACCGGAATTCAACTATGCAAGCGGCGACTTTAGGGATCGATACAACGTCGGATCAAATATCGAGCGGCTCGGGCTGCTGCGCCTCGTGAGGATGCTCCGGGCCGGGGTAGACCTTCAGCTTTTTAAACATCCGCCTTCCCAGCTTGCTCTTGGGTAGCATATTCTTGACCGCCTTCTCGATCGGCCAAGTGGGGTGCTTCTCGACCAGTTCTTCGTAGGTTTTCTCCTTCAGGTGGCCGATGTAGCCGGTGTGGTGATAGTACTTCTTCTGCTCCCGCTTCTTGCCGGTCAGCTCGATCTCGCGGGCGTTGATGACGATCACGTAATCCCCGGTGTCGACATGGGGAGTGTAGATCGGTTTGTGTTTGCCCTGGAGGATCGTGGCGATCTCCGAAGCGAGCCGGCCCAGGATCTTCCCCCGGGCGTCGATCAGATGCCACTTCCGTTCCCACGTCTCGCCCATTTCTTCCTTCTTTGCCATGTAGCTAGGTTGCCTCTGCATCGCGATATCCTTTCCTTTCCCTGTGTCCCTTGGTATACTGTCTGGTATATTAGTGAGACGAAGGTCGCTTGTCAACCTGTGAAAGATTTTGATCGCTACTTTCCCAGCGGAGATAGAGGGCTTGGGAATGTGTGAGAAAGATGATCGGTTGACTTGGATGTCAAGCTTGTGATATAACTATGCATATTCTACAGGGAGTGGATAAGTAGATGAACCGTTTCACCATGATCGTAGGAACAGGGACAGGAATCGCTCTCCTGGTCCTGCTGATGCTACTTTCCTGGAGCGGATATGGAACCCACGAACGGATCGCCACCGAGGAGGAGATCGCCACCACCGAGCGCGGGACCAAGTACCTCGCGCGCCTGGAGATCGATCAGTTTCTGTCGTTGCTGCCTCCGGATTCCATCCCGTCGATCGATGCACCCGAATTCACATCGGCCGTTGAGGCAAATGAGTGGCTGGTCCCCAACGACTTCGTCATGGGGGTCCGCTACAACGGGATAGCGAAGGCCTACCCGATTCGGATTCTCAACTGGCACGAAATCGTCAACGATGATTTCGATGGAGAGATGGTCGTGGTCAGTTACAATCCGCTGTGCAACTCCGGACTGGTCTTCTTGGCACCGAGAATCGCGGGCCAGGATGGTGAGCTCCAAATCGCCCAGTTCGGGACCTCAGGAAACTTATACAAATCGAATTTGGTGATGTACGACCGGGTATCGTTCTCGCTGTGGTCCCAGGTCATGAGTGAAGTGATCATCGGCCCGCTCGTTGGCGAGATCGGGGAGCTACACCGAATACCGGTTGACCTCGTCCCGTGGGGACTGTGGCGGGATGAGCATCCGGATACGATCGTGCTCATCCGGCCGACCTCGGGCGGGATCGAGGGGCAAGCACCTCAGTACCTACGGAACTACGATGTCGACCCGTACGTGGACTACCGGGTGCAGGATCCTGTGGAGAGTTACCAAGCCGGATTGGAGGGATTGGAGAGCGAGATTTCCGACGCTGAGCATGAGATCGCTGCGTTGAAGGAGAAACAGGAGCTAACGCTGGAAGAGCAAGAGCAGTTGGATGCACTGGAGGCTGAGCTTGATATTCTCCAAAACCAGATGCAAGGGATAATACAGAACGGGGTTCGCACGAGCTTCGGAGTTCCGTTCGTCGACGACCGGCTCCAGGCGAAGGACGATGTCATCGGAGTCGTCGTCGACGACAGCGTGAAGGCTTATACCAAGACGGCGTTCGATGAACTATCGCTGCTGAACGACCGGGTTGGTGAGACCTCGATCCTGGTCGTCAAGTCCCCGGCCGGCGAGCTGAAATTCTTCGTCCGTCAGGTCGGGGAGCGCGCCCTAGAGTTCGAGTTCGTTGACGGCGATCTGGTCGACCTAAACACCGGCTCGACCTGGGATTTCTCCGGAACGGTTATCTCCGGGTCCGGGGAGCTTGCCGGAGCCCAGCTGGAGGAGATCGTCGGGGTTCCGTCGTACTGGTTCTCCTGGGTCGCGTTCTATCCGGAGACCGAGCTGTTCAGAGGCGAGGTAGAGATGGAGGCGCCTGCCGAGACCGAGGCTGAGGAGTAGTAGAGAAGAAAGGGGTGAGAGTTAATGACCGTTACCAAAAGCGCTCGAGAAGAGCTAAAGAAGATCTTAGATAACACGGAAACCCAGCCTGAGCAATCCCTCCGACTTGTGGAGGATCAAGGTTACTACACACTAGTACTGGATACGGAGCAGCAAGACGATCAAGTGGTGGAACACGATGGGACAACCGTGTTACTCGTTGACGCAGACATCAAGGCCCAGCTGGAAGGTGTTGTCCTAGATCTTCAAGATACATCGGAAGGTCCGCAGCTCATCTTTTTACCGAAGGAACAAGAACAGGGATAGTGTTTGTTTAGCATTCGTTGGTCAAGCGGGTGGCCGTTCAAACACCGATCCGCTCCCGCACCTCGGCCATCGTCCGAACCGCGATCTCTCGGGCTCGTTGTGCTCCGTCTTGCAATATTCGCTGCACGCCGGGGAGGTCCGCCTCCAGCTCCCGGTGACGCTCCCGGATCGGCTTTAAGGTTGCCATCAGATGTTCGTAGACTGCCTCCTTAAGCCGCTGATACAGGAGTTTTCCGTTGGCATACTCCTGTTCGAACTTCTCGACCGTCCGTGCGTCGGCCGTCAGTCGGAGCAGCACGAACAGGTTGTCGACCCCGGGGCTCTTCTGTTCGCCAGCGGCCTCCAGACCGACGTCGGTGACCGCTGTCTTGATCTTCTCCCAGATGACATCCTCCGACTCCATCACACCGATGTAGTGCTTCGATCCCAGGCTCTTGCTCATCTTCTTGGAGGGGTCGGCGGTGGACATGATCCGTGGTGCCTCGCTCAGCAGTGCCTCCGGTTCGGGAAACAGCTCCCCGAACTGTCGGTTGAACCGGCGGGCGATCCGGCGGGACAGTTCGAGATGTTGCACCTGGTCCTCCCCGACCGGCACCTTACTCGCTTTGTAGATCAGGATGTCAGCCGCCTGCAATATGGGATAGATGAACAGCCCAGCGCTTACGAACGCCGCCCCCTCCGACTTCTCCTTGAATTGCGTCATCCGGGTCAGATCCCCGTAGGATGCAACGCTGTTGAACACCCAGGCGAGTTCGGTATGTTCCGGAACCTGTGATTGGACGAACAGGACCGATCGCTTCGGGTCGATTCCGGAGGCCATCAGATCGATGGCCATACCCAACGTGTTTTTCTTTAACTGTTCGGGCTCGTAATCGACGGTGATCGCATGGTAGTCGACAATCGGATAGAAGCAGTGGTACCGATCCTGCAGCGCCACCCAATGCTTCACTGCCCCGAAGTAATTGCCGAGTTGGAGTTCACCCGTCGGTTGGATACCGGACAGGACCCGTTCACGTTCCTGCTGGCTCTGACTCACAGATCAACTCACCTCCTCAACTTAAACTTATTAAACTTAAGGTTCACCGGCCGGGGAAGGTCAGGGAGAACAAGGACTCGGCCTTGAGACGCAGTTGCTCCGCCCGTTGTGGTTGGCCGATCTGCTCATAGAACTCCGCCAGCCTCCAGTAGAGCAGATAGTTATCCGGAAAATCCTCGGTCCCCTGTTCGAGGACTTCCGGTACCCGGTCGAGCTCCCCGATTTGCTCCAGGGCCAGCGCCAGCTCAATATAGATCCTCGGATCCACCCGTTCCTGAAGGGCAATTTCATAGAAGTGCGCCGCCGATTGGTAGTCTCCAGCGAAGAAGTAGTAATTGGCGAGCCGATAGGAGTCGTTCTCTTCCTCTGCCAACCTCTGCTCGTTGAGACTTTGTTCCTGAAGGGTTCGAAGGCGCGCGTCGAAATCATCGACCGCGTCCACCGCGATCCGGGGCCGGGGACGTGGCTCGACCTCGGCTTCCGCTTCCCTCTCGAGGGGTGGCACCGGTTCCGGTTCAATCGGTTCCAGGTGGGTGGGGGGCACGGCGATATCCGGCTCGGACTCTTGGATCTCCAACCGAAACACCTTGTCGACAATCTCCGGTTCCCGTCCCAGGAACCCACTGAGTTCCCGATTCAGTTCGGCCCGTACTGCCCGCCCATTGCTGGCGCGCAAAAACAGCCCCCGCTGGGCGATAAACTCTCGCCGTTCTCCGGCTTCGAGCGGACCTTGGAAGACCGCCTCGCCGTCGGCCGTGACCCAGATCACTGTGTCCTGAATGACTTCCAGTTCCAAGTAGAGTGGTTTCTCCGGTGAGAACGGGGATATCAGCACGATCTCCCGGGAGAGGGGGAAGATCGACACCGGCTCCTCCCCCGGAGCCGTTTCGGGGCGGGTCGGTCCGCCGGATGTCTGGATGGGGGCCTCGACGAGCACCTCGTCCGCTTGTACCGGACCCAGCTCCCCCCGGAGAGGTCCGCCATCAAGGCCCGCTTCCTGGGGTTGAGGCGTATCTGATCCCAGAGCCGAACCCTCGCCGTTCCCCGACCCCGAACGGGCCGGAGGCTGGGACTGAAGCTGGCTCACCCCCCATAAGATACCGGCAACGATCACCATAATCGCTACCAGGAGGGCACCGCGGGGCATCCATCGAAGCTTCCGTGTCGGTGCCTCAACCTCGGCGGTAGCGGCCGCCTCGGCGACGCGCGCGGCCTCAACCTCGGCCAGATGCTGCCGGAACCTCCCCAACACCTCCTCAGGGTCCAGGCCGAGATACCCGCTGTATTTCCTCATGAACCCTTCGCGGTAAGGGGACGGAGGCAACTCCTCAAACCGTCCATCCTCCATGGCGATCAGGAACTTCCTGCGGATGTGAAGGATCTGAGCGATGTCGCCCACCCGGAGCCCGCGTTCCTTCCGCTGCTGTCTCAGGTGCGCTCCGATCTCTTTTGTATCCATCTTAAATGCCTAGGCTCAGGTCGGCCGACCCGACGACCTGAGCAGCTTGTTGACCAATCGCCGATGGAGGTGATGGCCGCCCTTCAACACGACAAACCCTCCGATGAGTCGCCGTCCTCCCAGGAGAAGATCCCCCAACAGATCCAGGACCTTGTGCTTGACGAACTCATCCTTGGACCGCAACGTGGTCAGGGGACCATCCTGGCCGATGGCGACGGTGTTCTCCAGGCTGCTGCCCAGCGCCCTCCCTTGCGCCCGCAAGCCTGGGGCGTCCTTGAGGAAACCGAATGTCCGGCTCGGCGCGATCTTCCGCTCAAAAGTCTGCCCCGTGATCGGGCCGGCGTAGTACTGTCGTCCGATGACCTCGTAGTCGATGTAGTAGGAGACCCGAAGCCGGGTATTGGGAAGTGCGAGGGCCATCCGATCCCCCTGAATGACCCAGCCGGGCGCCGCCACCCGATAGACCCACCGCGGTGCCGCCTGCCTCACCCGACCGGCCTGCTTGAACGCTTCGAGGAACGGGGCAGCGCTGCCATCCAAGATCGGAACCTCAGGGCCGTTCACCTCGGCGATCAGATTGTCGACCCCGAACAGGTGAACGGCGGCGAGCAGATGCTCGATCGTCCGGACCTTGTGCCCGTTCTTCCCCAAAGTGATCCCGCCGAGATCGTCGACCACGTGTTCTAAACGGAGTTCAATCTCCTCACCCTCACTCAAGAACCGGACACCGGTGTCGGGTGGGGCGGAGCGGAGGGTCAGCTCAGCAGGCTGGCCGGTATGGACCCCGATTCCCGCCAGAGAGATGTCGGACCTCAGGGTCTGCTGGTCTCCTTGACGGGAGCGTGCAACCAGAGATCTGTATTCCAATGCCATGCTCCAGACTCAAGCTCAGGTCTCAGGTCCGGGGTCATTCACCGACGTAGGGGAGCAACGCGACCTTTCGAGCCCGTTTGATCACCCGGGCGACCTCACGCTGGTGCTTGGCGCAAAGATGGGTCGTCCTTTTGGGGAGGATTCTTCCCAGACGGTTCATATAGTGTTTCAACGTCCCTGGGTCTTTGTAGGAGAAGCGGTAGTCCCGTTCACAAGCTCTGCATCGTCTTCGTCGCACCATCAGAACGGAACCTCCTCATCGAACGGAGCTGGCTCACCGGGCTCTTTGGCTGTGGTTTCCGACGGTTCTCCCCAGTCCAGGAACTGGACGTTGTTCGCCACGACCTCCACAACCTTGCGCCGTTCTCCTTCTTCGGTCTCGAACGAATCGATCCTAAGCCGGCCGTCGACCGCAACCAACCGCCCCTTCCCCAGATAGTTGGCACAGGTCTCCGCCTGGTTTCCCCAGGTGACGATCGGAACGAACGTCGTCTCCTCCTGCATGTTCCCCTCCCGATCCCGGTATCTGCGATTGACTGCGATCGAGAACCGCGTTCTGGCCATCCCCGTCTGAGTGTACTTTAACTCGGGATCCTGGGTCAAATTGCCGATCAAGATGATCCGATTCAAACTCGCGGACGGCATCTGTACCTCCTTCCTTGTTCTCCACTTGCCTATCCCTGCTGAACTTATGAACTTACGTGCTCTCGCTTTCCCTCACGATCTGATACCGTAGCACCTCGTCGTCGATGTTCAACCGCTCCTCGAGATTCACGATCCGATCGGGGAGGAAGTCGAAGTGCAACACCACGTAGTATCCCTTCGGATGGTGGTCGATCTCATAGGTCAACGGTCGTATCCCCCACCGGTCCGTCTCACCGATGATGCCGCCCTCGCCCTTGACGAGAGCGGTCACCTGCTTGATCTTCTCCTCGTATTCCTCCTCCCCCAACCCCGGTTTCAGGATGTACATCATCTCATAAGTTCGAGTTCGGTCATCTGCTCGAGTCCCTTGGTCGCTCATTGATTACGCCTCCCGGCCATCATTCGGATGGTTTCAAGGCACTAAGGTAATATACCACAATCCGGCGGTGTGTTTCAACCGAGCGAACCTCGAACGGTAATGTGCTGATCTGATCCGGCCTGTGACCGCTTAACTTGACCGCTGACCGAGTTTGTGCTATGATAAATCACACACGAACAGCCTGATTCTTCACGATACGAAGAGGCAAGCGAGATGAAGATCAACGTGCTCGGTAGGCACGTAGAGGTCAGTGATGCGCTGAGAAGTTACGTGGTCTCGAAGGTGGAAGGGCTGGAAAAGTACTTTGACAGGATGATCAGTGTCGATGTCACTATGGCGGTCGAGAAGGAGCGACAGATCGTCGAGATGGTCGCCCACCTGATCAACAAAAAGATTGTCAAGTCCTCTGCCGCCTCCAAGGATATGTACGCCTCCATCGACGCAGCGATCGACAAGCTGGGAAGGCAACTCAGGCGGTACAATGCGCGGGTGAAGCGCAAAGAGCCTTGGGACCACAGCCAGGATCTCAACCCCAAACATCAGGTTCAAACCCAGGACCAACGCCGCAACAGCCGGCAGATCATTCGTCAGGACACGATCATCCGCAAGCCGATGAGCCCCGAGGAAGCGGCGATGCAGTTAGAAGCTTACCATCGTAACTTCCTGGTCTTTATTAACTCTGAGGATGACCGGCCCAGCATCATCTACGATCGGGAAGACGGGAATTACGGGCTCATCTCCCTAGGTTGAGGGGAGGCGAGGAGTCTAAGCAGGGCGGAATAATAAAAAATATCGATAATCCATCCATACTCAACGTTACAACGAGAGGGGCGATTGACATGATTAGGGTGGTCTCTCTCTTTTCGGGTAGTCTGGCAAGCATTATCGCCACCAAACTGATTCAGCGGGAAGAGAAAATCGATGAGCTGAAGCTCATCCACTTCAGATCTCCCTTTTTCCGTGACTACGATCGGACGAAGCAACTGACGAGAGAGATCTGGGAGAATCCCGATTTTCGTAGCCAAAGCGTTAAAAAGGAGTTCCGAAAAGTCGCCAACATCCACAACGGAACCTACAATTTGAAAAGCAGCTGTATAGGGTGCCGGAAGCTGCTGATCGCCAAGGGCCTGCGGTACATGGAGCGGGTCAAGGCCGACTTTTTAATCACCGGTGAGATCGTCGGGGTGCGGGGCCTGGGCGAAATGGAGATGATCGAGATCGTGGAGGCCGTCGGGAGTGGCGATCGGGTGCTTCGGCCTCTCTCGGCTCGGCTCCTGCCCGAGACCCTGCCCGAGAGGAACGGCTGGGTGAATCACGAGCATCTGAAACGTCTTCGTTATGGCGAGGTCGACGAGTTACGCAGGCTGGCCCGGGAGTTGGAAATCGATGTCGAGGGATTCTCGGCCGAAGCGCGGTGTAAGTTGACCCAGAGGAATTTCGGGCAACGGCTCGAGGATCTATTCCAGGAGAAGGAGTTCAGCATGAACGCCCTCGAGTTGCTCGAGTTCGATCTGTACTACAAGAAGCAGCCCGACGTGAAGATCGTCCTGGGTCGGGATGATGAAGAGAAACGCAAACTTCAGACGTTCTTCTTGCCCGAGGATCTTCGCATCTATGTTCCTACCTACAAAGGTCCGATGACTCTGGTGCGAACCAACTGGCAGGAAAAGAGCGGGGTGGAGGTGGAGGAGATTATCAAGCTCGCTGCCGAGATCACCGCCTCCCATGCAGATGTGAAGGGATATGCCAAGGTCCGGGCCAATTACCGGTTCGAGTCCAAGAACGAGACGTTCGGTATCACGGTGTCCCCGATGCCGAAGGAGGAGCTGGCGAAGTACTATCTCAGTTAGTCACGGTGAGCAGGGGAGCCGCAGTCTACAGTCCGCGTTTCCGGTTCTTTTTAAAGTATAAAGTATAAGGTTAGATCATCAGGGGTTCATGAGCGAGATATTGAGGGAGCTCAACCCAAGTCAGCGGGAAGCCGTGATCCACTATGAGGGGCCGCTGCTCATCCTCGCCGGAGCGGGCAGTGGGAAGACCCGGGCCATCACCCACAGGATCGCCTATCTTATCCGTCACTATCAGGTCCCTCCGGCCCAGATCCTCGGGGTGACGTTTACCAACAAGGCCGCTGATGAGATGCGGGTCCGGGTCGAAAAACTGCTGCCTGCGGCCGTTTCCACCCCCTGGATCGGGACGTTCCACGCCACTTGCTCCCGGATCTTAAGGCGGGAGATCGAGCACCTGTCCGCGGGGTACAACGGATATTTCTCTATCCTCGATGCTCAGGATCAACGACGGGCGATCGAGGAGACGATGCGCGAGCTCGATCTGCCGACCGACTCGTTCCCTCCCCGCATGGTCGCTGCCGAGATCGAGCGTGCCAAGAACGAGCTGATCTACCCGGAGGACTTCCGCCGCCGGCGAGCAGGGAGTCTGGAGCCGTTCCTCCTCGATCCGATCGCAGCCATCTATACGCGTTACCAGGAGAAACTGCGAAACAGCAACGCCGTCGATTTCGGGGATCTCATCGGCCTGACCGTGAGACTGTTCCAGGACGACCTGGAGCTTTTGGACGGCTATCGTGACCGATTCCGGTTCATCCTGATCGATGAATACCAGGATACCAATTACACCCAGTACCTGTTCGCTCGACTGCTCGCCGAAAAGTACGAGAACCTCTGTGTCGTAGGCGACGACGATCAGTCGATCTTCGGATGGCGGGGGGCCGACCCGACCAACATCCTGGAGTTCGAACGGGATTTTCCAGACGCGACCGTGGTGAAGCTCGAACGGAATTACCGCTCGACAAAGCGGATCCTGCGGGTCGCCGACACGATGATCCGCCACAACCGATGGCGACAGGAAAAACATCTCTATACCGAACGGGAGGAGGGAACCAAGGTCCAGCTGTATGCGGCCGTCGACGAGATCGATGAGGCTCGGTTCGTCGCCGCTGAAATCGAACGGCTCCGATCCCAAGGCGTTCCCCTCCGAGAGATCGCCGTCCTCTACCGGGTCAATACCTTGTCGCGGAACCTGGAGGAGGCGCTGATCGAGCGGAGAATCCCCTATGAGATCGTCCGTGGGTTTAAGTTCTATGAGCGTCGCGAGGTCAAAGATATCCTCGCCTACTTGAAGTGCCTGGTCAATCCCCAGGACGATCTCAGCCTGATCCGGATCATCAACCGGCCGAGACGGGGGATCGGGCCGAAGACCCAGGCGGCGATCCAAAACCGTGCCCGATCCCAGGAGATCTCTATCTGGGCGGCCATCCAGGAGATGGCCGCCAACGCTTCCCCCGACGGTGGGGGGAAGCTCGCCCCACTGAAGGCGTTTGCTGATCTGATGGCCGATCTGAAGCAAGATCACCGGAAGCCGAGCGAACTGACCGAGGAACTGGTGGCGCGGATCGGGTACCGGAAGGTGCTGGAGGCGGAGGCGGACGGGATAGAGGCCGAGGAGCGGATGGGCAACATCGCTGAGCTGATCGGCCAGATCAAGACGTTCGAGGCCCAGGACCCCGACAACGGACTTGCGGCGTTCCTCGAGCGCGTCTCCCTGGTGACCGATGTCGATGGGTATAATAGAGAGGTCGATCGGGTTGCACTGATGACCCTACATACCGTCAAGGGATTGGAGTTTAGCTGGGTGTTCATCGTTGGCATGGAGGAGCGTCTGCTCCCCCATCTGCGATCCATTGAGGAGGGACGGATCGCCGAGGAACGCAGACTTAACTATGTCGGTATCACCCGGGTCAAGGAGGGTCTGTTCCTCAGCTACGCTCACCACCGCTATCTGTATGGCCAGAGCTTTCTGAACGTCCCGTCGCGGTTCCTCGGGGAGTTGCCTCCGGAGGATCTGGAGGAGTTCCACCGCGTTGGCTCAGGGACCGGGCTTGAAACATAGATTAAGAATGTGGTAGAATAAAAGGTCGTTATGAAAAGAAAAAGTTAAATTCTAACACCCAAGGGGGAAGGATGCCGCTATACCGATACGAATGCGAGAGCTGTGGTCATTTGTTCACGAGACTTCAATCCCCGTCTGGAGAGTTATCGACCGCCCTCTGTGACGCCTGCGGCCGACCGACGACCCGGCGGTTGCTTCCTAATATCGGCATCGTATACAAGGGGAGCGGATTCCATAGGACGGACTACCACGAGCGGGGAAGCTCCCAAACCCCAGGGGATAGTGAGCAGAATCAGGGTGGTAACGAGACAGACACGGAGTAAAGCAATATGAGGGGGGATGAAGAAGAAGTTCATCGTCGATGCGATGCTCGGGAAGCTGGCCAAGTGGCTCAGAATCCTGGGGTATGATACCCTGTACTTCCACGACATCGATGATCACCGTTTGATCGAGATCGCTAGCCGAGAAGGGCGGATCCTCCTGACAGGGGATCGTGAACTCATGTGTTACCGATGGGAAGGGGAACGGCTGTTCGTGAGCTCCGACCTATGGCAGGAGCAGCTCTATCAGGCCTATCATGCGTTCGATCTAGGCACTGAAGGGATCTTCACCCGCTGCATTGACTGCAATCAACCGTTAGAGCAGGTCGCCAAACAGGAGGTTCAAGGGGAGGTTCCGACGTACGTCTATCACAACCAGCGTGCGTTCGGAAGATGTCCCCGATGCCGGAAGATCTACTGGCAGGGAACTCATTTTGAGAAGAGCACACGCCGGGTAGAGCATATCCTGAACGGGAAAACCTCTGACAATGAGTGAGCAGAGGGCAGCGCTCATCCTATCTATTATATCGCTTGCCCTGATTGTCGTGATGCTCTTTTTGGTATGGGATGTGGGCTCTGAACTCGATGGGACCCAGGAGGAGATCTCAGTCGTCACCGGCCGGATAGGGTTCCTGGAACAGGTGCAGGAGAACCAGATCGAAGGGATCCGGACCGAGTTTGCCAATCTGGGGGAGATGCAGCGTCGCCAGGCCGACCTGATCGAAGGGATCCGGACCGAGTTTGCCAATCTGGGAGAGATGCAGCGTATTCAGGCCGACCTGATCGAAGCGATTCGGACTGAATTCTCGAACCTCAAGGATGTCGATCGGAGCCTGCGTGGGTCGGTAGACCGACTGCAAAATGAGATGGCCAGCAACCGTCAGGAGATGGTCAGCCTGATGCGCGCCGAGTTCGAATCGTTGCTGGTCGCGGAGCGGCAGATCACCCGGCAGGAGCTCGGCCAACTTCAGGAGCAGATGACGAGCCTCCACGATGCCTTCGGATCGATCGGGACACAGGTTGACTCACTGGAGTCGACGTTGGCCGGGGAGGTCGATAACTTAGAGGCACAGGTCACCGAGTTGAGCGATCATATGGTGACCCAAGCCGAGTTAGAGGATGCGCTATCGCTGGAGTCGGCATCGTTATCGAATCAGCTGGTAGGGCTGTTAGAGGCGCAGGCCACCGAGTTGAGCGATCGTATGGTGACCCAAGCCGAGTTGGAGGATGCGCTATCGCTGGAGGTGACGTCGTTATCGGATCAGCTGGTAGGGCTGTTAGAGGCACGGGTCACTGGGTTGGGTGAGGTGGTGACCCGAGTCGAGTTGGAGGATGCGCTATCGCTGGAGACGGCATCGCTATCGGATCAGCTGGTAGGGCTGTCCGAAGGGATAGCGGGGATCGAGCGGTCGATCGAGACACGGGTTGACTCACTGGAGTCGGCGTTGACCGGGGAGGTCGATAATCTAGAGGCGCAGGCCACCAGGTTGAGCGATCACATGGTGACCCGAGCCGAGTTGGAGGATATCATATCGCTGGAGTCGGCGTTGGCGAACCGGGTCGTAGGTCTGTCTGAAGAGATAGGCAGGGTCGAACAGGCGATCGGCACGCTCACCGAGACGGTCACCGGGATAGAGCATGAGGTGTCCTCGTCGGCGTCGAGGACGGCGAGCGCGGCAGGGCCCGAGCTGGAGATGGCCTACTTCCGGTACACGGTCAAACGAGGTGACAGCCTGTGGGCGATCGCCACTGAGGTCTATGGAGAGCCGGTCTTGTGGACCATCATCTTTTACCTGAACCGGGATATCATCAGGAATCCGGATTTCGTACGGGAGGGGGTCACCTTGACCCTGCCGATCGTCAGCGGGTTGGGGAGGATCCTGCAAACGGCTCCCTGAGGGACCGAACCGAATAGGGATGTTATCATCAGTTTATCGTTTGTCATCGATCATTAATTCGAAGTGAATCACTGCACATAGACATAACTCAAAGATCAACAGCAGGAGGGAGGCTTAAGTGATCAGCGGAGACAACATTAACAGAATCAAGATCGGCCTGGCCTCTCCGAAGGAGATCCGGAGTTGGTCACAGGGTGAGGTCACCGAAGCGGAGACGATCAACTACCGCACTTACAAGCCCGAGAAGGGTGGGTTGTACGCCGAGGAGATCTTCGGACCAGTGGAGACCTATAAGTGCGCGTGCGGGAAGTACGAGGGGAAGAAGTACGAAGGGATCAAATGTGAGAAGTGTGGGGTGCTGGTCACCGATTCTTCGGTGCGCCGCAGCAATATGGGCCATATCGAGCTCGCCAGTCCCGTCGTCCACTTCTGGTTCCTAAAGGGCATATCCAGCCCCCTCTCCAGGTTGTTCGGCATGAGGCGAAACGTCCTGGAGAAGATCGTCTACTATGAGACCGAGATCCTTAGGGCAAAGCAATGGATTGTCACCGCGTCGGGGAGCGACGCGGTCAGGCCGGGGGAGATCCTCTACGCGGATGCGGAGGCATCCGAACCCCGGTGGTCGCAAGTTCGGATCCTCTCTTCGCGGTTCGAGTTCGACGCCCAACCGGGTTATGAGATCCAGGGGGAGCCGATTCAGGCCGAGTCCGACGGGGAGGTGGAACTGGAGGAGGTCCGCCAGAAGAACGGGGAGAGCCTGCTGATTGTCCGGGTCGGTGGGACAGAGTATCCGGTGACGCCGGATGCCTCGTTGCAGGTCGCGGCCGGTGACCAGGTCACGGTCGGCGATCCGTTGGTCGATGCCCCGGTCGGCGAACGGATCTACTCGGAGATGACCTACGACACCCTGAAGCGACGCTACGGTGACGACGCGATCGACGGCCATGAGGCGATCGAAGAGATCGATAGCCTGATCTTCCTGGTGATCCGCGCTGTCAGCATGTTCCCCCTCAAGGTCGGGGATATGATCTGGGAGCCGGAGAAGGACGCCTATAAGCGCATCTACGGGGAGAAGTTCGAGGCGCACACCGGGGCCGGAGGGGTGCGGGAACTGCTCAAGAGCCTCAATCTCGATCGGCTCTCGGCCGAGTTGAAGGGGATACTGGATGGAGAGACGAGCAAGAGTCGCAAAAAGAAGCTGACCCGCCAGCTCGAGGTGGTGGAAGAACTCAGGACCTCGGGCAACCGTCCCCAGGATATCGTCCTTGAGGTCACCCCCGTCCTCCCTCCCGACCTGCGCCCCATGATCCAGCTCGACGGGGGGAAGTTCGCTACCACCGATCTTAACGACCTGTATCGTCGGATCATCAACCGCAACAACCGATTGAAGCGACTGTTGGAGATGAATGCGCCCGAAGTCATCATCCGCAACGAAAAACGGATGCTTCAGGAGGCGGTCGACGCCCTCACTCACAATGAGAAGCGAGAGACCCCGGTTCTCGGCCGCAACAACCGCCCGCTCAAATCGCTCTCGGAGACGATCCAAGGCAAGCACGGCCGGCTTCGCAGAAACTTGCTCGGCAAACGGGTCGACTATTCAGGACGAGCGGTCATCGTTGTCAACCCGAAACTGAAGCTCCATCAGTGCGGGATCCCCAAGAAGATGGCCCTGGAGCTGTTCAAGCCATTCATCATGCATCGTCTTGATGAATACATCTTCTCGGACTTCGACGAGATCAAGAACAAGGCGTCGAAGGGGGAGATGCCGGAGGTCTGGGATATTGTTGAGGAGTTGATGCAGACCCATCCGGTCCTGCTCAACCGAGCACCGACCCTGCATCGACTAGGGATTGCGGCCTTCGACCCTATCCTGGTGGATGGGGATGCCGTCCAGATCCATCCGCTCGTCTGCCCGCCCTACAACGCCGACTTCGACGGCGACCAGATGGCTGTCCACCTGCCGCTCTCCGAGCAGGCGATCCAAGAGTGCCGGGAGATCATGGCCGCCCCACTGAACATCCTCTCCCCTGCCCATGGAGATCCCCTGTCTGTCCCCACTCGGGACCAGATCTTTGCGTTCTACTATCTGACGATCGTCAACCCAAACGCGGCCGGGAGCAAAGTGAGGCGCCGCGAGACGCTCGGGCAGGACCCCATCCCGTTCGCCTCGATCGAGGAGGCCAAGCGAGCCAATGAGGAAGGGGTGCTGGATCTGCACGCGCCGATCGACATCCGGATCGACGGTGAAGTAATCGAGACGACGTTCGGTCGGGTGAGGTTGAACCAGTTGCTGCCGGAGGAGCTGCGGGACTATCAAAAGATCTTCTACTCCAAGGATATTAAGAACACCATCATGGAGTGTTACCACCGCTACGGGAACGAACGAACGGTCCAGTTGCTCGACGATCTCAAGGAGCTGGGGTTCCAGGTGGCGACCCAGTCGGGTCTCACGATCTCGGTGCGGGACCCCCTGATCCCCGTCGAGAAGCAGGAGATCCTGAACGAGGCTTACGACAGGGTTCGCCACGTCAACGAGATGCACGATCGGGGGCTATCGACAGAACAGGAGCGGTCGGACGCGGTGAAAAACGTCTGGCGCAAAACTGTCGACCGGATGGAAGCGATCACCATGCGGAACTTAGAGAGACACCCGTTCAACCCCGTCTATAGCATGGTCATCTCCGGTGCCCGCGGTGGACCCGAGCAGGTGAAACAGCTCGCCGGCATGCGTGGCCCGATGGCCGATCCCTCGGGTGAGATCATCGAGATGCCAGTCACCTCCAACTTCCGCGAAGGGCTGAGCATCATGGAGTACTTCATCTCCACCCACGGTGGCCGCAAAGGAGCTGCAGACACTGCGCTGAAGACCGCCAACTCCGGGTACCTCACTCGCCGGTTGGTTGACGCCGTCTCGGAGGTGATCGTCAAAGAAGAGGATTGCCACACCGTCCACGGGATCGAGATCGATCCCCTGCGCTACGACAAGGAAGAGATCATGGAGGAGATCGACGAGCGGATCTACGGGCGGCTGGCCGCTGCACCGGTCGTCGATCCAAACACGGGTCAGGTGTTGCTGGAACGCAACCAGATGATCGATCGGAAGGTGGCGGCCGACCTTACGACGTTCACGTTTAGCTGTTTGCCGACGGACAAGGACTTCAAGGAGAAGGTCGTGGGGACCAAGAGCCTGACCGATCTGCGCGATGAAACGTCCGGTCGGGTGATCGTCCGTCAGGATGAGCTCATCACCCCCCGGATCGCCGCGGAGTTGATCGAAAGCGGTGTGGAAACCGTCGAGGCCCGACCGAACATCATCATTCGCTCCCCGATCACCTGTGAAACCGGGCGTGGCGTCTGTCAGTTGTGTTACGGGATGGATGTGAGTAAACATCAACTCATCCAGCTTGGCGAGGCGGTCGGGATCGTCGCGGCCCAGTCGATTGGTGAGCCCGGAACTCAGCTCACCATGCGGACGTTCCACACCGGCGGGGTCGCTGGCGAAGATATTACCCAGGGTCTGCCGCGTGCCGAGGAGTTGTTCGAGGCGCGCAAGTCGACCCGCAGCACCCAGGCGGAGATCACTACGATCGACGGTCACGTGGTAGAGATCCAGCCGACCGAATACGGCAGGCTCATCCAGATCGAGGGCCGTCAGCGAACCATCCGGCTCCCCGTGGAGCTGTGTGCTGTGAACACGGGGGATGAAGTGAACTCCCCTCAGGGAATCATTCGCACCAAGAGCCCGCGCAGTGGTGAGCTGAAGATCGTCGACGGGGATGATGGGGAGCGACGGGTTTACATCCTGGATCAGACCGAGGATCGTGTCTATCACCTCCCCAAGCCAGCCAGCCCGTCCCTGAAGACCGGAGAACGGGTCGAGACCGGGACCCCGCTCACCCAGAAATATAACTTGGAACCGGCGATGGCAAAGCGCAGCGGCAAAGTCGTCGAGATCATCGAAAGTAAAGAGCGTGTCATCGTCGTCCAGGATGAAAAGGGGAACCGGATCAAACACCCCATCCCCTATGGGGCGCGAAAGCAGGTCGAGATCGGCGACGAGGTGACGAAGGGAGACAAGCTCTCCACCCGTTCCACCCCGGTTGCCATGAAGGCGGAGAACACCGGCATCGCCGTGGTCTACGACGGCAAGATCATCATCTTCAAACCCGAGGCGCGTAAGGAGTTCCAACTCACCGAGGGCATCAGATTGCTCAAGCAGGATGGGGAGTGGGTCCACGAAGGTGAGATGCTGTTCACCCTCGACCTCCCTGAGAAGAACCAGATCGTGATCGATCGGGTCAGTGAGCGTCCCGATGGGATCGTAGAGATCACCCTCCACTATCGGGGTGAGTTCGCTGTCACCGACGTCTCGGTGGTGCAGGTCGGCGATAAGGTGAGGGAGGGGGATCTTCTATCGAAAGGGGTCGTCCCGCCTCATAACCTGCTGCGCCTCGCTGGCGTCCAGCGGACGAGAGATTACCTGCTCGAGGAGATCCAGAAGGTCTACAAGAACCAAGGGGTCGATATCAACGACAAGCACATCGAGATCGTTATCCGTGAGATGCTCAACAACGTGCGGATCGAAGATCCGGGGGATTCCCATTTCATCCCCAACGCCCTGGTCGTCCTCGAGGAGTTCAACGAGGTCGTCAAGACACTGTCTAAAGAAAACAATGCGATCCGGCGGGAGCGGGAGGCGATCGTCGGGTCCATCCTGCTCAAGCCAGTGGTCGACGCTGAAAGCGAGCGGGTGATCGCCGAGGTCGGGGAGGAGCTGACCGACGAGGTGATGCGTGAGTTGCTAAACGTCGGGGTCAAGCAGGTCAAGGTCTACCATCGGGGTGAGGAACGGACGGTCCCGATCCAAGAGAAACGGCTGCCCACCGGAGAACGCAAGCTGTTACGTATCTCAAAATCTGCCCTTGACACCAAGAACTTCCTCGCCGCTGCTTCGTTCCAGCGCACCACCAAGGTGCTGAGTGAGGCGGCGTTGCGTGGCGCCGTTGACGATCTCCAAGATCTGAAATCGTGTGTTATCGTGAGCAAAAAGATCCCAGCCGGGACCGGTTTCAAGAAAAAGTCGGAAGAGGGTGAGAGTTAGCCGATAACGAGATCAGAGATGAGAAATTCCTGATCTGTGTCCCTTGACAATCGGGGAGGGGTTTCTTATAATATCTTGGATTCGGGAACTCGGGAAGCAGATCTGGGTTGTGAGGCTGGCGGTTGAGCAGTAAAGCAAAGTCACACCCTATTCCGAACGCACCTTAAGATCACGAGGTTTGTATTCCATTAATTATATTTAGGGAGGTTCTTATGCCAACTATCAATCAACTGGTACGGAAGGGACGGAAGCGGGTGGTTAAGAGGACACGGACGAAGTTGCTGGAGGGCTCCCCCCAGAAACGGGGGGTTTGCACCCAAGTCTATACCCGGCCCCCGAAGAAACCCAACTCAGCGTTGCGCAAAGTCGCCAAAGTGCGGCTGAGCAATGGCAAAGAGGTGATCGCCTACATCGGCGGCGAAGGGCATAACCTCCAGGAGCACTCGGTCGTCCTGATCCAAGGGGGGCGACGCAAAGATCTGCCGGGTGTTAACTACCGGGTGGTCCGGGGGACGCTTGACGCTGAGGGAGTTGAAGGCCGCCGACAAGGGCGATCGCGGTACGGGGCCAGGAAGTCGTGAACGGATAACGGATCAAAGAGACGGGGGGGTATGTATCGATCATGCGGATCGTCGAGCCGGATGTCCGGTATAACAGCATGCTGGTGGCGAAGTTGATCAACTCCGTAATGCAGGATGGCAAGAAGGCAGCGGCGAGTAAGATCGTCTACCAGGCGTTCGAGATCATCAAGGAACGGACCGGCGAATCGCCTCTGGAGATCTTCAACCAGGCGGTCTCTAACTGCGCGCCACGGCTCGAGGTGCGCTCCCGCCGCGTCGGGGGGGCGAACTATCAGATCCCCTTCGAGGTGCCCGAGCACCGCCAGAAGACGCTGGCACTTCGCTGGATCGTGAATACGGCTCGCGGACGGTCAGAGTATCAGATGGAGGAGCGACTCGCCAACGAGCTGCTGGACGCGAGCAACCGAACCGGCAGAGCCTACAGTCGGAAGGTCGAATCCCATCGGATGGCCGCGGCAAACAAGGCGTTCGCCCATTATCGTTGGTAGGCTGGTAGGGCCGGGACGAAGCGGGGGAGACCCAGAAGAGCCCAGAACAGAGAGGCAGACGGGATGAGCGAGTACAGACGTTACCAGATCGATCGCGTGAGAAACATCGGGTTGATGGCGCACATCGACGCCGGGAAGACGACGACCACCGAGCGGATCCTCTATTACACCGGCAAGACCCACAAGCTGGGTGAAGTCCATGAGGGGTCGACCGAGATGGACTGGATGCCCCAGGAACGGGAGCGAGGGATTACGATCACCTCGGCAGCTACCACTTGTTACTGGCGAGACCATCAGATCAACATCATCGATACCCCGGGTCACGTCGACTTCACCGCGGAGGTGGAGCGGTCATTGCGCGTCCTCGACGGGGTGATCGCGATCTTCTCCGGAGTCGAGATGGTCGAATCGCAGTCGGAGAAGGTCTGGCGTCAGGCAGACAAGTACAACGTGCCTCGGATCGCGTTCGTCAACAAGCTTGATCGCATCGGCGCTCAGTTCGAGGGGACGATCGAAATGATGGCCGAACGCTTGGGCGCGACCCCGATTCCGGTGCAGATCCCTCTGAGGAGCGACGATGAACTCGGCGGGATGATCGATCTCGTCAAGATGAAGCTCATCCACTGGGATCCACAGACCAAGGGAAAGCACTATCAACAGATGGAGATTCCGGAAGTCTATCGGGATCGGGCAGTCCGGTTCCGGGAACGGATGCTCGAACGGTTGGCCGAGATCGACGATGAACTCCTGGCAAACTATATCGAGGAGCGGCCGATCGAAGCGGCAAAGATCCAGCGGGCCATTCGGATCGGTTGCATCGAGCATGGATACGTCCCGGTTTTCGGCGGATCAGCTCTGAAAAACATCGGCATCCAGCCATTGATCGACGCGATCGTCGATTATCTGCCTGCTCCCACCGACCTGCCCCCGATCCAGGGGACGGATCCGCAGACGAGCAAGAACGGACAGCGGGATGTTGAGAAGAAAGTACGCCGGGCGGACCCGGACGAACCGTTCGCCGCGCTCGTCTTCAAGGTGGTGACCGACGAATACACCGGGAGGCTGATCTTCATCCGGATCTACTCCGGACGAATCGAACCGGGGGACTTCGTCCTCAACTCGACGACCGGCAAACGGACGCGGATCGCCCGGATCTTTCACATGCATGCCAACAAGCGAACCTCGATCGATTCCGCCTCCGCCGGGGACATCGTCGCGATCATCGGCCCGAACGAGGTGACCACCGGTGATACCCTCTGTGATCCCGGTGACTCGATCGTGCTTGAGAAGATCGAGTTTCCCGAACCGGTGATGTCGGTGGCTATTGAGCCGAAGACCGAGGCTCAGGAGATATTGCTCAGTGAGGCCCTCTACAAGCTGACCCAGGAGGACCCGACCTTCACCGTCGGGGTCGATCCCAACACCAACCAGATGATTATCTCGGGAATGGGCGAGCTCCACCTGGAGGTGCTGATCCGGAGGCTGATCGAGGACTTCGGCGTCTCGGCTAACGTGGGTCGGCCCGCGGTCGCCTACCGGGAGACGTTGATTGAGCCGGTCGACGTCGAAGAGCGGTTCGTCAAGCAGACCGGAGGGCGGGGCCAGTTCGCCCATATCCAGGTCCGGTTCGAGCCTCTGGAGCGTGGAGCAGGCTTCCGGTTCGAAAGCCAGATCAAGGGTGGAATCATCCCCAAGGAGTACATCCCGGCCGTCCAACTGGGAATCAAAGAGGCGATGTCCAGTGGGTCGCTCGCCGGCTATCCGGTCGTTGACATCGTTGCGATCGTTTACGGTGGTTCGTTCCATCCGGTCGACTCCTCGGAGTTGGCGTTCAAGATCGCCGGCAGTCGAGCGCTGAGGGCGGTGTTTGAGCAAGGTCCACATAAATATAAATTGCTGGAGCCGATCATGGAGGGTGAGATCATCTGCCCCTCCGAATACCTCGGCGAGGTGATCAACGATATCAACGCTCGTCGGGGAGACGTGGTCGAGATCGAGGGCCGGGGGGACACCCAAATCATTATGATGCAGGTGCCGCTGGCCGAAACGTTCGGATACGCGACCCAGCTGCGGTCGCTCACTCAGGGGCGGGCCTCCTACATGTTGCGGTTCTTCCGATACGAACTCGTTCCGGAAACCCTGACGGAGGAGATCCTGATGGCTCGGGTCGGAGGCCGATAAGGACGCTGGCCTGGATCATGAGCGTGGATCACGGAGGTTAAAGATGGCACGGGAAAAGATCCGGATTCGGCTGCGGGGATACGACCATGAGCTCGTTGACAGTGCGGTCTCCAAGATCGTGGAGACCGCCAAGCGGACCCGGGCGAAGATCGCCGGGCCGATCCCGCTTCCAACGGAGCGGCGGCTCTACACGGTCCTGCGGTCCCCCCATGTCAACAAGAACTCCCAGGAGCACTTCGAGAAACGCATCCACAAAAGGCTTCTGGACATCAAAGAGCCGACTTCGGAGACGATCAACGCCCTGATGGACATCGAACTGCCCACCGGGATCGATATCGATATCAAGTTGTAGATCGTGATCCTCCCAGGAGGCTCGACCTCCAGGAGTTCATTCGCTACAATTTATATAATCATAGGTAAGGGAACAGGAGATCAACGCCCCGGCTGTTCTCCCAAGGCCTGACGAAGGAAGGGCGAGGAACTATGCCACGAGGTATCGGGTTACTGGGCCGGAAGGTCGGTATGACCCAACTCTTCGATGAAGCGGGGAACGCGCTGCCGGCGACGGTGGTCGTCGCTGAGCCTGCGCTGGTCATCCGGGTAAAGACCGAGGAGACTGACGGCTATAGTGCCGTTGAGCTTGGTTATGGGGAGGTAAAACCCCATCGGCTTACCCAGCCGGTGCGCGGTCATTTCGAGGCGGCGGGGGTCCCGCCGAGACGACTCCTGCGCGAGTTTCGGGTGGACGATTCCGCACTTCTCGACGGGTTTCACGTCGGTGACCAGTTGGGGATCGAGATCTTTGCCGTGGGGGAGCGGATCGATGTGAGAGGGATCTCCAAGGGGAAGGGATTCCAAGGGGTCATGAAACGCTGGGGATTCGCCGGGGGACCGAAGTCCCACGGCTCCCACTTCCATCGCCGTCCCGGTTCGATCGGATCGATAGCGGGCAGCGGCCGGGTGTTCAAGGGCCGCAAGTTGCCCGGCAGGATGGGTGGTGATCGGGTGACCGTGCGCAACCTGGAGATCCTCAAGGTCGATCAGGAACAGAACCTGTTGGTGGTGAAGGGGTCGGTGCCGGGAGCGAAACGGAGCTTGCTCGAGCTGCGCAAACGAGCGGGAACCCCGGTGAACCCAGTGAAACAGACGGAAGGATCCAAAGAATGAAGGTGAAACGCCACCACTTTGACGGGAGTGCCGCCGATCAGATCGAGTTAAACGAACAGGTGTTCACGGAACCGGTCCACCGGGATCTCCTCTACCGGGCGGTTCAGATGCAACGGACCAACCGGCGCCAGGGAACCGCCTCCACCAAGACACAAGGGGAGGTCGCCGGTGTCGATAAGAAGCCGTGGCGTCAGAAACACATCGGGCGCGCGCGACACGGCTCGACCAAATCGAACATCTGGGCCGGTGGCGGGGTGGTCTTTGGCCCCAAGCCCCGGCGTTACCGCTATAAGCTTCCGAAGCGGATGCGGCGTAAGGCGTTGCGCGTCGCGCTGAGCATCAAGCATCGGGAGGATCGGCTGATGGTCATCGACCGGATCGCGTTCGAACATCCCCGGACCAAAGCAGGGATCGAGCTCCTGGAACGATTTAACTTTCCCGACAAGGTGCTGGTCATCGTCTCATCAGAGGAGGATCACCCGGCGATCCGGAAGAGCTTCAGCAACATCCCGAGGGCGAAGTGCCTGCCCGCCCGTGGGGCCAACGTCTACGATCTGCTGAAGTATGAGGACCTGCTCGTCACCGAACCGGCGTTGCGGCAGCTGGAGGTGCGAGCCTGCGATAGGGATAGGGGACAGCCGGCAGAGGTTGAGGAGGTGGAGTAACATGGCAGGCCCCGAGCATCTAGAGGACATCCTGATCGAGCCGATCATCAGTGAGGAGAGTTGGCGATTGCAGGACGAGAACAAGTATGCGTTCCGGGTCCACCCCCGGGCAAACAAGCCGGAGATCCGTAAGGCGGTTCAGGAGATATTCGGTGTCAAAGTGGTCGGGGTCTGGACGATGCGTTACCGGGGGAAACCGAGGCGGCAACGGTTCTACGAACGTGGCAGGACCTCTGGCTGGAAGAAGGCGATCGTTCAACTTGCCGACGGGGATCGGATCGAGATCTATCAGTAAGCCAGCTGTTAGGGAGGGGCGATGCCACTCAAGCGATACAAGCCGACGTCACCCGGGAGGCGACACGCTGAACATCCA
Organism: Bipolaricaulia bacterium; assembly: GCA_046758705.1. Taxonomy (GTDB): domain Bacteria; phylum Bipolaricaulota; class Bipolaricaulia; order JBHIAT01; family JBHIAT01; genus JBHIAT01. The sequence continues at coordinate 25,865 of JBHIAT010000007.1, forward strand.
GACTACAGTGAGCTGTCGCGGAACCGGCCGGAAAAGGGACTGCTCAGGCCGTTGAAGCGATCCGGGGGACGGAACCATCGCGGGAAGATCACCGTCCGGGGGCGCGGCGGTGGGCATAAGCGGCGTTACCGGGTGATCGATTTCGCCCGCGATAAGCTGGGGGTTCCGGCGCGGGTCGTCTCAGTGGAGTACGATCCGAACCGATCGACCTGGATCACATTGCTGCACTATCTTGATGGCGAGAAACGTTACATCATCACCCCGCTACGGCTCAAGGTCGGTGATCTTGTCGAGGCCGGAGATGAGACCGAGGTCAAGGTCGGCAACGCCCTGCCATTGAGGCGAATTCCGCTTGGGACGATTGTCCACAATGTGGAGTTCAGGCCGGGCTCGGGCGGTCAGATCGCCCGGGCCGCCGGAACCGGGGCAAAGGTGATGAGCAAAGAGGAAGGAGAGGTCCGTCTGCAACTGCCCTCGGGTGAGATTCGCATCTTCCACGAGGATTGCATGGCGACCGTGGGCCAGGTGAGCAACCCCGACCACAAGAACGTTAAGCATGGCAAAGCGGGCCGCCGACGTCACCTGGGCCGCCGGTCCAAAGTGCGCGGTGTCGCGATGAACCCGGTCGACCATCCCCACGGTGGGGGTGAGGGCCGGGCATACGTTGGCAGGCCGCCGGTCTCCCCGACCGGGAAGCTGGCGAAGGGCGTGAAGACCCGCAAAAAGAAGAAGGCGAGCAACAAGTGGATCGTCCGCCGGGCCAACCAACGCAGGCGTCGGCGCAGGTAGTCGGAAGCGAGGGGATCCAAGATGCCGAGATCGACCAAGAAGGGGCCTTACGTCCACGAGAGCTTGAAGAAGAAGATTCTCAAGGCCAAACGGGGACAGCTCGATGAGATCGTGACCTGGTCGCGGAGCTCGACGGTCACGCCGGAGATGGTAGGGCTGACGATCCGGGTCCACAACGGACGGACTCATGTGCCCGTCCATATCCGAGAGAGCATGGTCGGCCACAAGCTCGGTGAATTCGCTCCCACCCGGTCATTCCGTCAACACGGCGGGATCCGGAAGAAGCGGCCGCCAGCGAAGACTTAGACTTAAAGCGAAGGAGAAGGGGAAGGAAGCATCGTATGGAAGTGAGAGCGGTGACCCGGGGGGTGCGACTCTCCCCCAAGAAGGCGAGGTTGGTGGTCGATCACATCCGGGGTCAAGACGTGAACCAGGCGCTGAGGTGGCTGAGATTCGCTAATGTCAAAGCCGCCAAGCCGGTGAGAAAGACCCTGGAATCGGCGATCGCCAACGCCGAAAACAACCACGACATGGATGTGGATCGGTTATTAATCGTCGCGGCTTACGTCGATGCGGGACCGACCCTGAAGCGGCTGAAGCCCCGGGCCATGGGTCGGGCCAACCTGATCCGCAGGCGATCCAGTGATATCACGATCGTGGTCTCCGAGGCGTCCGAGGCGCAAGATCGAGAGTAAGAGTTGAGAGAAAGAATGAGGTAGATCCATGGGACAGAAGATTCATCCAATCGGTTTCCGAGTTGGCATCACCAAGGATTGGAAGTCCAACTGGTTCAACAAGAAGCAAGCGCCCACGTATATCGCCGAAGATAAGAGAGTCCGGGATTTAATTCATCGGAACTACCGGGGGGCCGGGATCGCTGAGGTCAACATCGAGCGTCCCACCGACGATCGGATCTCGATCGTGATTCGGACCGCCCGTCCTGGGATCATCATCGGCCGGGGGGGCAGTGAGGTCGACCAGCTCCAGAGGAATCTGGAGATCTTGACCGATCGGACGATCAAGATCTCGATCCACGAGGTAGAGCATCCCAACCTCGAAGCGCCCCTGGTGGCTCAGGATCTGGCGTTTCAGATGGAGAGCCGGGTCCCGATCAACCGCGCGATGAAGGAGACGGTTCAGCGAGTCATGGAGAGCGGTGCCCAGGGGGTCAAGCTCCGTTGCAGCGGGCGGCTCGGTGGCTCCGACATCGCTCGATCCGTCGAGCAGAGACGGGGTCGCATTCCTCTGCAGACGATCCGTGCCGATATCGACTACGGCTTCGCCGAAGCCCGGACCAAATATGGCCCGATCGGGATCAAGGCGTGGGTGTTCCGGGGAGAGATCCTGCCCGAAGAGATCAGCGAAGCGCAGGCCGACACGCTTCAGCGTTGAGGTAAAAGGGAGAAGGAAAAGGGAAAAGGAAAACGATCATGGCGTTGCTGTTTCCGAATCGGAGGAAGTATCGCAAGGATCATCGGGGTCGACGGAAAGGGCGGGCCTCCCGTGGTGCGACCGTCGTGTTCGGCGATTACGGAATCCAGGCTCTGGAACCCGCCTGGATCACCAGCCAACAGATCGAAGCCGCCCGGACCACCATCACCCGCCACACTCACCGAGATTCGAAGGTCTGGATCCGAATCTTCCCCGACAAACCGGTCACCAAAAAGCCAGCTGAAACTCGGATGGGAAAAGGAAAAGGCGATGTAGACCGATGGGTGGCGGTCGTCAAACCAGGGACGATCCTGTTTGAGATCGCCGGGGTAAATCGGGCCCAGGCAGAGCGGATCGAACAGCTCGTCTCTCGCAAGCTCCCAATTGCCACACGGCTCCGTGAGAAGTTCCTGTTAGGAGGGGAGCGCTGATGAAGACCGAGGAGTTGCGCGAGCTGACCGACGAGGAGTTGCACCAGAAGGAGGCGGAGCTGAAACGCAAGCTCTTCAATCTACGGTTTCAAGTGGCCACCGAGCAACAGGAAAACACCGCCGCCCTGTCCGAGACGAGACGGGATATCGCCCGGGTGAAGACGCTCCTGCGGGAGCGCACCCTGGGGATCGAGCGTGAGTAGAGGCCGACGCAGGAACGAGGGGCGAAATCGAAAGCAAAAGAAAAAACAGCCGAGGATCGGGAGGCCTAAATGCGGAAAGAGAAGATCGGTAGGGTCATCAGCGATCGGATGGACAAAACGATCACCGTCCTGACCGAGACAACCGTCCCCCACCCCAAGTACCGGAAGTACGTGAGAGTCACCTCTAAGTTCAAGGCCCACGATGAGCGGGAGGAGGCGTCGTTGGGGGACATCGTCAGGATCCAAGAGACTCGACCGCTGAGTAAGACGAAGCGCTGGCGGTTGATGGAGATCATCGAGCGGGCCAACCGGTAGTTTGCTTAGGAGAGGATGTCCAGTGATCCAGAGCGAGACGATCTTAAACGTAGCGGACAACTCGGGAGTGAAGGAAGTGCGGTGTATCAACCTCCTGGGTGTCTCCCGCAAGCGCCGGGGGGAGATTGGGGATATCGTCGTTGGTTCTGTACAGCAGCGACTCTCCACCAGCGACTTCAAAAAGGGAGACCTGGTCAGAGGGGTCATCGTCCGGACGAAGAGCAGGTTCCAGCGGGAGGACGGCACCTACATCCGGTTCGACGACAACGCCATCGTGTTGATCAACAACCAGAAGGAGCCGCTTGGAACCCGAATCTTCGGCCCGGTGACCCGGGAGTTGCGACGGAAGAGTTTTTTGAGGATCATCTCCTTGGCTCCTGAGGTTCTGTAGTCGTAGTGACAGTGCGGGGGGAGCAAGATGAAGGTCAAGAAGGGTGATCGAGTGAAGGTGATCTCCGGGAATGACCGGGGCAAGGTGGGCGAGGTGCTCAGGGTCTACCCTGAACAGGGTCGGATCGTGGTAGAGAACATTAACATGATCAAACGCCATCAGCGACCCACCCAGATCCAGCGGGAAGGCGGCATCATCGAGCGGGAGGGGAAGATCCATATCTCAAACGTATTGCCTATCTGTCCCGAATGCGACCGACCGACCCGGGTCGGCTTCGCGGTCGTCGATGGGGAAAAGGTCCGGGTCTGCAAGCAGTGTGGTGAAAGCATCGACTGAGCGTCGAGGAGGGATGGGAAAGATGGGGATGACGGTGTGGCTTAAGGAGCGCTATCGTGAGCAGATCATCCCGGAGTTGATGGAACGACTCGGATATGAGAACCCGATGCAGGTCCCCGGGGTGGAGAAGGTGGTCATCAACATGGGGATCTCCGAGGCGGGGAACCCCAAGATCCTGGACAAGGCCGTCGAGAACTTGGCCATGATCACCGGCCAACGGCCGGTGGTAACCCGGGCCAGGAAGTCGATCGCGGACTTCGGAATCCGGGCGGGGGACCCTGTCGGCTGCAAGGTGACCCTGCGGGGGAATCGAGCCTACATCTTCCTGGAGAAGCTGTTTCAGGTCGCTCTCCCCCGCATCCGGGACTTCCGTGGACTCCCGCCAGATTCGTTCGATGGGCGGGGCAATTACTCGATCGGTATCGACGAGCAACTCATCTTTCCGGAGATCTCCTACGACGATATTGAACAGATCCAGGGAATGGATATCACCATCGTGACCACGGCCGAGTCCGATCAGCAAGGATATCATCTCATCAAGTCACTGGGTCTGCCCTTTTCCGAATGAAGACTAGAGGATAAAATATGAGTGAGGAGGGACGAGCTTGGCAAAGAAGTCGTTGATCAACAAAGCGAACCGGCCGCCGAAGTATCGGGTGCGACGATACAACCGTTGTAGCCTCTGTGGCCGTGCCCGTGCCTACATCCGTGAATACGGGATCTGCCGGATCTGCTTCCGGCAGCTTGCCTATCACGGGGAGATCCCCGGTGTGCGCAAAGCCTCCTGGTAAAATTAGGCATGGGTGACCCTCTAGGAACGAAGGAGTATAGCCAGCTATGACGATCGAAGATCCGATCGCCGATATGTTAACCCGGATTCGAAACGCCAACGAGCGGTTCCATGAAACGGTCGTTGTGCCTCGTTCGGGGTTCAAAGAGGAGATCGCCAAGATCCTGAAGGCGGAAGGGTACATCGGGCGGTACGAACGGATTCAGACCGATGGCAGGGATGCGATCCAGATCCATCTGAAGTACAAGGGGGACCGGAAGGATCGCAAGCGGGTCATATCGGGTCTGAAACGGGTCAGCAAACCGAGTCGGCGCATTTACGTGAAGGTCAATGAGATCCCCCAGGTGCTTGGCGGCCTGGGGATCGCGATTCTGTCGACTTCCCAAGGGTTGATGACCGGCCAGGAAGCGCGGCACGCTGGCGTGGGCGGGGAACTGCTCTGTCTCGTCTGGTGACGATGGGGAGGTGAGTCGGCTTTGTCCCGAATCGGCAAACAACCGATCAACATCCCTGAAGGGGTGGTCGTCGAGGTCGTCGATCGCACCATTAGGGTCAAGGGGAAGCACGGGGAGTTGAGCCAGCGGTACGAGCCGGACAAGGTCTCGGTCGCGATCGAGACCGGGGCCGTCCTCGTCACGCGACGGCGGAACGACAAGCTCTGCCGCTCCCGACACGGTCTCTACCGCAGCCTGGTCGCCAACATGGTCCAAGGGGTTCAACAACCGTTCTCCAAAGGGCTGATCCTGGAGGGGCTGGGCTACCGGGCTCGGATGGAGGGGAATAAGCTCGTCCTCGAGCTCGGCTTCTCCCACCCGGTGATCTACGATCCGCCTCCCGGGATTGACATCCAGATAGAGGGGAAGAACAACATCATGGTGACGGGGATCGACAAGCAGCTTGTCGGCCAAGCGGCTGCCGAGATCCGGGCATTTCGTCCTCCAGAACCCTACAAGGGGAAGGGGATCCGCTACAGGGGAGAGCAGATCATCCGCAAGGAAGGGAAGCGCGGCGGCGCTGAGGGAGGACTCGTCTGAGATGATTCGCCGACAAAGCCGGACCGAGCTGAGGCGGGTAAGACATCGCCGGATCCGAAAGAAGATCTCCGGCACGGCGGAGCGTCCCCGTTTGTGTGTTTACAAAAGCCTGAAACACCTGTACGCCCAGCTTATAGATGATATCCAGGGGAGGACGTTGGTCGCTGCCTCCACCCACGATCGGGAGCTGCGTCAAGGGCAGGAGCAGGAGATAGGATATGGGCTGGAGGCCGCAGAGCAGGTGGGCAAATTGCTCGCCCAACGGGCGCGCAAAGCGGGAATCGAGACGGTCGTCTTCGATCGCAGTGGCTACCCGTATCACGGCAAGGTCAAAGCCCTCGCGGAGGCAAGCCGAAAGGAGGGGTTGCGGTTCTAATTTAACGAGATGATGACAGAACAGTTTGACAACCAAGTAATCGAGATCCGACGGGTGAGTAAGGTCGTCAAGGGAGGGCGCAACATCGGCTTTCGCACCACGGTCGTCGTCGGCGATCGGGAGGGGCAGGTCGGTGTCGGCTCCGGGAACACGAACGAGATCCCCAAGGCGATCCAGCAGGGGATTCGGGACGCTCAAAAACATCTGATCACCGTCCCACTGGTGAGCGGAACGATCCCCCACGAAGTGGTGGGTGAGTTCGAGACGGGCAAGGTGATCCTGAAACCGGCCTATGAGGGGACCGGGGTGATCGCCGGGAAAACGGTCGGGGCGATCTGTAAGTTGGTGGGGATCCGGAACATCCTGACCAAATCCCTTGGCTCGAGCAACCCCCTGACCCTGGCTAAAGCGACGATCGAGGGGTTAAAGCGGTTGCGAAACGTCGATGAGGTCGCCGCGCTCCGGAACAAGGATCCCGAGGAGATCCTGGGTGAAAGGCCCAGTGAAACGCCCAGCCCACAAAACACAGAGGACAGCGCCTGATGAGACTCGAAGAGCTGAAGCCGACGCCGGGGAGCCGGCAGAAACGCAAGCGGGTCGGTCGAGGGGATGGTTCCGGCCGAGGCAACCAATCCGGCCGGGGGACCAAGGGCCAAAACGCCCGTTCCGGAGGGGGAGTCCGTCCTGGGTTCGAGGGCGGAAGAACGCCCCTGTGGATGCATTTTCCCAAATTCGGGTTCAAAAACTACAACCGGCGAGAGTATGCCTGGGTCAACCTCGATCTGCTGAATAAACACTACGAGGACGGCGACGAGGTAACCCCGGAGAACCTGTTGGAGCGGGGAATCATCGCCAACGTGAGGCATGGGGTCAAGGTGCTGGGACGCGGGGTTGTAGATAAGCGACTGAAGGTCAAAGCCCACCGGTTCAGCCGATCTGCCGTCGCTAAGATCGAGGCGGCCGGCGGCCAAGTTGAGGTGATCTAAGTTGTTCGGACAACTGCTGAAGGCGTTCAACATACCGGAACTGCGCAAACGGTTCATATTCACCGCGTTGATGATCGTCGTCTTTAGGCTTGGATCGATCATCCCGATCCCCGGTGTCGATGCCCAAGCGTTCAGCAATTTCTTGCAAGGGGCTTTGGGTGGGACGTTCCAGTTCCTGAACCTGTTCACCGGCGGGGCGCTCGAGCGGTTCTCCCTGTTCGCCATGGGGGTCGTCCCCTACATCAACGCCTCGATCATCCTCCAGCTGTTGACGGCGGTCGTCCCCAAGTTGAAGGAGTTGTCACGAAGCGGGGAGGAAGGGCGGCGGGTTATCACCAAGTATACCCGCTACGGGACGGTGTTTTTGGCGTTCGTCCAAGGCTTGGGTCTGAGCTATCTGCTCCTGAACCAAGGGATGGTAGAAAGCTCGATGAGCCGGGTCGGCTTCCTGCTGGCCTCGGTGCTCACGTTGGCCACCGGCACGATGCTTCTGATGTGGCTGGGGGAGAGGATCACAGAGAACGGCATCGGAAACGGTATCTCGATGATCATCATGTTCGGGATCATCGCCGGTTACCCTGGGCAGATCAGCGGTGTCTACGTCGAGATCAGCAGCGGTTCGGCCAGTCCGTTCTGGGCGTTGGTCCTGGTCGTTGTGTTCGTTGCAGTGATCGCCGGCGTGGTCATAATCCAGCAGGGGAGCCGCAAGATCAACATTCAGTTCGCGCGCCGCACCCGGGGCCGCCGAGTCTACGGAGGTCACAGCTCCCACATCCCCATCCGGGTCAACCAGGGAGGGGTCATCCCGGTCATCTTCGCCGCGGCGCTGCTCACGTTACCGGCCACCGCCGCCAACTGGGTGCCGGGGCTCACTGGGGTAAGCCGGTATCTACAACCTGGAGCCCCTATCTATCTGCTCCTGTATGCGCTGTTGATCATCTTCTTCACCTATTTCTACAGCGCCATCGTCTTCGACCCCCGGGATGTTTCCAACAACATTAAGGAGTCCGGTGGCTTCATCCCCGGTGTCCGCCCGGGCCGTTCGACCACTGATTACATCGAACGCATCCTCAACCGGATCACGCTCGTGGGAGCGTTGTTTTTGGCGGCGATCGCTCTGATGCCGTTCGTGGTGATCTCGATCACTGGCATCCAGGCGATCTTCTTGGGTGGAACCTCCTTGCTCATCGTGGTCGGTGTTGGCATCGATTTAGTCAGGCAGATCGAATCCCACATGGTCATGCGGCATTATGAGCGGTTCATCACCGAAGGAGCGGTGCTGGGCAGAAGAAGGTGAGGTAAGTAAGCAGAAGCAGGGCAGAAGGATGAGCAACATCGTCCTCCTGGGGCCCCCAGGGGCCGGCAAAGGGACGCAAGCCGAACGACTTGCTGAGGAGCTTGGTCGGCTCCACCTCTCCACCGGCGATCTGTTTCGGGAGGAGATCACGCGGGATAGCCCCCTGGGCAGACAGGTGCGCGGGTATCTGGACCGCGGGGAACTGGTGCCGGATCGTCTGGTGGTCGCCATGGTTCGGGAGCGGTTGACCGGGGACCTGGATCAGGAGTTCATCTTCGACGGCTTCCCACGCACCCTGGAGCAGGCAGTTCGCCTGGACAAGATGGCCGAAATCGATGCCGTGATCCATATTGCCGTCTCTGAAACGGAGGTGGTGCGTCGCCTCTCCGCACGACGGGTGTGTCAGGGATGTGGGAGGACCTACAACGTTCTTCTCGCGCCCCCGCAGGAGGAGGGGTGTTGTGACGTCTGCGGTGGCAAGCTCTATCGCCGCAGCGACGATGCGCCCGAGGTGATCGTACACCGCTACGCGGTCTATCAGGAGGAGAGTCGCCCGGTGATCGAATTCTACCGGGAGCGGGGGCTGCTCGCGGAGGTCGACGGGGACCGGCCGGTGGATACGGTCTTTCAGGCGATCAAAGCGGCCGTCAATCGAGTTGAGATGATCTAATTTAGAGGAATGGCAAAACAGAAGCAGAGATGATCCCGATCAGATCGGAGAGTGAACTGCGAATCATCCGGGAGAACAGCAGGATCCTGGCCGATATCATCGCCGGGTTGCGTGATCGGATCCGGGAAGGGGAGTCGGAGGCCAGGCTCAACGAGACTGCCGAAAGGTTGATCCGGGAGGCCGGAGCGGAACCGGCCTTCAAAGGATACCGCGGTTACCCAGCCTCCATCTGTACCTCGGTCAACGAGGAGATCGTGCATGGAATCCCGGGAGATCGGGTACTGCGACGAGGGGACCTGCTGTCGGTCGATGTCGGAATCAAACGCCGTGGCTTCTACGCCGATGGGGCGTTCACCGTGGGGATCGGCGAGGTGGATGAGGAGGCAGAGCGGCTGATCACCGTGACCCGTGAGGCGCTCAGGCGAGGGATCGAGGCAGCTGAGGCCGGCCGACGGCTCTCCGATATTTCCCATGCCATCGGTTCCTGGATCGAAACCCAGGGGTTCTCCGTCGTTAAGGAGTTCGTCGGCCATGGTATCGGTCGGGCCCTCCATGAAGATCCGCAGGTCCCCAACTTCGGGGCTCCCAACCAGGGTCCCCGTCTACGGCCTGGGATGGTGCTGGCGATCGAGCCGATGGTTAAGGCAGGAAACGGGAGCATACGCATTAAAGAGGACGGTTGGACAGCGGTTACCACCGATGGGGGTCGCGCCGCCCACTTCGAGGATATGGTCGTCATCACCGAATCGGGCCCCGAAATCTTGTTGGATCGCTGAGCGATGAGTGATGACCATCACCACGCGCTTGAAATCCAAAGGGTTTTTCATTATCATGTCATGGAGTAAAGTCCAGGCTATAGGATCAGCGAGCCATTTTGGGAAGGGTGTATGCCGATGAAAGTGCGTAGTTCGGTGAAACGGATCTGTGAATCGTGTAAGATCATCCGACGCAACGGGAGGGTGATGGTCACCTGTAAGAACCCAAAGCACAAACAAAGACAAGGGTAAAAGGAGGGATCGCAGGATGCCGCGCATCGCGGGCGTTGATCTCCCTCAGAACAAACGAGTTGAGATCGGGCTGACTTATATCTATGGGATTGGAAGATCCCGGGTAAAGGGGATTCTGGAGAAGGCGGGTGTCGACCCGGATACGCGAGTCCATGAGCTGACAGAGCAGGAAGTCACCAGTCTGAGGCGCGAGATTGAGAACCACTACACCGTCGAGGGAGATCTCAGGCGCCAGCAGTTGGCGGACATCCAGCGACTGAAAGAGATCAACTGCTATCGGGGGATCCGGCACAAACAAGGACTGCCGGTCCGGGGTCAGAGAACCCGGTCCAACGCCCGATCTTGGAAAGGCCGTCGTCAGGCTAAGGCCGGCAAGCGACAGCGACGCTAACACCCGAGGAGAGAACCGATGGCCAGACGCGCAGGCGGAAGACGATCTCGTAAGCCGCGGCGGGCAAAGAAGGGGATCAAACTGGAACGGGCTCGAGTCCATATCCATTCGAGCTTCAACAACACGATCCTCACGCTCACCGATCCGAGCGGTGCGCAGGTTATCACGTGGAACAGTCCCGGAGTCGAGGGGTTTAAGGGCTCGAGGAAGGGAACCCCATACGCTGCCCAGGTCGCCGCAGAAGGGTTGATCGAGGAGATGAAAAGCTACGGGATCAAGTCGGTGGTCGTGACGATCACGGGGACAGGCTCGGGCAGACAGTCCGTCATCAAGACCATTCAAGGATCGGGCATTCGGGTGGAGAAGGTGAAGAACGTCACCCCCGTCTCCCATTCATAAGAGACAGAAGAACACAGGAGGGATACGACACCATGGGTCGGTACACCGGTCCAAAGCACAAACTCTGTCGCCGGGAGGGGGAGAAGCTGTTCGGCGCGGAGCACTGTCCGGTGAAGCGACGTCCCTACCCACCTGGTGGACAGAGGAGGAGACGCTTCAAAAGATCCCAGTATTGGAGCCAGCTTCGGGGGAAGCAGAAGGCGAAGCGCATCTACGGGCTCAGGGAGAGACAATTCAAGCGTTACGTCAATCAGGCCAAGGGCAAAAAGGGACCGACCGGAGATCACCTGCTTCAGTTGCTAGAGAGGCGGCTCGACAACGTCATCTATCGGGCCAGCTTCAGCTCCACACGGGCGCAGGCCCGGCAGCTGGTGACCCACGGCCATTTTCAGGTGAACAACCGGCGTGTCAACATCCCCGCCTACCAGGTCCGGGAGGGCGATGTCATCCAGGTCAAGGAGAACTCCCGGGTGAAGAAGGGGATCGTTGAGATCGTGAACGAGAATGAGAAGCGCCCCATCCCCGAGTGGATCGAGGCGGATCGCGACGGGCTACGCTTCACCATCCTGAAGACGCCGGACCCTGAACAGGTAGAGCATACGCTCCAGACCGACCTGATCGTCGAATTCTACTCTCGCTGAGGAGCCCGGGAACTCCACATCACGGGCAAGGAGGACCCGATGACAATGTTGAAGTTCACCAGACCGGAGAGCATCCAAGTGGAGGAGCTCTCCGATACCTATGCCAAGATCGTATTGGAGCCCCTGGAACAGGGATACGGGACTACGATTGGCAACGCGCTCCGCCGGGTGATGCTCTCCTCGATCCCGGGGGCGGCGGTCACCCGGGTCCGATTCGACAACAAATATCATGAGTATGAGACAATCGCCGGAGTCAAAGAGGACGTTCTGGATATCATTCTGAACATCAAGGAGCTGGCCATCCGACTGGAGGATGGAAAACCGAAGCAGCTGTGGATCGACTTCCAAGGGCAAGGAGAGGTCACGGGGAAGGATGTGCAGACGGAGGCCGGTGCTACGGTGATCAACCCTGACCACCATCTGGTGACCGTCGGCGAAGGCGGTCAACTCAAGGTGGAGATGGAGGTGGAGCCGGGCTTCGGCTATCGTCCGGCCGAGATGAACAAGCTGGAGGACAGCCCGCTGGGGGTCATCCCGATCGACTCCGATTTCTCCCCGGTCAAGCGTGCCAACTTCCAGGTGGAGAGCGTGCGCGCCGGAGAACGGATCGATTACGATCGGTTGACCTTCGAGATCGAGACCAACGGAGATATCAAACCGGAAGAGGCGCTTAGCAAAGGGGCCCAGCTTCTGATCGATCATCTCAAGCTGTTCGAGGAGTTTCCCCAACACCCATTCGAGGGCATGGTGGCCGAAGTTCCCGAGGAACTCGACAAGACCCTGGAGGAGCTGGAATTCGACAAACGAGCCTGCAACCTCCTCAAAGAGGCGGAGATCATCACCCTGGAGGACCTGCTGGCGCGTTCCCGGGATGAGCTTCTTGACATCCACTTGTTCGGTAAGAAGACGCTCCAGCGGGTGGAGGAACGGCTCGACGAGCTGGGATACCTCGATCGTCTAGTATAGTGGTCGTGGACATGAGGACGTAGGATTAGGAGAGGAGCGATCGGATCGGATGCGCCATCGACGAACGGTACGAAAACTCGGCCGAGAGCCCGCCCACCGCAAGCGGCTGTTGGCCAACCTGGTACGGGACCTGATCCTACACGGACAGGTGAGCACGACCGTGACCAAAGCGAAGGAGAGTCAGCGCTATGCGGAGCGGATGACCACACTCGCCAAACGGGGAGATGGTCACGCCAGACGGCAGGCGTTCCGGTTCCTCCAGGATAAACAGGTCGTCGAGGTCCTGTTCACGGAGATCGGCCAGCGGTACCAAGATCGTCAGGGAGGGTACACCCGCGTCCTGAAACTGCCTCCAAGACGGGGGGATGGCGCGGAGATGGCCCGACTCATGTGGGTTGAAGATTGAATCAGAACGGGTAGCAGGCCACCTTGATCGCCTCATCGGGGTGGTAAGTCCACCAATCCATCCAACACGGCATCCTCTGCCAAGGAACAAACGTCTAGATTTCCCGATCATCCCGTATAATAAAAAAAGGGAGGTTGAAGCCCACTCTATTCGAGGATATATTTATGCACACTTGGCTCACCAAGCGATTGAAGTTGCGGGTAAGCGGCGATCGCGGTTTCACCCTGATCGATTTGGTGGCCGCGTTGGCGGTCATCGGGATCCTGACGTCCGTCCTCATTCCTCAATTCCAAGGCCATCGACGTCGCGCCCGGGTGGCGGTCGCGCTGAGAGTCCTGGATCCGGTCCGGCTCGGAATGGAGCGGTATCGTCTCGAGAACGGCCGCTATCCTGATCCTGACGAACTGGCAACTACTGATTTCTCTCAGGTGTTTAACGATCCAAACCATCTCTACTATCTGGGCGCGATCGTCCCAGGCAAAATTGATAAGAAAAAGGATGAATGTAAAGAAAAGGCTAAAGAAAATAAAAAAGGCAAAGGCTGTGCTGACCCAATCGACACAGGCCCGCTGATTGGGCTGGCCGTCTACCGCATCCAATCATCGGGGGAGACCTATGCGCTGGAGGTCCAGGTAGTGAGCGCCAACACCAATGAGGTGCAAGGCGGGGTGCTCATCGCCTCATGGGGAGTCGATAGCATCTCTGCGTCCGATTTCGTCTCGAGCATCTCGAACGCGCAGAGTCAGGATATCAACAACAACTGAGCTCTTACCTTGATTTTAGCATTCTGCACCGATATAATGGGATTCGAGGTCCTTATAGGCGGGGAGTGTGATAGAGATGGCCGACGATCTCCTGGAGGGGATGAAGCAACGGATGGAGAAGAGTCTCAAGGTGCTGAAGGAGGAGCTGCTGCGGGTGAGGACCGGGCGGGCCAATCCGGCGATAATCAAGGATGTGACCGTCAATTACTATGGGGCGCCAACCCCTCTCGAGCAGATCGCCAACATCACCGCACCCGATTTGGACTTGCTGGTGGTGAGGCCCTATGACACCACCCAGATCGAGGCGGTCGAAAAGGCCATCTTGGAGGCGGATCTGGGTTTGAACCCCGCCGATGACGGGACGATAATCAGGATCAAGGTTCCCAGACTTAGCGAGGCGCGCCGGGATGAGTTGGTCAAGGTGGTCAACAAACGCGGAGAGGAGACCAAGGTCGCCATCAGGAATATCCGGCGGGAGATCAACGAGCAGATCGAAATCCAGAAACGGGACGGAAAGATCTCTAAAGATGACAGCTACCGATTGCAGACGGAGGTCAATCGGATCACCGGAGACTATACCAAACAGATCGATGATGTGGTGGCGCACAAGAACCAGCAGATTCGCACCATCTAAAAAAACCCAAAGGCTCATTCAGAGCCATGTCTTCGCCCCCCTTCTTATCAGATCTGACACAGGTTTGTTATATGGTTTGTAAAGGGATGTGAGAGCCAGGTGGCCAAAGATATCTTGGAGCAGATCAGGGAAGCTGAGCGTCGCGCTGAGGAGATGATCGCCGAGGCAAACGCGGAGGCCGAAAAGCAGACCTCGGAAGCGCGCCGAGAGGTTACCCAATTGATTGAAGCCGCAAAACAGAAGGCCCGTGCTGAGGCGGAGAAGATCGTCGCTGCGGAGGAGGAACGGGCCCAACGGGAGGCACAGCAGATTCGCGAGGAAGGGGAGGAGCGCGCCAAAGAGCGACGGGAAGGTGCATCTGCCAACTTCGAGGTGGCGGTCGCGTTCATCGTGGATCGGATCGTGAACCGGGGCGACCGGGAGGAACGGAAGGGAGGCTGAACCGTAGAGGGCTGATACAGCATGGCATTGGCAAAGATGACCAAGATCCGCATCGTCGGACACGACTCCCTCAGGGCTCAGGTAGTGAACACCCTCCAGGATCTAGGGGCAGTGCAGATCGCCGAGATCATCGCGGCGGCCGACGGCTTCCTGAACAAGAAAGAGAGCGAGGTCGGAGAGGTCGAAGAGCGTCTCGGAGGGATCCAGTACACCTTGGATCTCATCGATCGTTTCACCGAGGAAGATCGGGGAGGGCTGGAGGGATTTCTCAACCTGAAAGCACCGATCACCGAGGCGGAGATGGACCGGATCGTCCAGGAGTACGATCACCGGCCGACCTACCAACAGGTGCGCACTCTGGATTCAGCGCTATCGCTGATCCGGTCGCAGCTGACCAAACTAGAGGGGCAACGGCAGGGGTTGCTGCCCTGGATCGATCTGGAGATCCCGGTTGATGAACTCCGATCGAGCGCACGCGTGTCGCTTATCCTGGGCTCCGTTGCGACGGATCGATTGGAGGCGTTTGTGACTCAGGCGGCCCAGGCACTCGGTGAACTGGTCACCATCGAACCGGTCGGTGAGCCGAACCGCCAGACCTATCTGTATGTGATCGTCCCTGCAGAGCTGGAGGAGGAATGGTTGTCGATCGCTTCAGAATACACCTTTGAACGCGTCTCTTTCGAAGTTCCAGAGGGTGCCAGCGGCCTCCCCCGGGAGGTCGTCGAGGGACTGGAGGATGAGATCGCATCGCTCGAAGCGCAGCAGGCGGAGATCATCGAGGAGATACAGGCGTTGGGAGCGGATCGCAGGAATCTGGAGGTTCTCTATCAACATTATCATAACGAGTTGCTCCGCAAGTCAGTCGAGAAAGAGCTGGCCGGCAGCCAGAACACGTTCATTTTGGAAGGATGGATCCGAGCCAACAGCCTCCAGGAGTTAACGCGCGCCATCGACCGAATCGGGGAGGCGGTTCACCTGTCCCCGATCGGACCCGATCCAGAGGAGACCCCTCCAGTCGCCTTGGAGAACCGGCGACCCTTCCGACCGACGGAGTTTGTCATCCATCTCTTTGGGCTGCCCCGTTCAAACGAGCTGGATCCCACGCCGTTTGTTACACCGTTCTTCATCTTGTTTTTCGGCCTAGCCGTCTCCGATCTGGGGGTGGGGTTGGGGCTGCTTCTGGGAATATTGTGGATGAAGCGTCACTTCAAAAGCGAAGTGGCCCAAAGGTTCACCAATCTGGGGATCGCCGCGGCGATCGTGGCCATGTTGATTGGGTTGCTGACGGGCAGCTGGTGGGGGCCGCAGTTGCCCGATTATCTGGTCGAGCAGTTCTCAGGATTGGCCAGCTGCTCAAGCTTGCCCATCGGGGCGAACGAGCAGACGGGGAACTGTCTGCGACCGTTTGAACCGGTGGCTTCCCGGGGGATCATGATGTTCATCGGCTTGGCGCTCGGGCTGGGGTTTATCCAACTGTTGCTGGGCAATGCGTTGGAGTGGTACGACCAAGCGCGCCACGGACGATTCTTCGACGGACTGTGGGCACAGGGCTCGTGGTTGATGCTGCTGCTCGGGCTGGGGATCTCATCGGGGATCGGGCTGCCTCCGATGCTGGGAGACTTCTCCGGCCTGCCGGAAAGCTTGAGACCTTTGGGATTGGCGTTGGCGATCGCCGGGGTGTTGATGGTGGCGTTGTTGGCCGGGACACCGCTCGGCGATTCGCCCCGTGCACAGCTGCCTTGGGTGTTGCTGACTGGAGGGCTGTGGCTTCTCCTCATGTTTGGATTTGGCCCCTTGGATGGAGGAGGAGGACAATGGGCCGCGTTGGCGATCGCGCTGATCGGCGCCGCTTGGGTGAGCCAGCGCGATGGCTTGAAAGGTTTGCTGCGCCGGATAGGGGGAGGACTGTTCCGACTCTATGGGATCACCGGCTACCTGGGTGACATCATCTCCTACGTGCGTATTACCGCCCTAGGGATCTCCACCGGCCTCATCGGAATGGCGTTCAACATCATCGGCTTTACCGTCATCCCCCAGCTTGTAGATAGGTTTCTGCCCTTCCTGCCGTCGGCGGGCGCCACGTTGGTCAGCGCGTTGATCGCGCTCGTTATATTGCTCGCCGGCCACACCCTGAACTTGGCGTTAAGCAGCATCGGAGCGTTCGTGCACTCCGCCCGGTTGCAGTATGTGGAGTTCTTCATGAAGTTCTACGAGGCAGGGGGAGAGCGGTTTAGGCCGTTTGGCACTGAATCGACGTTCTTCGAGATCAAGTCGACGTGATCGCCGGATAGTTATATACCGGGCATCACACGGCCATTCATTAGTAGGAGGAGGAAATTATAGGATGGAAACAATTTGGGGGCTTACGGGTCTGAACTGGGCGTATGTAGGAGCCGCTGTGGCATATGGGTTAGCAGGATCAGGGTCGGCAATCGGGATTGCGTTCGCTGGTCGGGTCGGTGCCGGGGTGATCGCCGAAGATCCAGGCAAGTTCGGGTCGGTGCTGGTGCTGGCGCTGCTGCCGGGCACGCAGGGGATCTACGGCTTCGTAACCGGTGTGCTGATCTTCTTTACCCAGGCGACGGTTACGGAAGGTGCGGAGGCCCTGAAAGCCATTGAGGGTTTCCAGGTTTTCATTGCCAGTCTGCCGATCGCGATTGCCGGGCTGTTTTCCGCGATCTACCAGGGGAAGGTGTGTGCCTCGGGGATCAATTTGATCGCCAAACGCCCGGAGGAGTTCGGCCGGGCCATGACCATCGCGGTGCTAGTCGAGACGTACGCGGTCTTCGGGTTTTTGTGGTCGATCCTGCTGCTGTTCTTAATGCCATAGAACGATGAGTGTAGAGAAGATCGTCGAGAAGATCTTGAGTGAGGCCCAGACCGAAGCCGACCGGACAATCAACGAAGCGAAGTCACAAGCCGAGGAGATCCGACGAACGGGGAAGGACGAGGCCGAGCGAGCCCGCAAGCCGATCCTGGACAAGGCACACCGGGAGGCCGAACGGCGACGTCGGATGCACCGCTCTCTGGCGGAGCTCGATACGAGGAACCGGCTCCTGGCAACCCGACGAGAGCTTCTCGATCAGGTGTTCGCCGAGGTCAATCGGCGCCTTGCTGAGATCGATGAGGCGAGCTATAAGAATCTGTTGCAGCGTCTGATCGTCGAGGCGACGGAGACCGGGACGGAGCAGGTGGTCGTCTCGGCAGCAGACCGGAAGCGCCTAGGGAACGGCTTCTTAGAATCGGTGAACGCTGAACTGAAACGGTCCGGCAAGACCGGCGCTCTGGATTACGCAAACGAGACCCGGGAGATCAACGGAGGGGTGGTGTTGAAGGGGGAGAACTACGAGATCAACGTGAGCTTCGCAACGCTGCTGCGCGGGGCCCAGGAGTCACTCGAAGCCGAGGTGGCCAGGATGTTGTTCGCAGGAGGAGACCCGGATGCAGATGACAGCGCTTCAGGATGACGCGGAGTTCGCCTTCGCCACCGGCAGCGTCCGGTTTCTGGAGACGAGGTTGCTCGACAGAACCCGGCTCGCCCGACTCATCGATGCTGCCGATGCTGAGGAGGCGTGGCAGACGCTCGTTGACGCTGGGTACACCGAGGCCGAGGCGACCGCCGAGGCCGAGCGAGAGACCTATGAGCAGGCGCTGGTTGGGGAGCTCCAGGCCGTCTATCGCTTCCTGAAGCGTGTCTCCCCGAAGCCGCGTCTGACCGATTGGCTAGCCCAGCGCTACGATTTCCACAACCTCAAGGTCTACCTCAAAGCGAAGCACTTGGGTGAGGCAGCGACGGATGGAGTGATCGAAGGGATCGGATTGGTGGCCGCGCAACTCATCGAGGCGGCCGTCTCGACCGAGACTTGGGAGGCATTGCCCGATGAGCTGACTCGGGCCGGGGCGCAGGCCGTCACCCGCTACGAGCAGACCGGCTCTGCGAACACCTTCGACCTAGTCGTCGATCGGGAGATGTACGCCTATCTTCACTCGGTCGCGGATCATCCGTTCTTGAAGTCTTTGATCACCACCTGGTCTGACCTGGTCAATCTGAAGACGGTGCTGAGAACCCGGGCACTGGACCGGGATCGGGAGTTTCTGGGGGAGGCGTTGGTTCCCCCCGGATCGTTAGCGATCGAACGGCTATGGGAGCTGTTTGAAACCCCACTCGAAAACTGGTCCGATGAGCTGAGGCATACCGCCTATGCCTCGTTGATCGAGCAGGCGGTCGCCGTCTGGCAGGAACAACGGTCGCTGGCTGCCTACGAGAAACTCACTGACGATTACCTGATCGAGGAGTTATCGACCGCCAAGCTCTCCACCTACGGAGTTGAGCCGCTGGTCGCTTACGTCCTCGCCAAGGAGATCGAGATCAAGAACGTCCGAATCATCATGGTCGGCAAACTCAACGAGATTCCTAACGAGGAGATCGAGACCCGGATCCGTAACAGCTATGTTTAAAGGGATAAGAGGTCAACGACCTGTCCCGTAAACAGGACAGGCTTGCCAAAGGGCTAAGGCAACGCA
>JBHIAT010000008.1:0-43782 GCA_046758705.1 Bipolaricaulia bacterium
GACTTTCGATGGCCGCGTTCTCAGCCGGGAGCCCAAACGCATCCCATCCCATCGGGGTGAGCACGTTCTTACCCCGCATCAGGTAGAATCGAGCGATCGCATCGCCGATGACATAATTGCGTCCGTGCCCGACGTGCAGCGTCCCCGACGGATAGGGATACATGTTCAGGTAGTAGAATTTGTTGGCGGTATCGCCGATATCGGCCTTAAAGAAGCCTTGTTCACGCCAGAAATCCCGCCATCGCTCCTCAATCCGCTTGAAGTCATAGGGCCCCGTCTCGACCTGCCCTGCCCGTTCTACCATAATCTAAGATCCCCCCTCGCATAGCGTTCTGCAGCATCCAGCACCTCGCCGAGTTTGTCGGGCGCGTTCATCTCTGTGTACAATCTGAGCACCGGCTCCGTGCCCGAGGGACGAAACAGCAACCAGCCGTCGTCGAACCGCAGCTTGATCCCATCCAGGTCTTCGATCGTCCGCAGCCGTCTGTCGGCGAACTGGTCCGGCGGACGTTGCGTTAAACGCGCGACGACGCGGTCACGATCCTCCACATGATCCAGATGCAGATCCCTGCGTTCGTAGTAGTGATAGCCGATCCCCTGCATCATCTTATCGATGATCTCGCTCATCGGGCATCGGTGGACGGCGGTGATCTCAAGGAGCAGCAGGGCCATCAATGCCCCATCCCGGTCGGGGATATGGTCCTTGATGCCGATTCCGCCGCTCTCCTCTCCACCGATCAGAATATCATCCTTCAAAAACAGCTCGCTGACGTACTTGAAACCGATCGGAACCTCGTGAACCGTGACCCGGTGTTGAGCGGCGATCCGATTGGCCATGTCAGTCAGGGCAAACGACTTCACCGCCTTGCCGGTCCAACCGCGCGCCTCAACCAGGTGTTTGAAGATCAACGCATAGCAGCGATGGGAGTCGATCAACACACCGTTCTCATCCATCCCGGCGACTCGATCTCCATCACCGTCGGTGGCCAAGCCGATCAGGATCTCCCCCGTTTGCTGCCGGCGTCGTTCCGATGCGATCACTGCCTTGAGCGGGACCAGGTTCCTGGCCAGCGGCTCTGGATGGCCGCGGCCGAAGTAGGGGTTGTTCGCCGTTCGAATCTCGACGTATGACACCCCAATCTCATCGAGCACATCGGCGATACAACCGCGGGCCGAGCCGTACATCGCATCGATCACCACGTGCAACGGAGCGCTGCGGATTCGCTCGCGATCGATGAGCTCCCCGAGACGTTTGAGATAGGGCGTCTTAAGGTCAACGCGTTTCAGTTGATCAGGTCGATGTTGAGGCGCGCTGAATCGCCTCGGGATACGGCGCTCGATCGCGGCGGTCACCTCAGGTGGAACGGAACTGGCGAACTCAGCCTTGATCTTGAGTCCGTTGTACTGCGGGGGGTTGTGGGAGGCGGTGATCATCACCCCGGCGGCGGCCCGTCGGTCCTCCACCGCGTAAGAGAGAGCCGGCGTGGGGATCGGTTCCGCCGAAAGATAAGCCGGGATCTCCTCATCCATGAGCACGGTGCCGACCTGCGCAGCGAATGCCTCGGAGAGAAATCGGGTGTCGTAACCGATCACCACCCCGCTCGTCGCCGGTCGATATTCGCTTCCCCATTCGGTATAGATCGACGCCTTTTTGCGATCTGGCGATTTGAGGTAGTCGGCGATCGCCCGAGCGACCCGACCGACGTTTGCGAACGTGAAATCCTCAGCGATGACCCCGCGCCAACCGTCGGTCCCGAAGTGGATCTCCCCCACAGCCGACATAGCTCCCCCTCTGACATAAACGGGTCAGCGGATCAGTAATCAACAATCAACACTCCCACACCGAACCCAGCCACTCGTTCCCGACTCATGTCTACCAGTGTCTACCAGTCAGTCGAACGAGTCGACGATCCGTTCTACATGATCAGGCAGCTGAATGGAGTTCTCCCGGATGATTTCCCGGATCAGATCCCTGGGCAGACAGGTCTCCACCCAGATTGACCGGACATCCACGGCCCCGTTCTTGACGGGAATCTTGTACAACACGTTCTCGATGGCTCGTTTGTAGCTTTGGTAACATTCGTTGCTCTTACTCTTACTCTTACTCTCACTCTCACTCTCAGTGTTCTCACTGCCGTGCTCCTCAGTCATGGCTTCTTAATCCCTCCCCCACAACCTTGACGCCCCGGTTTCGTTCAGAGGCGATATCGGACCGTATAACCGACCTTCACTTCCTCGCCTGCTTCCACCGGCACATTGAATTCGATCGTCTCTGCGTCGACCTTGCGATAGTCATGGCTCGCCTGAATGATCTGCCAATCCCCCTGGAGATGTTCCACCACACGCACCCGGACTCCCTCTGGCTTTCGGTTCTTCAGCATGATTTCGAATGAATCTTCAAAGATCTGGGCTCCTCGCTTGATGTGATCCGTCTGGGTGCGTTCTGCGACCAGATCGAAGGCGATTCCCACCGTGAGTCGGACCAGCTCGTCCTCGGGTGTATTAGCGATCTGATCCTCGCCGATGAACTGCCTCGTCCCGGTCTTATCCTCCTGATACAACCGGAAGATACCGGCGGGCAACGGCTCTCCCAGGCCGTGTTCCATCGAATTGACGAACTGAAACCCGAACCGAACCCCGGGCTCCCGTTGTCCTTCGAATATAAAAACCGACTCAACCTGGATCCCATCGGCTCTCAGGAACGGGATCTGCTTTGTCTCTCCTGCACCGAGGGTCATCGGTCGAGCGAGCCGGTACAGGTGGTATTCGCCGACCTGTTCCCGGACCGGTGCCGCCAGGGCCGCCTCGAACTGCACCCGCGACCCCGGCCCGAAGCCGACCCGACGGATCTGGCCGGCTATCAGGCCCACCTGGGCCTCCTCGTAGGTGGCCCCGGAGTTGTTGGAAATCGAGGCCCAGCTGTCGAAACCCAACCGCGCCCCGTTCGCGTCGAGCAAGCCTACATAGTGCATCGTCCAGTTGACCCCCTCGGTCAGGTAGCTGAGTTCCATCCGATACGTCCCGGCACGTTCGCTGACCAGCCTCCAGGTCAGCTCCGGCCCTACGATCAGCTCGTCCAGATGGACACCCTCAGCATCCTCCACCATTCTCAAGAAGATCGAACTGGGGATGATCCGATCGGGCAGCCCCGCCAGTCGCTTGAGGTTCATTCCCGGTTCCAGGGTCAGCATCCGGATCTCGTGGACCAACGCCAGGTCATCACTGTAGATCGTCAACGCCACCTGCTCCCCGGCTGCAAGGACAGGAACGGTCCAGGGGAACAGGCCGATCAAAGCGATGATCCACACGAGATAACCGGCTCTCTCTCTTACCGCTTTGCACCCGGCGATCCAATACATGCTGCTTTCTCACCCCGTATGTGAATTATAATCTGTGTCGAACGATTTATCAAAAGAAGGTGAAAAAAGGGAACCAGATCGCTGTCCATATGGGCTCCCTCCACGTCTGGAGACTGGACAAATTCGGACTATTATGGTATACTTTTAGCGAACCTAAACCGATGGAGGTTTCGTTAACGAAACGAAGATGACAACAGAAACAGAGCTGGTAATCAGCGGGTTGCGTGCCAAGGTTGCGGAACAAGACGACGAGGAGATCCTGAACGGGGTTGACCTCAAGATCGGTAAGGGCAAGATCCATGCCCTGATGGGTCCCAACGGCTCGGGGAAGAGCACATTAGCCTACATCCTCATGGGCCATCCGTCGTATGTAGTGACCGCCGGGGAGGTCTGGTTCAAGGGCAAGAATCTGCTTGACCTAGATCCCGACGAGCGGGCCCATCTCGGGTTGTTCCTGGCGTTTCAGTACCCCATGGAGATCGAAGGGGTACCGCTCTCCCACTTCCTGTGGACATCGGTCAAAAGTCGCCGGGAGGCCGGCAGGGATGGCGGCCCCGGAACCGTCCGCGAATTCAGGGCACTCCTCAAGGAGAAAGTCAATTTGCTGGGTCTGGACGAGTCGTTTGTGAACCGTTACCTCAACGAGGGGTTCTCCGGGGGCGAGAAGAAGCGGGCGGAGATCATCCAGATGCTCGTCCTGAACCCGGAGATCGCCGTTTTAGATGAGACCGACTCCGGTCTGGACATCGATTCGATCAAGATCGTCGCCGAGGCGATCAATCAAATGCGGGGACCAGATTTCGGAGCACTGATCATCACCCATTATCAGCGCATCTTGAACTACATCAAGCCTGATTTCGTCCACGTCATGGTCAACGGGAAGATCGCTCAGAGTGGTGATGAGACCCTGGCTCACGAACTCGAAGCACGAGGATACGACTGGATCATCGAGCAATACCAGGAGCAGGAGGTGTGACGCAACCATGGTTGATGAGATGAAACATCTGGGTGAGAAGAAGCGCGGGTCTCGGGTCAAAGAGAAACAAGAACGAGAGCGCAGGCAGCGCGAGGAACTGACCCTCGACTACTCAAAGTTCGACTTCAAGTATCCGGAAAAATCCGTCTATAAGACGGGCAAGGGCATCTCTGCTCGGGTGGTGGAGGAGATTTCCCACCTCAAAGAGGAGTCCGACTGGATGCGCGAGTTTCGCCTCAAGGCCTACAATGTCTTCAACCAGAAACCGATGCCCACCTGGGGTGCGGATCTGTCCAGGATCCACTTCGACGAGTTCACCTATTACCTGCGTCCTACAGACGAACAGGCGCGAAGTTGGGACGATGTCCCGGAGGAGATCAAGCAGACCTTCGACCGTCTGGGGATTCCGGAGGCGGAGCGCAAGTTCCTGGCCGGCGTCGGTGCCCAATACGACTCCGAGATGGTCTATCACAGTATCAGAAAGGATCTGGAGAAGCAGGGTGTCATCTTCCTCGGCATGGACGACGGTCTGCGAGAGTATCCCGATATCGTCAAGGAGTATATCGGTACTATCATCCCCATCGAGGACAATAAGTTCGCTGCCCTGAACAGCGCGGTGTGGAGCGGAGGATCCTTCGTCTACGTCCCCGAGGGCGTGCACGTGGAGATTCCGTTGCAGGCCTACTTCCGCATCAATGCGTCGAACATGGGCCAGTTTGAACGGACGTTGATCATCGCCGAGCCGGGGAGCAAGGTCCACTATATCGAGGGGTGCCTTCCGACTGGGGAGAAGGTGTGCACCGGGGAGCGCTGGATAGGCATTGAGGCGATCCGTCCAGGCGATGTGGTGATCAACGGCGATGGCGAAGAGACAAGCGTTCGAGCAGTCCAGACCCGACCCTACCGCGGGGATCTGGTGGAGATCCGCCCGCTCTCGCCGGGAAACACCTTCCAGTTGACACCAGAGCATCCCGTTCTAGCGGTGAAAAGAACGGAGGTGTTGGCCAAGAGAAAGCCACGGAACAACTGGCTGCCGGAAGTGGATACGCAAAAGTTGTTGTCCGCCGAACCTCACTACATCGAGGCGGCAAATCTGGAGGTGGGAGACTTCCTCGTCTTCCCTGTCAACAAGGTGGTTCGGGACAATGAGGAGTACACAGAAGATCTGCTGCGCCTGCTCGGCTACTATCTGGCTGAAGGGTCGGCGTTCGTCAACCGGACACTCAACATGCCGGTCGTCTCTTTCTCGTTCGGCCAGCACGAGCGAGCGTACATCGAAGAGGTCAAAGAGCTCGTCGGGCGGGTAACCGGCAAGCCCATCTATGAGGTGGAGGACCATCAAAGCGGGGTCAGCCTGATCGTGTACTCGCAGGACCTCATGGAACGGTGTATCGCTGCCTGTGGGAAGCACGCTTCCGACAAGCGCTTAAACAAGGAGATCATGGAGCTTCCCCCGGAAAAGCAGGCTCACCTGTTGGAGACCTACTTCTTCGGGGATAGCAGCGTATATCGTCAAGGACGAACGATGGTTCGGGCCTCTACAGCCTCCAGGGTACTGGCCGGACAGCTCCAGGAGTTGCTGGCGCGACAGGGTATCTACGCCAGCATCATGATCCGCAAGGGCGGTGAGGACACCCTCCTCAGCCGATCCATCACCCGTCAAGATCAGTACATTCTCTACTACACGCCGGATAAGAAGCACAGTCAGGTGCGTTACACCGGCGATGACTTCCTGGTTCCCATCAAAGCGTTGAACCACATCCCTTATGACGGGCCGGTCTTCAACTTTGCCGTGTCCGGGAAGCCCAATTCCTATCTGACACGGGGCTTTGTCGTTCATAACTGCACCGCCCCCGTCTACACGACCGAGTCGCTCCATTCAGCGGTGGTGGAGATCATCGCCAAGCCGGGGGCTCATGTGCGTTACACCACTCTTCAGAACTGGTCGAGCGACGTCTACAACCTGGTGACCAAGCGGGCAGTCGCCTATCAGGATGCTCAGGTGGAATGGGTGGACGCCAACATCGGCTGCTTAACCGCCGACACCAAGGTCTTTCTCAATCCGAGAGGTGCCGTCAGCATCAAGGACGTCAAGCCGGATGATCGGATCTATGCGCTCGATCTTAACTCCATGCGTGTGATCAAGCACCGAGTAAATGGAGTCGTATGTACGGGTGTTAAGCCGGTCTTCAAGTTGATCACCGAGAATCACCGGGAGATTAAAGCCACCGCCAATCACCCCTTCTTGACGCTTAGTCGACCGGTGTTTGGCAAGATGTGGCAGCTGAGGTGGAAGCCGTTGGAAACGCTCAAGCCCGGAGATTACATCGGGATCATCCAAGGTCTGCCAGATGAGGGGATCCCCGTGGAGTTTGTGCGCATCCTCTCGATCGAACCGCTCGGTGAAGAAGCCGTGTATGACATCGAAGTAGAAGACGCACACAACTTCCTGGCAAACGGACTGGTCGTGCACAACAGTCGGGTGACTATGAAGTACCCTTCGATCTACATGTTGGGCAAGGGCGCCAAGGCCGACATTCTGTCGGTCGCCTATGCGGGCAAGGGACAGCATCAAGACGCCGGCGGCAAGGCGATCCATGCCGCCCCCTATACCACCTCAACGATCACCTCCAAGTCGATCAGCAAGGACGGCGGCCGGGCCACGTACCGCGGCCACCTGAAGGTGGCCCAAGGCGCGGTCGGCTCGAAGGCCAACGTCATGTGCGATGCGTTGCTGCTCGATGAACACTCTCGGTCGGACACCTATCCGTACATCGAGATCGACGAGGACCGGGTGACGGTCGGCCATGAGGCAACCGTCGGCAAGGTGGGAGAGGACCAGATCTTCTACCTGATGAGCCGCGGTCTGTCCGAGGCACAGGCGCTGTCGATGATCGTGCTCGGGTTCATGGAGCCGTTCACCAAGGTGCTACCGATGGAGTACGCGGTCGAGTTCAACCGGCTCATCCAGCTCGAGATGGAGGGCTCGGTCGGATAACCGTCCGAGAGGAGGCGCATCGCAACATGAAAGTCCAAGTCAAGCGGATCTCCCGTGAGGCGGTCGAGGCGCTTTCCGATCTCCAGGATGAGCCTGAATGGCTGCGAAATCGGAGGGTC
The DNA here is from genome assembly GCA_046758705.1 of Bipolaricaulia bacterium. GTDB lineage: Bacteria > Bipolaricaulota > Bipolaricaulia > JBHIAT01 > JBHIAT01 > JBHIAT01. The sequence continues at coordinate 7,453 of JBHIAT010000008.1, forward strand.
GAGGCGCTCGCCGTCGCCGAGGAGTTGCCGCTTCCCGAAACCCGTTATACCAAAATCCGGGGCTTTCACCTGGAGGAGATCGTCCCCTATGCCAATAACAAGCAGCAGGCGGCCCTCACCGAGCTTGAAGACCTGCCCGACGAACTGCGTGCCATCTTAGCGGGGGCACAGGGCGGTCTGTTAGTTCAGATCGACTCCGAACCGGTACACATCCAATTGCCCACGACCCTGGCTGAGCAGGGAGTCATCTTCACCGACATGAACACGGCGATCCGGGAACACCTGGAGCTGGTTCGGCACCATCTGATGGTCCAGGTCGCTCGCACCGAGCACAAGTTCACTGCACTCCATGAGGCGTTGTTCAGCGGGGGAGCGCTGCTCTACGTGCCCCAGGGGGTCGAGATCGATGAGCCGATCTACGCGCTCTATCTGATGCGGACGCCGCACATCGGGATGTTTAACCACACCCTGATCATCGCCGAGCCGGGGAGCCGGGTCACCTATCTGGAGGAGACTGAGTCGCTGTCCTCCATGGACGGCCAGTCGTTGCACACCGCGGTCGCCGAGGTCTATCTCGGGGCGGGTGCCGAGGTGACCTTCGGCGGGATCCAGAATTGGGGACCCCAGGTCTACGACTTCGTCACCCGCAAGTCACAGGGAGATCGGGGCAGTCAGATGCGCTGGACGCTCGGCTGGTTGGGGAGCAAGCTCACCTTCTCGAAGGTGGCCAGCCATCTGGCCGGACCCGGAGCGCGCGCTGAGGACCTTCAGATCTTCTTTGGGGGAGCCAAGCAGCATTTCGACCTGACCTCCAACCTGCGCCATGAACAACCGCATACGGTGGGCGAGGTGACCGTGAAGGGGATTCTCAAGGATCGGGCCCGATCGGTCTTCAACGGCCTGATCCGCATCGAGCCGGGGGCTCAGGGCTCGAACGCTTATCAGGCGGAGCGGGCGATGATCCTGAACTCAGGAGCAAAGTCAGACGCAATCCCGGCGTTGGAGATTGAGGCGGATGATGTGCGGGCTACCCATGCCGCCTCCGCCAGCCAGATGGACGCCGAGCAGATCTTCTATCTGAAGAGCCGCGGGCTCAATGACGATCAGGCCCGCAAGATGATCGTCGACGGCTTCTTCGAGCCGACGATCCAGCTGGTTCCGCTTCCGGTGCTGCGCGAGCGGATCAGAGGCCTGATCGACGGGAAGTGGAACGCTCGACCCGATAGGTGATAAAATGAGGTGGGAGGGTCAGTTGTGGACCTTTATATGGAAGAGATCCTCGATCACTATCAAAATCCCAGGAACTTCGGCCGACTCGAAGATCCCGACATTACCCACCAGGAGGGCAACCCCTCCTGCGGGGACGAGATCCGGATCGATATCCAGGTCCAAGATGACAAAATCGTCGACATCCGGTTCAGTGGACATGGATGCGCCATCAGTCAGGCGGCGGCTTCGATGCTGACGGAGATGGTCAAGGGCAAGGATCTCGATGAGGTCAAAAAGATCGGCAGAGAAGAGATGCTCGACGAGTTGGGGATCGAGATCGGACCGGTGCGTATGAAGTGCGCGATGCTCGCCCTCAAGGTGGTGAAAGCCGGAGTCTACGGGATCAAGGACTGGCCCGGCGAGGAACCAGAGCACGAACACGAACAGAAACAGGTGTTAGAGAGAGGTGCAACAGCGAGCGATGGCTGAAGGTGAATTCGTCAAGGTGGCGACGACCGATGAGCTGGAGCCCGGCGGGTACATCTCCCATGAGGTCGACGACGAGCTGATCGCCATCTACTACATCGACGGCAACTATTACGTCACCCAGGACATCTGCACCCACGACGGTGGGATCTTAACCGGTGGGACCTTGGAGGGAATGATCATCACCTGCCCCCGACACGGGGCTCAGTTCGATATCACCACGGGCGAGGTGGTGCGCATGCCGGCGTTCGAGCCGATCCAGACTCTGGAGATCAAGGTGGATGGCTCAGATATCCTCGTCCGCTTAGAATAACGGGGGGATAACGGGTGGAGCGCATGAAAGCCAAGGCTAAGCCACGGACTGGAGCAAAGTCGCTCGATCCGAAACAGATCCGAACGGACTTCCCGATCTTCGAGCGAAAAGTCCGAGGGAAACCGCTCGTCTACCTGGACAACTCAGCCACGGCCCAGAAACCTCGCCAGGTGATCGATGCGATCCGGAACTACTACGAGCGGACCAATGCCAACGTCCACCGCGGAGTACACACGCTCAGCTATGAGGCGTCGGTCCTCTACGAGGAAGCCCACAAACAGGTCGCTCGATTCATCGGCGCGAACAGCTGGCGTGAGATCGTCTTCACTCGGAACGCCACCGAGGCGATCAACCTGGTCGCCTATGCGTGGGGGATGAACCGGCTGCGGGAGGGCGACGAGGTCCTGATCACCATGATGGAACACCACTCCAACATCGTCCCGTGGCTGATGCTGCGCGATCGTCTCGGGATCACGCTCAAGTTCCTCGATATCGATGAACAGGGCCGTCTCAGACTGGATCAGCTTCCCGAGCTGCTCAACGAGCGCACCAAGCTCGTCGGGGTGGCACATGCCTCCAACGTGCTGGGGACGATCAACCCGGTGAAACAGATCACCGCCGAGGCGCACCGGGTCGGGGCGAAGGTGTTGATCGACGCCGCTCAGTCCGTCCCGCACCTTCCCGTGGATGTCCGAGAGATCGGCTGCGACTTCCTGGCCGCCTCCGGCCACAAGATGCTGGGGCCTGCCGGGACCGGCTTCTTATATGCCCCGGAGCAACTGCTCGAGGCGATGGACCCGTTTCTCTATGGTGGGAACATGATCATAACAGTCACCACCGAAGGAGCGACCTGGAACGAACTCCCGTGGAAGTTTGAGGCAGGCACGCCCAACATCGCCGGAGGGATCGGCCTCGGCCCCGCGATCGATTATCTGGAGGCGCTGGGGATGGAGCGGATCGTCGCGCACGAAAAACGGCTCACCGACTACGCCCTAGAGCAATTGTCGTCGATCCCGGGACTCCGCGTCTACGGTCCGACGACCAGCAACGATCGACTGGGGGTCATCTCGTTCAACCTTGAAGGCGTCTCCGCTGAGGCGCTGTCTTCGACGCTGGACGGTGAGGGAATCGTCGTCCAGCCGGTCCGACGTGGAGTCCATCCTCATGACCTCGCCGACATTCTTGACAGCGAAGGGATCGCTGTCCGCTCGGGCCACCACTGTGCCCAACCCCTGATGAACAGGCTCGGCATGGGCAACAGCGCCCGAGCCAGTTTTTACCTCTACAACACCGAGGCGGAGGTCGATCGGCTCGTCGAGGCGATCGACAAGGCGAAACGGATCTTCAAGGTTTGATTCCATCCATCTTCTGTGCTAAAATCGGGCTGGAAAAACGCTTTCTCAAGGCACTTCCGTCCAAATTCTAGATGTGGAGCATGAGGTGATTCGGTTGAAGGCGATTTCGTTGGTGGGACATGCAGGCTGCGGTAAGACAACGCTCGCCAAGGCCCTGATCGCGAACAGCGGTGCGGCAAAGCCCGAGGAGATCGACCTCGACCCCTCCAAGGAGGAGAAGGGACGGGGGTACTCCATCGATCTGGCCGTCGGTTCGCTCGACAGGGGGGGGGAAAGGATCCACCTCCTGGACACCCCCGGCTCCCCGGAGTTGGTCGAGGAGATCCACAAGGCGGTGGGGGTCGCGGAGGTATCCGTCCTGGTCCTGAACGCTGAGAAAGGGGTCGAGGTCCAGACGGAAAAGGCGTGGGAGATCATCGGGACCCAACCGGCGTTCGCGTTCATCAACCGCATGGATGCCGAGAACGCAAACTTCGAGGCAGCCCTCGATGCCCTGAGGGAACTGGACGAGCGTTTCACCCCTATTCAGATACCTATCGGAGCGGACGGCGCTTGGGTGGGCAATTTCGATCTGATCACGAACAAGGCGTTCGACTTCAACACTGGCAAGGTGGAGATCTCGGCGGAACTGGAGGAACGGATCGCGAACGACCGGGAGGCACTTTTGGAGCGTCTCGCGGAGTCCGATGACGAGTTGATGATGAAGTTCCTCGAGGAGGAGGAGATCACGGTCGAAGAGATCGAGGCTGCGTTGCGGGTGGGGATAAGGTCGGGGGGGCTGAGGCCGGTGCTGCTCGGGTCCGCCCTAAACGACCTGGGGATCGACCTCCTGCTCGACCGACTGACCTCACTCACCCCATCCTTCGAGACTGCCGAGGGAGATGGCTTCAACGCACTCGTCTTCAATGTGATCTCCGATCCCTACCTCGGCGTCATGGACTTTATCAAGGTACAGCGCGGAACGATCCAGGAGGGAAGCACCGTCCACAACATCTCGACCGGCAAGAAGGGGACGGTCCGGGACATCTACCGGTTCCTGGGGGGGAAGCAGACCAAAGTGAAGCAGGCCGAGGCCGGGGAGATCGTGGGGTTAGCGAAGCTCGAGAGGCTGTCGCTGGGAGACACGCTCGCCGCCCAGCCCAATATCCCCCCGTGTCAGTTCGTCGATTTCCCCAATCCGATCTTCTTCAGGGCGATCAAACCCGAGACCCAGGCGGATGAGGAGAAGATGAGCACCGCGTTAAAGGAACTGGTCGCAACCAAGGCAACGATCGACTTCTACCGGGACGAGATTACCCAGGAGACGATCCTGGCGGGGATGGGTGACACCCACCTCGATATCATCACCGAGCGACTCAAGAACCGCTACAACGTCTCGATCCAGATGAAGATCCCCAAGGTCCCCTACAAGGAGACGATCCAGCGGACCGCGACCGGCCAGTATCGGCACAAGAAGCAGACCGGCGGGCGCGGACAATACGGGGAGGTCTTTCTGCGTGTCGAACCGATGTCGCGAGGAGAGGGTTTCGAGTTCGTCGATGCGATCAGGGGAGGTGTGATCCCGAATCAGTTCATCCCCGGTGTCGAGAAAGGGGTGGTGGAGGCAATGGCTGAGGGGGTGCTTGCCGGCTATCCGATGACCGACGTCCGGGTCGCCGTTTACGACGGTAGTTACCACTCCGTCGACTCCTCCGAAATCGCGTTCAAGATCGCTGCCTCCAGGGCACTCAAACTGGCCACCCAGCAGGCCTCACCCGTCCTGCTCGAGCCGATCATGAAGCTGACAGTCTGGGTGCCGGAAGCGTTCACTGGCGACATCATGAAGGACGTGACCGGGAAGCGGGGTCGCATCCTGGGGATGGACGAACAGACGATCGAGGCCGAGGTGCCACTGGCCGAGTTCCAGAACTACATCCTGGAGCTCAAGTCGATGACTCAAGGTCGCGCCACATTCCAGATGGAGTACCTCAAGCATCAGACCGTCCCTGCGGAGCTCACCGAGAACCTGCTCGCCCGGGAACAGCAGAAGTAGAGGTGGGTGTAGACCAAAGCAACAAAGTCGGCGGAACAGGGGGCAACCGATGCAGGTTCGGGATTACATGCGGACGGATCCGGTGGCTGTGACCTGGAACAACCCGGTTCAGCGGGCGAAGGAACTCATGGACGAACACCGGCTTGGGGTCCTGTTGGTGACCGATGAGGATGGGGTGTTGGCGGGTTTTCTGACTCGCAGGAGTGTCACCAAGCTGACGGCTGAGGGCCAGCAGGAGGCCCTGGATCGACCGATCCAGGAGGTGGTCTCGTCACACCAGGTGTCCGTCGAGGTCACGGACCCGATCGAGAAGGCCGCGCTCCTGATTCAGGAGCATGGTCTCATTGTCCTGCCGATCCTCGATGCGGGAAAGTTGGTCGGTATCCTCACCCAATCCGATATCTCCCGAGCGTTCGCCGAGATGATCGGGATCAGGGAGGGGGGAACCCGGATCACCATCAAGCTGAGGTCGCCGGAAGACCTCTACCAGGTAACCCGTGTGTTTGAAATCTTCGGGGTGGAGATCATCAGCATCACCCGGGACGGCAACGACGCCGATTTCAATCGGGTCACGATCCGGGCCAAGGGCATCCAAGACGAAGATAAACAACCCCTCAAGGAGCAACTCGAGGAGGTGCTACAATGAGGACGATCGAGGTGACCACCCGGACCCAATGGGAGCTGGTCGATATCACCCGCCAGGTGCAAACCGTGGTGGCGGAGGCGGAGGTTCGCGACGGGGTCTGTGATCTGTTCATGCCCCATACCACGGCGGGGATCACCATCAATGAGAACGCCGATCCCAACGTAGCCGTCGATATTTTGAACTGGTTGAACGAACTCGTCCCCGAGGACCGGGCCTATGCCCATCGGGAGGGGAACGCCCCGGCTCACGTCAAGGCGAGCCTGATGGGCCAGTCGGTCCGCATCTTCATCTCAAACGGAGCGCTCTCGCTGGGGACGTGGCAGGGGGTGTTCTTCTGCGAGTTCGACGGGCCCCGGCGACGAAACGTGTGGGTCTCGATCCGGGAAGCGACTTGAAGTTGTCTGAAGCTTCAGGCTAAGCGATAAAGCAAATTAGCAACCGAATTTAAGGAGAGCCAAGCGAACCAAAACGATGGGATGCTGTGGATCTCCTCCAGTTGCGTTCCGTAGACCGCCTCCCCCTTAAGGATCACGATTCTTCAACATGATTAAGTCAAGGGGTCCTCAGGATTCATCCATGGGGAGGAATCGGCCTTGACACCTCTACGTGTTCATTGGTATAATTGAAATCGTGAAACACGTAAAATTGGCCAAGAGAAACTACCCCCGAAATGCACCGTGTTGGTGCGGCTCGGGAAAGAAGTACAAACACTGCCATCTAAGCAGAGAAGAGCAAGAGCCCGTAAACCCGTGGGATGCAGTAAAACGACAGCGGCAGGCTTTCTCCTGGCGAGCATGCCTTCACCCTCAGGCGAGCCCCGGTACGTGCTCCGGTCAGATTGTCCGGGCACACACGGTCCGCCGTTCCGCAGACCTACTGCGCATTGCCAGGCAGGGTCACGTCTATCATGTCAGTACAGATTTCAAGATGCTTCAGGCTAGTGGTGGCATCCTTGAACCCAGGCTTGTTGGGATCAACCAAGCGTCCACCTTTTGGGGCTTCTGCGCGGGCCACGATTCGGAGACATTTGCCCCACTCGAAGCGCAAACGTTCAGAGGAGACGCTGAACAGTGTTTCCTCCTTGCATACCGGCCGCACGTGAAAGAACTGTACCTGAAGGAGTGTACAAAGGCTTCCTTACCCATATATCGGGAGGCAGATAAGGGAAAGCCAATCTGGCACCAAATAATGATCCAGGAGTTCGCAGAAGCATTTGAATTAGGTATCCAGAGTGCCATTGAAGATCTAGGAAGCCACAAGCAAGCGTATGATGCAGATCTCCTGTCAAAGGATTTCAGCCACATTCGAGCCATAGCCATCCATCTCGATCGGAGCCCCGAGATTATGTGTAGTGGTATTATGCAACCTCACTTCGATTTCTTGGGGAACCAATTGCAAGACCTAGCCGATCTGGACGAGCGACTGGACATGCTGACGATGTCACTCATCGCTAATGAAGAGCATGGGGCTGCTGTATTCGCATGGAGAAACGATAGCGATCGTTCATGTCGAGCCCTGATAGAGACGCTCCTTGAAATGAAAATTGAGGCAATACCTTACGCATTGGTTCGGTTTGCATTTGATTCATTTGAAAACCTCTACATGGCACCTGACTGGTGGGAAAATTTGTCTCCCGAAGCCCAAGGTTCTCTACAGCAACGCATGATGGCTGGACTGCCCAACACCCCAACCTCACTGGACGGGCTTCTGGACGATGGACTACGACTCGTGCAGTGGAAGGTAACGGAAATTCAATCGGTTAACGTTGATATTTCTGTCTAATTAGCGGTTCGAGCAGGACGTGGCGAACAAGTCGCCACACCTCTCAACCGCGCCGTTAGGCAGCACTCGCCAGGAAAAACGAGATATCTGAGGTGGATGTGGAATGGCAAGAAAAGGGCGCGATCTCGAGAAGCTAGTGGCGCTTCTTGAAGAACGTTTGGGACCACAAGGTATTGAGGTTACATCACCTGACTACATCCGTGGGAAGGAGTCAAAGTCACGCCGCGAAGTAGATGTCTCGCTTCGCGGTAGGGTAGGCTCTGCCTCTATTCTGGTGATCGTGGAGTGCCGAGATCGCCAAGAAGACGAAGATGTGACCTGGATAGAGCAACTTGCCTATAAGGCTAAAGACGTTGGTGCGAGCAAGGTTATGGCTGTGTCTTCAGAGGGCTTTACCTCTGGTGCAATTAACCGGGCAGAGGCCAATAGTATCGAGTTACGTACGCTGAAGGAAGTTGACCCTGACGAGATTCTACTCTGGTTCGGTGTCCAGGAAATCGTGGGGTTTAAACATTGTGTTGATTTCACGCATGTGTCCATTCTTCTAGCTGCACCAGATGATTCTACAGTGGAACTCCCCCCCGAAGTCCTAGAGATGTTTGAACCGCCTTTCGATATTCATGCGAAGGTTTTCCGGAGAAAGAAAGATGGTAGTCAGGCGTCGCTTTGGGACATTTGGACGAGCGTCTCACGTGATGAAGTGTATTCCGATATAGTACCCGGCGACCCCAAAGCAAAGAGGCATGTTCGTCTCGTCTTCCCGAACAAGCAGGATCGCTTCCAGCTAGCCACTACAGCCGGAGTCCTAGACATTGCATACGTCGACATTAGTGCGAAGCTCTGGATTGAGGTTGAGAAACACCCCTTGACTACCGTTTGCCTTTATCGCGATGACACGGAGACCATTGTCCGCACCGCCGAATTCAAGTTCGAGGCAATGGGTAGAGAACTGACACTTGGTCTCCACCAGCTTCCGGACTCTGGCGAGCAATTTGTGTCAATACGGGCAACGGACGAAGAAAGCATCAACTTCAACCTGGTGCTTGTATCTATCAACGAGATGATCCGCGCGCGCTTGATAGAAGCTGCGCGAGCAGGTCAGACGATCACCTATAGTGAGATTGCTTCGATGTTGACGGATTCTCATCTAGATGTTGAGCCTGACTTAGACCTAATTGAAAGAGTTCTGATGACCGTCTCAAGAGAGGAACATAATGAGGGTAGACCTTTGCTTTCAGCGGTGGTGGTGCTACCTGAAAGCGAATGTCCGGGCGAGAGGTTCTTCGCGCTTGCACAAGAACTCGGCGCTTATGACGGCGTTGATGATTCGAGGTTCTTTTCACAAGAGTTACAGCGCGTGTATGAGTATTGGCAACGCACTGAAGAGGCGTCCATTGCCAATCATCTGGCGAACAATTGAACGAATCAATCAGGGTGATCTGACGGACGGTCGGCACCTACAGAGGCTCGTGTTGCCTAACCGCTCGTTGGAGCGAACGCAGGATGCGCACGCCATCATGGCCGAAGTTGCGATCCTGCACTGCTCAGCTCGCAACCGTTATCGTAGCGCCAAGTGATTGCTCCAGGTCGAACATTGACTGAAGGCCAGACTCCGGCTAGAATCTAGCCAGAATGAGATACGAGATCATCCTCGCGCCTGAAACCGTCGAGGATCTGAAGCACCTGTCAGCGAGGGATCGTTCCATCGTGCGCGACGTGATCGAAAAGCATCTCAGGTGCGAGCCGGAGAAGGTGAGTCGAGCCCGAATCAAGTGTCTCCGAGGGTTAACCAAGCCTCAGTACCGCCTGCGAGTTGGCGAGTTTCGGGTATTCTACGATGTGGTCGAAGACCAAGTTGAGGTATTGGCGATAGTGCCGAAATCCAAGGCAGCCAACTGGCTGGAGGAAAAGGGGGAAGCGAAATGAAACGAGTGGCTCTTTCCGAGGTCAAAGATCAGTTGTCGAAATACTTGCGGCTGGCGGCGAAGGAAGAGATCGTCATTACCCGCCATGGCAAACCGGTGGGGGTGCTCATAGGCTTTGAGTCGGAGGAGGATTGGTTTGACTACCGGTTGGAGAACGATCCGCGGTTCTTAGCGAGGATCACCAACGCGAGGGAGAGCCTACAAGCTGGCAAAGGTATGCGGATCGAGGATGTACCCGAATAGAGCTTCCCGAAGTTGACATGCATGCGTCCGCTTAACCCCTCGCTGGAGCGGACCTGTGCTACCGTGGGCCGCTCAGTTCGCGATCGTTATGCGGCTTTGACTGTTGAGGAGGTATAACGGTGACTACGGCTTCAAGGGGTTCGTCCAAGAGACGAGTTGTGGTTTTAGGGGCGGGTTTCGCAGGGCTGACTATCGCATCTGAGTTGGATTCTTTGGCAGCCACAGGGAAGGCAGACGTTACGCTGGTGGACCGAAAGATCCACTTTAGTGTAGGCTTTTCGATGCAGTGGGTCCTGGTTGGAAGAAGAAAACCCGAGGACGGGCAGAGACCCTATACGTCTCTACAGGCTCGCCACGTTAAATTCATCCATGACGAGATTGTCGCCATCGACACAGCCGAACAGGCGGTCCACACAAGGTCCAAGCATCTGAATTACGATTACCTCGTAATCGCCCTGGGAGCCGAACTGGCGCCTGAGCTCGTGCCAGGCCTCCCGAGGGGCGGTTACGACCTGCATGATATGGACTCTGTCATCCAGTTGAAGACGGCATTGGAAGGCATAGACAGCGGCACAGTTGCCATCGTGGTTACATCAGTACCGTTCAAGTGTCCACCGGCGCCCTACGAGTACGCAATGTTGATTGACGATATGCTAAGAAACCGCGGAGTCCGCGAGAACGTTCGCGTCGTAGTGTCTACGCCGGAGCCGCAGCCTATGCCTCTCGCGGGAAAAGTAGTGGGAGATGCCATAAAATCGCTGCTGGCCGATCGCGGGATTGAGTATCTTCCACAGCATAAGTCGACTTCGGTGGACAACATCGGACATAAGATAATCTACGAAAACGGTTGGGAGCTTTCGTATGATGTTCTCGGCGCGGTCCCGCCACACCGGGCACCTGGGGTCGTGCGGGATGCCGGTCTCACAAACGAATCGGGCTTCGTTCCTGTTGACCTCTGGAGTTTCGAGACTTCAGTGCCGAATGTGTATGCTGTGGGAGATGTTGCGTCGCTCAGACTCCCTGACGGGAGGCCCCATCCGAAGGCGGGGGCTTTCGCAGAGGCTCAGGCTTCCACGTTGGCAAGAAACATAGTAGCGCAACTCGCCGGTGGGGAAACCGCAAGGTATAGCGGCATAGGCGTGTGCTTTGTAGATGCTGGAGGCGACATGGCGGCCGCCGCCGAAGCAAACTTGCTGGCAGACGGAGGGCCCTAGTTCACGATGAATCCGCCCTCGGAGGAGGGCCTCGAGCGTAAGCGCCAGTTCGAGCGTGAGCGTCTGGTCAGATGGTTCGGCGGGTGACACTCCACCGGCTCGAATTTACTACATCTGCGTGCGTTTAAGGTACCGTCGGTCCGTCTAGTGGGCTACGCACAGCCCTGCCACCTCGACCAGATCGGCAGGGCCTGGGCTTCGAACAGGGAACAGCCCAGCCCTTCCTGAGCGCGCGTGATGAAGACCTGGTCGAGGATCTTGACGGTCAAGCGATGGAGTTGTTCACGGGCGGGTGATTGTCGTACCATATTGGCGGTCCTCCTGTTTGAGTGGAGACCTTAGCTCCACATTTAACAGGTACCTGCTATATGGCACAACTATAGTTAGGCAGCAGAAGTACAAGGAGAATCGTCTTCAACAAGATCAGTATCATCACTGCCGCGCATGAGCGTTCACGGCAGGATCTACCTTGCCCTTGAATCCCCCTCTCATTTGGGATATCATGGTACTGAACGGACACGCCCGGACGGTGCGATTGCGTCCAAGACATGAACATAGAGAGAATATATGCCCCGCATCAGCGAATTCTTCGGTATAGTGATTTTCATGTACTACAATGACCATTCACCACCGCATTTTCACGCTGAATACGGTGAGCATGAAGCTGTCTATGAGATCGAAACGATCGAAGCACTAAGAGGCAAGTTGCCCCGTCGTGCCCATGCGTTGGTCGTGGAATGGACGACATTGCACCGCGCTGAGTTGAAAGGGAATTGGGATAGGGCACGAGCAGGTTTGCCGTTGAAAAAGATTGAGCCCCTTGACTGACACAGGGAGGTGTTGCTTGATGACAAAACCGGGTCCTTTAGTACGCGTTCGATCTGTAGAACCGCTTGAGAAGTTTAAGGTACGGCTGGAATTCGAAGATGAGACACAAAAAGAGATTGATCTGGAACCCTACCTGCACGGACCTATCTTCGAGCCGATTCACAATGATCTGACAACGTTCCGTTCTATGAAAGTCGAAGACGGCACGATCGCCTGGGACAACGGAGCGGATATAGACCCCGATGTGCTCTATTACGATCTGAGACCTGCCTGGATGGAAGAAACAGAATTGGTTCAGTAGGCCCAAGAGCCGCTTAACTCGTCGTTGCAGCCGACCGCGCTATCAAGGCAGTTTCTGAGGAAGAATGTGCTTATGAAGAGACCAAAAGTAGTCGTCCATACGGTTGCCTCAGTAGACGGAAGGGTAACACTTGCGCCAGATGTCCTATTGGGATTTGGGGACGAAGAAAGAGAAAGATGGGAGGCCCTCGCGGGGTCAGGCGAGGATGCAGATGCATTTTTCAAGTGGCTCGAGTTCGTTCACAACCCACAAGTCCTTCTTGAAGGCAGTGGCACTTTTGTCAGGGAGGGCGATGAGCCCAAGCCGCTCCCACCTTTCGAGGGTGATCCCAAAATGCTGTATCAGGACTTCCTGCCAGAAGCTGCTGTCCATCGTCCGGGACAGCGAGGATGGTTCACAGCTGTGGATAGTCGAGGACGTGTCCAGGGGTGGATGAAAGAATTTGAAGGATGGGAAGGGTGGCATATACTGATCCTAGTTGCCCATCATACGCCATCCAAGTATCTCGCCTATCTCCAGCGCGAGAATATTCCCTACCTGGTAGCAGGAGAAGAGCGAGTCGATCTCCGGCTTGCCATGGAGAAGCTGGGATCCCGGCTGGGAGTTACATGTGTCGTGTCAACGGCTGGAGGCAAGTTAAACGGCGCGCTCTTGCGTGCCGGGCTTGTGGACGAAATCAACATTGAGTTCTTCCCCGCCATCATAGGCGGCTTTGAGACGCCATCGCTGTTTGACTCGCCAGCATTAAAACCCGACGAGTGGCCAACCCAGCTCAAACTAATCTCCACCCAAGTTCAACCTGAGGGGCGTATATGGCTTCGTTATGAGGTAGTGCACGAGGGAGAGTAAATCGCACAAGCGGCCTAATAATCTAATAATAGTTCTGCATGACAAAGAACTCATAGGGGTACGCTATGCTCATCCATGGTGAAAGGCAATTCCTTCAAACACCTTTCGATGACGAGAACGAGATCGAGCAGGTGGTAGTTGATAACGCCGACTATATCTTTGGCCCGGGCTCAATCTATCTTCCCAAACGAGTGCTTCGGACTCTCGACGATTACGGTACGGTTCCCGATGGCTTCGTAGTCGATATCCCGAATCGGCAGTGGTTCATTGTTGAGGCGGAGCTGTCCAGCCACAGTGTGTGGGGCCACATCGCCCAACAAGTTGCCAAACAAATCGTGGCTGCGACGCGGCAAACCACCAAACGTCTTCTTGCAGAGATGGTCGTCTCAGCAGTGCGCGAAGATGATGATCTCATGGAGAAATTTACGGATGAAGGAATCGACCCCATAGACGTCAGGGGAGTCCTGTCAGAGTTGTTCGAAAAGGACCCCATTGTCGGCATGCCGATTGATTCAATCTCTAATGATCTGCGCGCATGGGCTGAAACGCTGAGAGTCGACGTCAAGTTGTGGACCATACGGAAATACGTCGACTTCAATGACTCATCCAACATTGTGTATGAGATCCCAGAAGAATACAGACCGGACTTTGACACCACCGAGGAAAACGAAGTGCGTAGGACGGGTATAGCCCATTATGACGTTTCAATCGCTGATCTTATCCAAGCTGGCCTCCTCACAGCGGGACAAGAGTTGACCATGCCGTACAAACCTCGACAAGGTGAGAGAAGAACATACACTGCAGTAGTCCAGGCAAACGGCTCTCTGCAAGTCCTTGGCAAAACCTTCAGCAGTCCTAGCTATGCTGCTCTCTACGGCATTCAAGATGCAGGTAGTGACCGGAGGACTGTAAACGGCTGGATCAGTTGGAAGGACTCCGAGGAAAGGACCCTCGCGGAGCTTCGAGAAGAATACATGCACCAACAGGAATCCGACCATGCAGAACAAGCGGATTCGGCCGACGAGAAATAGGCGCGGTGCGCCCATTCCTCGCGGCTGATCCTTGCCGTTAGCCCGCACAAATAAACGCGTTGGTGAAATCGAAGTGATGAAAGCAGCGAACTCTCAAGAGTGGTGGCGTGACCCCAGGTGCCATTTTGGCGAGTTGAAAAGGGTAGGTGAGATAGACCACCAAAGGCGATAAAGTGCAAAGTGCGGGTTAACACCTCGTTAGGCAGCCCCTGAGAGGTGCTGAGCATCTTACGGACACTTGGTGAAAGGATTATTGCGATGCGTCGACTGACACACAGAGAAATGCTTGCGGCCGAACTCTTTGGATACAGCTATGCCAACTACGAGGATCATCTCGGGATCGGCAATGTGCGTTTCGAAGCGCTGATGCCGCGCGAGGTGGATATCCTTGAGAAGGCTGAGCGAGAAGGCTGGGATAAGGCTCGGATCGCCCAAGAGCTCAGCATGCCAGAAGCCAAGGTCGAGGGTTGGCTGATGAAGTACCGGGAAGCGAAAGAGATCGTCGATGCACCGACCCTTGTGCAGGCCTTTCGTCGCGGGGTGAGACAGTCGATCGAGAAGGCAGTTGAAGCGGGGTGGGGTGATAGGGCATCGATCGAGCGGCTGGTGACGCAAATCTGCTATCGGGCAGCGGATCTTGCCTATCGGCTGGACATGGAAGGCCAGCGATTGTCGGATCTGTCAGAGGAGTTACGGGAAGAAACAGAATACGATGAGGAGTACTGGAGGAAGGTGCTGCAACGGGAAATGGGAGAGGAGCCCGAGACGGGCGAGGGCGCTGCCTAACACCTCGCTGGACGCGCGGACGCCGGATGCAAGGAAAGGGGTGTAAGTCCTATGCCAAGAAAGAAAGAGGTCAAGTCGGACAGGTCTCTAGTCCGTGTCGGGGATCTCATCTTTGAGGCTCTGACCCAACAGGAAATTGCCCATCTGTTCGATGCGTTATTCAAGGTTTTGCCGTCTGATATAAGGGATAAGATGCTGGAACAACTACAGCCGGATACCCGGCAGACCGTGCGGCATATCCTCTCTCCACCTAAGGCAACCGAGGGTGCAGAAGCAAAAGTGGCCGAAGCCAAATCGGTTTCCAAGGCCAAATTGGAACAGACATGGTCCGGGTTGTGGGACAAGTGGGACGGTATTGTCGGGGAAGCGGCGCGAGAGGATGGGGCATACATGGCGCAAGACGCGCATTGGGAGCCCCCCTACTTTGACAGCACCGCGTTCATCGATGACCTTGAGGGGATCGCAGGGAAGATGCGACCACTGCTCCAAACTGCCTTTCAAAACGGATTCTCTCCGGACATGGGCTTTGCCCAGGCCCTCCGGGAAGCCGAAGAGGCGATCTCGGGTACAATGCCCGAATGGATGGAGATCGTCGAGGGGTTCTATTTGGAAGAAAATCTTACCATCTGTCTGCTGAAGTGGGAATGGTTTAGCATCAGAGGTGAGGGGCAGGATGCGTTCGCCTTCGCCCAGCGCATTCTGGATTGGGAAAACCGTGTTTCCTTTGTGACCCTAGAACGCAACGCCTTCCTGGATTTCTTCTTGCAACTGTCAGAGGCCGATCAACGGGCCGTTTTTGAAGGGCTAACTCGTCACGATCACGAGAACACACCGCTCTGGAAAGAACGCCTGGAAAATACCTTTTCCCACTGGCATGCCCTCTATATGTATTGCGTCGGGCAGTATGCGCCTGAGCGCTATCTGGACAAACTGCGGGCCACCATCCCCCAGCACTGGCAAAACGGCCTGCCGGTGATCGAGGATCTATTGGCTAAAGAAGACTACCGGGAGAGCCTCCGGGTTATCCAGGAGACCCTGAACGCGCTGTTGGAATCCAACCGAAGCGACAGATCCTGGACCCCCGAGACCTCCCTGCTGTTTACGATCGTAACCAGGTTTTATTACGACGATGCCAACGTGGAGAGTCACAAAAACCTGCTCCGCTATTACCAGCAGACCGCCAAAGGATTGGACCAATCACAACGGGTCAACGCCCTGGAGCTCCAGCTTATCGCCTTCGACCACTTTTTCGACTGGCAAACCATGTTCAACGCCTTTGAAGAGGTCTCGGTCCCCACGAAGACCCGTCAGGCCTTGTTCCGATCATGGCAAGATCATATCATCCAGAGGGCCAAACCGAGTTCGTGGGAATTCAGATCTGAATCTACAAAAATCCGCAAGACCTGGTGGCTGCACTGGCTCATAGAGAGCATCGTCGATACGCAAAGAGGACCCTCCTGGTTTCAGAAAAAGATCGATCGGTGGCCGGCGCGTTTACCTGGAGAGCGGACGTCGTTGGGTGAGGATTATGGATTCTTACGGCTTCTGACGAAAGATTTGACCGAGATAAGCGGCGAGCGGAATCGGTATCCCAAATTCTATGGGGTCGTGGTCAGACCTCGGGAATTGTCGACCCCCGACGACACATCCCGGCAGGAGTACCTGAAACGGTATGCTCCCGATGGTTTGTTGGACCGGGTGATGGCGTATTGGAAAGGGCATTTGCAGGATCTGGTGCCCAGACCCGAAACGGCCCGCAGATCGGATTACACAGAACATGCCCGGTGGATGGCCGCTCTGAACGAGTTAGCGCCTCAGAGCTGTGAAGCCCTTCTGGACAGATGGCGTGTCGAACACCGGCGACGCCGGAATCTGTGGAAAGCGTTGAAGAAGATGGGATTAGGCTGAGGAGAAGTTCGTCCGGGGGGGATACATCGGAGATGGCCGGCGACGAAAGCCACTACGACGAAATGGTCTACAATCAGGAAGCCGTTGATCACATGCACGCGTTCGAGCAGGTCGTCGAGTCAGCCCACATGCCCGAGCAGACGCGGCGCAAGATCTTCTCTATCTTGAACGCGATCGAGTACCAGGTTGAAGAAGGAACGTTTCCGCATTCGGTCGTTGGAAGTCTGCGAGATGCCATACTTCACTGGACAGAAACTCTCGATGAGAGAACTCGAAACATCGTTAACGGATCACTTGAATTGTGTGTTGAGGAAGTGTTGAGAACCAAGCAACTGCCGAACCAGTAGCTTGAGCCGATTTGCTGAAAGCCGCGCCGTTTCACTCTGCGGCTTCCAGCAAGTGGCTCAAACAGTCGAGATACTGATACTGCCATGGCACGTAAGAGAATTGGGAAGCTCCTTCCTCGCTACTCGTTTATCCTCAATCCTTATTCCGATGAACGCCTAAGCAGATGCCCAAAGTGTAGGAAATTGACACATTTCCGGAAGTTTGCTTTGTTCATCCACATTGATGGCTGGGGGCCAATAATGCTCGGCAAAACCTGCAGGTATTGCACGCCATGCGAGTTGATTATGGCTCACCAGGATGAATTGGAAACCGAGTTGGCTCATTCCTTTTCCTCATTGGCCCCTGAAGTCATCGGAAACGATTATATCGTCTTGGGCACCGTGGACAAGAAGGTCTGGAAGCGTGGTCTTGAAGGGAATAACCTTCAGCTTCAAGAGATGCTCAAGTATATGGCAGAGTTCAAGAGGGTTCTGAAACTGGAGGTAGAGCCAGGAGGATGGTATCCGGTCAGCAAGGGTGCAAAGAAACGATCGACAAAAAGAGCTACTTAACTCGCCGGTGGGGAAACCGCAAGGTATAGCGGCATAGGTGCATGCTTTGTAGATGCTGGAGGCGACATAGCGGCCGCCGCCGAAGCAAACTTGCTGGCAGAGGGAGGGCCCCAGTTCACGATGAATCCGCCCTCGGAGGAGGGCCTCGAGCGTAAGCGTCAGTTCGAGCGTGAGCGTCTGGTCAGATGGTTCGGCGGGTGACCTCCACCGGCTCGAGAGAATTTACTACAGTTGCTTGACTGTGTCAATTCTCATCTGTTAGAATAATTGGTAGTTCCGGTGCCGGCGTAGCTCAATCAGGCAGAGCATTCGCTTTGTAAGCGAGGGGTTGTCGGTTCGATTCCGGCCGCCGGCTCCAAGGAGAAGGTCTGGAGGGGTACCAAAGCGGCCAAATGGAGCAGACTGTAAATCTGTTGGCAGTTGCCTTCGGGGGTTCAAATCCCTCCCCCTCCACCAAGGACAGTTAAAAAGTTAAAAGTTTCAAAAGGGATGGAGCAACCCGTTTACCGAAGGTTGGGCGAGGATGAGCTTGAACTTCTCGGTCGAAACCTCTATAATATAGCTTTGATAACTTGCTAACTGATTTCGCCCGTGTAGTTCAGTCGGTAGAACATCCCGCTGGTAATGGGAAGGTCGCCGGTTCGATTCCGGCCGCGGGCTCCGTTATAGTGATAGCTTAAGTAATCCTTCAAGGAGGTTTCTAGGCGATGGCGAAGGAACGGTTTGTCAGGTCAAAGCCACACATGAACATCGGCACCATCGGGCATATCGATCACGGGAAAACGACGCTGACCTCGGCTATGACCAAAGTTCTGGCCCTCAAGGGGCTGTCTAAGGAGTGGGGCTTTTACGACATCGACAACGCTCCGGAGGAGAAGGAGCGGGGGATCACAATCGCGATCCGGCACGTGGAGTACGAGACGGAGAACCGCCACTACGCGCACATCGACTGTCCTGGACACGCTGACTACATCAAGAATATGATCACCGGGGCAGCCCAGATGGACGGTGCAATCCTGGTCGTCTCAGCGGCCGACGGCCCGATGCCCCAGACCCGGGAGCATGTGTTGTTGGCCCGACAGGTGAATGTTCCGGCGATGGTCGTCTTCCTGACCAAGGTTGATATGGTCGATGACCCCGAGTTGGTTGAGTTGGTAGAGATTGAAGTGCGGGAACTGTTGAACGAGTATGACTTCCCGGGAGATGAGATTCCAGTGATTCAGGGCTCGGCGCTGAAAGCCATGGAAAATCCAGAAGACGAGGAAGCTGCCCAGCCGATCCTGGAGCTCCTCGAGGTGATTGACAGCTACATCCCTGAACCGGTCAGAGACGTCGACAAACCCTTCCTGATGCCGATCGAGGACATCTTCAGCATCAAAGGACGCGGCACGGTCGTCACCGGGCGGGTCGATCGCGGCCAGATCACACCGGGGAGCGAGATCGAAATCGTCGGACTCCATGGGAAGGCCAGGAAGACGGTGGCCACCAGCCTGGAGATGTTTAACAAGACGCTCGACGAGGCGATCGCGGGCGATAACGTCGGGATCCTGCTCCGAGGTATCGAGAAGGACGAAGTGGAACGGGGTCAGGTCCTGGCCAAGCCCGGAACGATCACCCCCCATACCAAGTTCGCGGCCGAGGTTTACGTCCTTAGCAGAGACGAAGGCGGCCGCCACACACCGTTCTTCGACGGCTACCGGCCACAGTTCTACTTTCGGACGACCGACGTCACCGGGACGGTCTACCTGGGGGACAGTGTGGAGATGGTCATGCCCGGCGACAACGTTACCATCACGGGGGAGCTGATCGAGCACATCGCCATGGAGGAGGGCCTGCGGTTCGCTATCCGGGAGGGCGGGAGGACCGTCGGGGCCGGTGTGGTGACTCAGGTCATCGAATGAGCCCTATATAACAACAATACCGCGAAGAATAAGGACTGGGACTAAGGATCTGAGCTTAGGGGGATCTCCATGGCCGAACAGGTGACGTTGGCTTGCACTGAATGCAAACGCAGGAACTACCACACCACCAAAAATCCACAAAACGACCGAGGGAAGCTGGAGTTGCGTAAATACTGCAAGTGGTGTGGCAAGCATGTGATCCACCGAGAAGTGTAGGCCTGTAGCTCAATTGGCAGAGCACCGGTCTCCAAAACCGGGGGTTGGGTGTTCGAGTCACCCCAGGCCTGCCAGATGTCGCAGGCCCAGGGGGTGATGCTCTGGGTCTGTTCTGTAGTGAATCAGGAAGATGCTCAAACGGCTCAAGGGGTTTCTGCTAGAGGTCAGGAGTGAAGTCCACAAGGTCAGCTGGCCGAATCGAGCGGAGATCATCTCGCTGACGGTGTTGATCGTTGTGCTGGCTCTGATCCTGACCCTCTATATCGGCGGCTTAGATGCCCTATTTCAACAGATCATTAAGATATTGATCGGTTGATTCGGAGGGAATCATATTATGAAGCGATGGTATGTGATCCAGACCTACGCAGGCTCCGAGTTGAAGGTGAAGGAGGAGCTGGAGAAGCGGGTCGCGGAGCTGGACCTAGAGAAACAGAAGAGGATCGAGGGATTCGCGACCGACGGGGACTGGAGCCATTTTATCGTCCCGATCGAGGAGGTTATCACCTCGCAAAGCCGTAAAGGCAGAGCCGGCCAATACCGGATCCCCTATGACTACGAGTTGAAGGTCAAGCCGAACCAGCGGATCGAACGGGGTACGCTGATCGCTGTCAAGCCGGTCAAGCGGATGGATTTCGACGCGGTCGCCCGCAACCTGGAGACGTTCCAGCGGGTCATCGTCGAGATGACCAACAAGAACGAGGAGGAATACTTGATCCCCAGGGAGAAGAAGATTCGCCGGGATATCAAGACGGGCGGCAAGATTCGCCGGGGGGTCCCGTTGACTCAGGATCAGGATGAGCGGTTCATCGTCGATACCAAAGGCAAGATCGTGCTGCGTGACCGGGCGAAGCGGATCGAGTTCGAGCGAGACGATGGCTCGGTCGAGATGATGACGGTTCCCGAAAGCTACCTGGTTCGGGTACGAAACGGGATGAAGTTCCACAAGGGAGATCTGTTAGAGGAGGAGGATCGGATCTACTCCAAGGTCTCAGGGATGGTGAAGATCAAGGAGTACAAGGAAAAGCGGTTGATCACCGTCCAGCGGATCGAGAAGCGCAGGATCTTTCCGGGGTATATCTTCTGCAAAGTGGAGATGGATGACGAGATTGCCAACCTGGTCGATGGGATACGGAGCACCTGGTTTGTGGGACGGGATCGCCCACTTCCTCTGGATGAGGAGGATATGAAGGTCGTCCAGCGCAAGGCGGGGCTTATTGAGGTCCCGACTGCGCCCGAAGGACCGAAGATCGAGGTCGACTTCGAGGTCGGCGAAGTGGTGGAGATCATCGACGGGCCGTTCGCCGACTTCACCGGCGAGATCAAATCGATCGACAAGGATGCCGAAGAGGTCACGGTGATGGTCAAGATCTTCGGCCGGGAAACTCCGGTTACTCTGGGATTCGAGGGGATCGAGAAGATCTAGGGGTAAGGAGGGTCAAATGGCCAAGCGGGTTGAGGCAAAGCTTTCGCTCCAGATCCCGGCCGGGGGAGCCAATCCCTCACCGCCGGTGGGCCCGGCGTTGGGCCAACACAAGGTCAACATCAAGGAGTTTTGCGACCGGTTCAACAAAGCGACTCAGGACGAAGAGCCCGGGATCCTGATTCCGGTGGAGATCAACGTTTACGTCGACCGGAGCTTCGACTTTATCACCAAGAAACCGCCGGCCTCTGAGCTCATCAAGCGGGCGGCCGGGATCGAGGCAGGGTCGGGCGAACCCGCCCTGATGAAGGTTGGCAAGATCTCTCGGGAGCAGCTGAAGCGGATCGCTGAGCGCAAACTGCCCGATCTCAACACCTACAAGTTGGACGCTGCGATGCGGATCATCGAAGGGACGGCCCGGAGCATGGGGATCGAGGTGGTGGAATCTTGAGGCGAGGCAAGCGGTACCTGACGGTCCGGGAACGGATCGATCGTGAACGGGTCTATCCGCTGGACGACGCGCTGAACCTCGTGGTCGAGACGGCGACCGCCCGCTTCGATGAGACCGCCGAGGCCGCCTTCCGGCTCGGCGTGAACCCCTCCCAGCACATGATCCGGGGGGCGGTCAGCCTACCCCACGGGATCGGACGCCAAGTCGTCGTCCTGGCGTTTGCCAAGGGGGAGAGAATTCGGGAGGCCGAGGCGGCGGGGGCTGACTATGTCGGCGGGGAAGAGCTTGCCGAGAAGATCCAGGACGGATGGCTTGAGTTCGATCGAGTCGTCGCTACCCCTGATACGATGGAGTTCGTCGGCCGATTAGGGCCGATCTTGGGACCTCGGGGAATGATGCCGAACCCCAAGTCGGGTACGGTCACCCAGGAGATCGGCGAGATGATCCGTGAACTGAAGCAAGGTCGGCTCGAGTTTCGGGTGGACAGCCACAGCAATCTGCACACCCCGTTTGGCAAGGCCTCGTTCCCGATCGATGCCCTCAGGGAGAACTTCATCGCCCTGACGGTTGCCGTCCTCGAGGCGCGGCCGAATGAACTGAAGGGGAAGTACCTGCGTGGTGCTGCCGTCTCATCAACGATGGGGCCGGGAATCAAACTGGACATCGACGAAGTGCACGCCGTTGCCGCCGAACGAATGCTCTAACAGAGACGGAGACGGAGATGCCAACCACTATTAAGGTGCAACAGATCGAGACGCTCGTGGAACGGTTCTCCACGGCGACCGCCCTGGTCGTCTCCGACTATCGGGGGCTGTCTGCCCAGGAGATGGTGTCGCTGCGTGAGCGGTTTACCAAGAACGAGCTGGAGTACCGGGTGGTGAAGAACACCTTGGCACGGGTCGCCGCGGAACGAGCCAAGGTGAACGACATTGCCCAGCTCGTTGAAGGTCCGACCAGCATCTGCTTCGGGTATGATGACCCGGCGCTCCCATTCAAGATCTGCAGAGAGGTTCAACAGACGTACCCCGCCTACAAGATCCGGGGAGGATTCATCGAAGGGGAACTGGTCACGGTCGAAGAGGTGGCCCGGATCGCTGACCTTCCCAGTCGGGAAGTGTTACTGGCCCAGGTCGCCTCAACGTTGAACGGGCCGGTCAGAAACCTGGCCGTGACCCTGAAGGGAATCATCCAAGGACTGGCGGTGGTCCTGTCCCAGGTCGTGGAGCAGAAGACCGATGGGACCGAGGTCAGTGCCAGTGAAAGTGAAAGTGAAAGTGAAGGAGGAAGCGAAACGATGAGTCACGATGAGATCCTGGAAACGATCGAGGAGATGAAGGTGCGTGAGCTGGCCGACTTGGTGTCGTTGATCGAAGAACGATTTAACGTCTCCGCGGCCGCCGCTGCTGTCGTCCAGGCGGCCCCGACCGGAGATCAGACCACAACGGCCACAACCGAGGAGACGAGCACCATGAGCGTTGTGCTCACCAACGCCGGACAAAAGAAGATCCAGGTGATCAAGCTGATCAAGGAGATCACCGGCAAGGGTCTGAAGGAAAGCAAGGCGCTGGTCGACAGTCTGCCCCAACCGATCAGGGAAGGGGTCGAAGCGGAGGAGGTCGAGACCCTGAGGAAGCAGTTTGAGGAGCTCGGTGCCGAGGTCGAGATCCGGTGACACGGGCAGTCCACAGATTCTCTTCGTTCCGTTATCACTCGTTGTCCGTACCTATACCTATACCCAGTATCTTAATCCTAATGAGGGGGTGTGTATGAAGCAGAGGGAACGGCGTTCTTACGGTCGGATCGTGGAGATGTTGGAACCTCCCCACCTGCTAGAGCCCCAGCTCAGCTCCCACCGGAGATTTCAGCAGGAGGGGATCCGTGAACTCTTCGACGAGATCTTTCCCGTCGAGCGAGGTGAACTCAGGCTAGAGCTGGCCGACCCCTATCTCGGGGAACCCCATAACAAGGAGGAGGAGTGCCGGGATAAGAACCTCACTTACTCTCGACCACTGCGGGCTAAAGCGAGGTTGTTCAAAGATGACCAACTCGTCAAGGAGGAGGATCTCTATCTGGCCGACATTCCGATGATGACCCAGCAAGGGACGTTCATCATCAACGGTTCGGACAACGTTATCATCAGCCAGCTGGTCCGCTCCCCCGGCGTCTACCTCACCATCGAGGCGGAGAAGCGCGCGGTGATCAAGTACAAGGGCCACATCCTTCCCTACTCGGGGAGCTGGCTGGAGTTGACGCTTGACACCGGCCGGAAACGAATTCAGGCCAACCTGGACCGCAAGGGGAAGGTCCCGATCACCACACTCTTGCGTGCGTTGGGCATGGGCTCCGACGAGGAGATCATGACCCGGTACAGCTTTAAGCTCAACCCGATCAACCAGAGCAAGCTGGAGAGCTATCTGGGTTACCGTGTGAGCCAACCGATCTCCGTTGACTCTCAGGTCGTCCTTGATCGCGGGGAGACACTGACCGAAGAGAACCTCGACGCGGTGCTCGGGACGGAACCGACTGAGATCCATCTGGTCAATCGCTACATCCAGAACGCCCTCGACGAGGACAAGACCGATTCTGAGGAGGCGGCGTTGAAGCACATCTACAAAGAGATGCGTCCGGCCGACCGCATCCCGACCCAGCGGGCCCGGGAGCACCTCAACCGCATGTTCTTCAACCCCAAAACCTACTTCCTCTCCGAGGTCGGTCGCTTTAAGCTCATCAAGAAGCTTTATCCACTGATCGGGGACACATTGAGCCGATTGCAAGAGATCGTCAACCTGATTCAGGGACAGGATCGGGAGAGACGGGTCGGTGACGCCGACGACTTGCTGAAAACTTTGGAGCGGTCACAAAAAGTGCTGACGGCTCTATACGATAACGATCTCAAAACGATCGAGGCCGACGTGTCCATCCGTCATGCTGACACCCTAAATTTCACCGCCAGATATGTGCAGGAGTTCGTCCAGTCTCTATACGCGCGTGGATTGATCGACCAGGAGTCGATCACCGGGGTCACCGACGAACTCCAAAACGCGAAGGATCATCTGGAAGCCGCACAACGGAGCCGGGCGGGTTCCGCTAAGGCGGGTGAACATCTCGACGACGCCGGCCGGAGCATCAGTCGGGTGACCAAGCTGTTGGTCATCGTCACCGTTCTGGTAAAGGAGGATATCTTTCGGATGCTCGATCTGCTGCTCCGCGTCCCGGATGATCCCCGGCTGCTCGACGAGAAGGACCACCTCGCCAACAAGCGGGTCAAGACAGCGGGGGAGGCGGCTCAGGATCAGCTGGGCCTGGGCTTGAGACGGATGGCCGACGTCACTAAGGACCGGCTCGGCCGTTATGACGGGGGCTCGATCCGAGATCTGGTCACCACTCGCACCGTCCAAGCGATCCTCAATCGGCTGTTTTATACCGGCCGGACCTCCCAGTTCCTGGAACAGACAAACCCGCTGGCGGAACTCACCCACAAGCGGCGACTGACCGCACTCGGCGGCGGCTTGAGCCGTAAGCAGGCGAAGTTGGAGGTTCGCGACGTCCACCGCTCCCACTATGCTCGGATCTGTCCGATCGAAACCCCTGAGGGCCAGAACATTGGACTGATCACCACCATAGCCAACTACGCCCGGATCAACCCCTACGGATTCCTGGAGAGCCCGTACCGAAGGGTTAAGAACGGCCGGGTGACCGATCGGATTGAGTACCTGATGGCCGATGAGGAGGAGAGGTATCGGATCGCCTCGCCCACGGCCAAGATCGACAAACGCGGACGGCTGATCGACGAACAGGTGGAGATCCGTACCGGCAAAGAGGAAATCCAGTTCGTCTCCCCTAAAGAGGTCGACTTCATCGAGATCTCTCCGAAGGCGGTCTTCGGGGTGTCGGCCTCGTTGATCCCGTTCCTGGAACACGACGATGCCAACCGGGCGCTTATGGGCTCGAACATGCAGCGTCAGGCCGTCCCACTGGTACGCACCGAGGCGCCGTATGTGGAGACCGGCATGGAAGGACAGGCCGCCCGCAACTCGGGACTGTTGGTGATCGCTGCCCGCGCTGGCGTTGTCGAACGAGTGGACGCGAAGCGGATCGAGATCCGGACCGAAGATGGAGCATTCGACACTTACAAATTGCTCACCTTCAACCGCTCTAACCAGGACACGCTGCTTCACCAGAAGCCGATCGTCGACGTCGGGGATCACATCCAAGCCGGGGACGTGCTCGCCGATGGCCCGTCCAGCGACCTCGGCGATCTGGCACTCGGGGCGAACGTGCTTGTCGGATTTCTCCCCTACGAAGGCTACAACTATGAGGACGCAATCGTCATCAGCGAGCGCCTCGTCAAGGACGATGCCCTCGATTCAGTTCGCATCCAGGAGTATGAGATCACCGCTGAGGAGACGGAACTCGGCCCTGAAGAAATAACTGCCGATATCCCCAACGTTCGCAAGGAAGATCTGGCAAACCTGGATGACCGAGGTATCATCCGGGTGGGGACCGAGGTGAAAACCGGAGACATCCTGGTGGGGAAGATCACCCCCAAAGGGGAGGAGGAGCCCACTCCCGAGGAGAAGATCTTCCGGTCGATCTTCGGAGAGAAGTCACGTAACATCAAAAACACCTCGCTTAAGCTCCCCCCGACCACCGAAGGGGGCAAGGTGATCGCGATCAAACAGTTCTCCCGGGAGCGGGGGGATCAGCTCGATATCGGTGTCAACGAACTCGTCAAGGCATACGTGGCACAACGGAAGAAGATCTCCATGGGTGATAAGATCGCCGGACGACATGGAAACAAGGGGGTTGTGGCCAAGATCTTTCCCGAGGAAGACATGCCGTTCCTCCCGGACGGGACGCCTCTGGATGTGCTGTTAAATCCGCTCAGCGTCCCGTCGCGCATGAACCTGGGCCAGGTGTTTGAGACCCATCTCGGCTGGTTGGCACAGCTGACTGGCACGTTCATGATCAGCCCGGTCTTCGACGGCGCCAAGGAGGAGGAGATCCTGAACGAGCTTCACCAGATGCGCGTCGAGCACGGACTCGACGCGGGGGATGGCCAGCGCGACCCTGAGGGAAAGCCTGATGGCAAGGTCACTTTGTGGGATGGGCGGACGGGAGAACCGTTCGCCAGCCCAGTCGTCGTCGGCTCGATGTACCTGATGAAGCTGGAGCATATCGCCGAGGAGAAACTCCACGCGCGCTCCACCGGCCCCTACTCGCTGGTCACTCAACAGCCGCTGGGCGGCAAGGCCCAGTTCGGCGGCCAGCGGTTGGGTGAGATGGAGGTCTGGGCACTAGAAGCGTACGGGGCCGCCTATACGCTCCAGGAGATGCTCACCCTCAAGTCGGATAACACCCGGGGCCGGGTGCAACTCTACAAGGCGATCCTAAAAGGGGAACAGTTCCCTGAGCCCGGCATCTCAGAGTCGTTCAAGGCGCTGGTTCGGGAGCTGCGCTCCCTGGGACTTGACCTGCGGGCTTACGATAAGTCCAACCAGGAACTGAGCCTCGATTGACCTTTCAGAATGCCTCGCGGATGACGTTGAGAAACCCGCTGAGCCGAGCGAGGGCCAGATAAACCCCGACCCCGAGGGTCAGCGGCAACAGCACCAGCACCCATTCGGACGGGACGAACCCGGAGAGCCAGCGGCCGACGCCGTAGACGGTCAGACCCATCACGATCGATGCCCAAAATATCTGAACGATCCTGAACGAGATCAGCCGCACGCCGAGCCTGCGCTGAAGCAGGAGATAGAGGCCCGCCATGTTGAACAGCCCGGAGATCGCGGTCGCCAACGCCAACCCTCCCTCGCGAAGCGGCCCGATGAGCGCATAATCGAGGATGATGTTGATGATCACGGCGCCCCCCCCGATCAGGGCGGGGATCCTGGTGTCCTTGAACGCATAGAAGGCCCGGGTCAGTAGATAGACAAGGCTGTAACCGATCAGGCCGATCAGGTAATAGTTGAGCGCCAGCAGCGTCCTGGTGGTTGCCTGGGGACCGAACAGCCCGTGTTCGAACAGGAGCCGGATCGTCGGCTTCCCGATCGCATAAAGCCCGGCCGTCGCCGGAAGGATCACGAACGTGGTCAGTTCGATCCCGGTCCGCAACGTGGTGACGAACCCCGCTCGATCTTCGTTTGCCGTATGTCGGGAGAGCCGGGGAAGGATTGCATTGGAGATGGCGACGGCAAACACCCCGAGCGGGAGCTGAAACAACCGGATCGCGTACTGGAGTGCGGAGATCCCCCCGGGTTCGAGTCGGGAGGCGAGCTTGTTGTCGACCAGGATGTTGATCTGGACCACTGCCAACCCGATCATGATCGGCAGGATCATCCTGAACATTCGTCGGATTCCCTCGTGGTTCGGATTCAGGACGGATCGATAGACGAATCCGCGGCGTCTCAGGAACGGCACCTGAATCAGAAGCTGTCCCGCCCCGCCGACGAGTACCCCGACTGCCAGTCCGTAGATCGGTTTTCCGAACAACGAGCCGATGTAGAGCGCGCCGCCGATGACCCCCAAGTTGAAGAGCACCGGGGCGAACGCCGGGGCGAAGAAGTGGTCATAGCTGTTCAGGATCCCCATAAACAGAGCGGCGATGCCGACCAGTGCGATGAATGGGAACATCACTCGGGTCAGGTTGATGGTGAGCGTCATCTGTTCAGGGCGATCACGGAAACCGTCGGCGAGAAACGGGATGTAATACGGCGCCAGTAAAACCCCTGCCACCACGAGGACAGGGAAGATGAGCAGGATCAGGTTGAACAGATTGCTGGCAAATTCGTCGGCGGCGCGCTTGCCCCGTTTGGTCAGATACTCGATGAAGATTGGCACCATGGCGGTGCTCAGTGTCCCCTCAGCGAGCAGGCGACGCAGCATATGAGGGACAAAGAACGCGATGATATAGGCATCGTAGGCGGCTCCGGCCCCGAATCGATCGGCGATGATCACATCCCGGGCCAGGCCGAACAGGCGGCTCACCAACGTCGCACCGGCCATGACCAGCGCATGGCCGAGGAAGCCCCTGACAGCCCGCTTGCCCTTGTCACTCACGACCCTGGAACCTGGGCCTGGGCTCCGGTCTCCCGGGGGATGATCGTCAGGCCCACCGCTACCCGCCTCCTCTGACCGACCTGCTTCAACCTCCCGTCCTGAGTGAAGACGAGTGAGCTCGATCCGCCGCCATCCAGGGCCATCGCATCCCTCACCCCGAGCCCCTTCAGGAACCCCGCCAGTTCCCAAAGGTCCATCCCCGAGCCGTTGAGCGGTCCGTTCTGAACCACCACCAGCAGGATGAGCTCGTCCTGATAGGTGGTGGCAATGACGCTCCTGGCAGTCTTCAGTCGGGCGAAGCCAGAATCGAAGTTCTCCCGCTTGGGATCGAGGACTAACTGGCCGTCTTGGAGCAGCCTTGGACCGGCGCTGATCGCGTTGCGGATGTTGATATAATAGGGGTCGAGCTGGTAGGTGAGGCGAACCTTGTCGCCGAGCTTCAGCACCTGCATCGCCTCGGCTGCCTCCCCACTAGCGATCAACAGGTGGCTCACCCCATCCGTGAACAGCACCGACGGCCGGTGCACCTCAAAGATCTGTCTCACCCGACCGAACCAGATCTTCGCGACCACCACCGGAAAGTCGAAGTTGATCTTCCTGTTGTAGTTCGGGGAGTAGAGGGTCAGCTCTCCATGATGAAGCGGGTGATTGACGTCCTCCACGGGGATCGTATAGCGATCGTTCTCCACAAACAGCGCCACCGTCGGGTTGAAGAAGATGGCCCGACCGTCCCAGTTCTCCCCCATGGCGGCCCGTCGCTCGTAGTTGGGGCTTAACAA
Organism: Bipolaricaulia bacterium; assembly: GCA_046758705.1. Taxonomy (GTDB): domain Bacteria; phylum Bipolaricaulota; class Bipolaricaulia; order JBHIAT01; family JBHIAT01; genus JBHIAT01. Next base: position 37,086 of record JBHIAT010000008.1, read on the forward strand.
CTCACCATCTTTGATCAGAAGCCCTACCGGAATGTTGGTCTCCAGGTCGAAGAAATTGGCGTTGATGCCGGCCACCCCGCCGCTGGAGGCGACCATCTCCTTTAACGAGTCGAGGCTCCCGATGCCGGCACCGGGCAGGGTCGGTTCGAGACGGTAGTGGGAACTGTAGTTGGCAATCTTCAGATATCTTAACTCGGTCAGTTGATTATTGAAGATGCGATCGATCTCATGATAACTGATGTTCGCGTCCAACTGAACACTGCGCTCCAATGTCGAATCCCCATCGATGGTGACCTCGACGAACTCGCTGCTCTCCCCGGCGAACCGCCGCATCTGGACCCCGAGCGGATATCTCAGATAGAGCTTCAGAAGAATTTTATAGGGCCGTTCCCGCAACAGTTCGGCCCGCTCGATCAGCCAACTGGAGGTGGAGACCTGCTGATCAGAATATTCCCAAGGGACGTTGAACAGGGTAAGCAACAGGGTCCGTTCATCGAGCCACTTCGGCTGTATCGGAGTGAACCGGGAGAGCTCGATAATGATGCGGTTGTCCTCGATAGCGATCCCACGCAGCTGGCTGGGAGGGATCCGGATGTAGATCTGCTCCCCGCTCGGATAGAGCTGAATTCCCAAAAGCTCAGCGAGGGTTTCCAGCGGCAGATAGGTACGATTATCATGAAGGGTCAGCGTCTCCACGGGCAGGTCGATGCGCCGCGGTCCATTCTCGAGCGTCACCACCCCTTCCGCATACCGAACCTCGGCCCCCAGGTACATTGCGGTCGCCCGCAACGGAACCAACACCCGGCCGTCGGCAACGGTCAGGGGAGTGATGTCGATCCTGCGCCCGTTGACGAAGATCTGCGCGGCGGTGGGAGAGGGTAGGGCCGTCAGATAAGGATAAAGAATGAAAAATATCGTGGCGAGAACCCAGCAAGCGTATCTGATCCGTATCATTCCTGCTCCGCTTCGGCTGCTTCCGCCTCCTCCGTTTTCCCCTCGACGTTCACCCGGACCTCGGTGGAGATCCCTTTGTAGAGATGGATGGGGATGAGATAAGTGCCGACCTTTTTGATCGGGGATTCCAACCGAATCCGCTCTTTCTCGATCGTTTCACCGAGCTGCGCTGAGAGCTGGGAGGCGATCTCCTCACGACGCACCGATCCGTAGAGCTCTCCCTTCTCCCCACGGGCCACCTCGGAGAACTCCAGGATCATTTTCTCGAGCCGCTCTTGGAGCGCACGCGCCCATGTCTCCCGCTCCTGAACCCGTTTCTGAGGTTCGGTGCGATCGCTCCGATAGCGTGCCAGGCGGTGAGGCGTCGGTTCGACGGCCAAGCCTTTGGGGAACAGATAATTCCTGGCATAGCCATCGGCCACCTTGACCACGTCCCCGACCTCACCCAGCTTGTCGACATGCTGGATCAGCAAGACCTTCATCGTTCCGTCCTGTTCTGTTGAGGTTCAATACCTCATCCGGGTCAGAGGACCGCTTCCCCGGTCTCCTTGTCGAAGACGTGCATCCGGTCCATGTAGACGACCAACTTGATCTTCTGATCCGCCCGGACCTGGACCCGGGGGTCGAGCTGGGCGATCAGCCGATGCCCCCCGTCCTCGGCGTGGATGATGATCTCATCACCCAGAGGCTCGGTCACATGAATTATCGTCTCCAAGGCCATCTCCTCATCGTAGTCCTGAGCGGTCTCCTCGAGTATCAGATCCTCCGGTCGGATGCCGAAGGTGACCTCCTGACCCACGTAGTCGGTCAGCGCTTTAACCTTATCCTGAGGGACCTTCAACTTGAACGTTTTTCCGTCCACGTATATGCCCCCGTCCTCCCGGATGATCTTTGTGTCGAGGAAGTTCATCGACGGGCTGCCGATGAAGCCGGCGACGAACTGATTGATGGGATAATCATAGATAGACTGAGGTTGGTCGAACTGCTGGACGATGCCGTCTTTCATAACGGCGACCCCGTGCCCCAGGGTCATCGCCTCGACCTGATCGTGGGTCACGTAGATGGTGGTCGTCTTCAACCGGTGGTGCAACTCCTGGAGTTCAGCCCTCATCTGGACTCTGAGTTTAGCATCCAGGTTGGAGAGGGGCTCATCAAACAGAAAGACCGCCGGGTCGCGAACGATCGCCCGGCCGACGGCGACCCGCTGGCGCTGGCCACCGGAGAGTTCTTTGGGCTTGCTCCTCAGCTTCTCCTCGATGCCGAGCAACTCCGCCGTTGCGTTGACCTTCTTCTCGATCTCCGGCTTCGGGACCTTGCGCAACTTGAGGCCGAAAGCCATGTTGCTGTAGACGTCCATGTGGGGGTAAAGGGCATAGTTCTGGAAGACCATGGCGATATCACGGTCCTTGGGAGGGACGCCGTTGACCAACCGCTCCCCAATGTAGATCTCCCCCTCGGTGATGTCCTCAAGGCCGGCGACCATCCGTAACGTCGTGGTCTTCCCACAACCTGACGGCCCGACGAGGACGGTGAACGTTCCATCATCGATCGTCAGATCGACCCGGTCGACGGCCACTAACTCCCCGAATTTCTTGGTCACTTCCTTCAGCAAAACCTTTGCCATTCCCGTCCTCCTCCTGAACTCTACTGATCGTTTGATTATATATCGAACTCCTATAGGTGTCAAATGGAATGGTGTGCAGTGGTGTACAGGACACGAGAATGGTTGATTATCCTGCCCGTCAACTGCTATGATAACGGTGGATATCCCCCAAATCATCCTTGTGAATTCGATAGGAGGCAACGGTGCTGATCGACAAGCGACTCCTCCTGACTCCGGGGCCGACCCCGGTCCCAGATCGGGTCGCGCTGGCCGGAATCGGAGCGATTCACCATCGGACGGTCGAGTTTGAGACGATCCTGGAGCAGGTGTTCAGTGGGCTCAAATACGTCTTCCAGACCGAAAACGATGTGCTGATCTTCGCCGCCAGCGGCACGGGGGCGATGGAGGCGGCGGTCGCTAATCTGCTCAGTCCGGAGGATCGGGCGATCGTCGTCGGCGGCGGGAAGTTCAGCGAGCGCTGGGTCGAGATCCTAAACCGCTACCAAGTCCGGCCTATCGAGGTCGAGGTGCCCTGGGGAGAAGCGGTCTCCACCGATCAGATCGAGACCGCATTGCGAGATCACCCGGACGCCGAAGCCGTGTTCACCGTCTTCAGCGAGACCTCGACCGGGACGGTCACCGACCTGGGGGCGATCGGCCAGGTCGTCGCCGACAGCGAGGTGGTTCTGGTGACCGACGCGGTGAGCGGGTTGCTGGCGATGGAGCTTCGACCCGACGCCTGGGGCGTTGACGTCGTGGTCTCCGGCTCTCAGAAAGGGTTGATGCTTCCCCCCGGCCTGGGGTTCGTCTCGGTCAGCGCCAAGGCGTGGCGTCGGGTCGAGAAATCGGAGCTACCCCGCTACTATTTCGACTTCAGCGCCTACCGGGAGAAGCTCCCCCGGCAGATGCCCTATACCGCCCCGATATCGTTGATCCTCCAGCTGCACCGATCGCTCGAGATGATCCACGACGAGGGGATTGAGCGTATCTGGGAGCGCCATCGGGTCCTGGCGGAGGCGGCCCGGGCCGGAGTCCGCGCCCTGGGATTGGAGTTGCTGTCTCGGGCACCGGGGAACGCCGTGACCGCGGTCAAGTTGCCCGTTGGGATCGACGGAAAACAGTTTTTACAACTGCTCCGGGACCGCTACGGGGTGATCCTGACCGGAGGCCAGAAACATCTGAAAGGACGGATCTTTCGGATCGCTCACCTCGGCTACATGAACGCATCCGACGTGATCGTCGGCCTGAGCGCTATCGAACGCGGACTGAAGCGACTCGGTCACCCGGTTGAGCTGGGTGCAGCAGTAGCGGCAGCACAACGGGTATTCTCAGAGTTCGAAGAGTTGTCAGTATCAGTATCGGTATGAAACGCGTGTTGGTCAACGATCCGATCCACGAGGACGCCCTCGAGTCGCTGCGCAGGGAGCTGGAGGTCGATGCCGAACATCACGACCCCGCACAGCTGGCCGAGACGATCGACCGGTACCACGCCATCATCGTGCGCAGCGCCACCCGGATCACCCGGGAGGTTATCACGCGTGGCGTGCGGCTGGAGGTGATCGGTCGGGCTGGAACCGGCCTGGACAACATTGACCTGGACGCAGCCCGGGAGCGGGGGATCGTGGTGCTCAACACCCCGGGCACCAACGCCCGCTCGGTGGCCGAGCTGGTGTTCGGCCAACTGCTGACGCTGGTACGCCTGATCTCCCAAGCGACGGTGACGCTCAAGGCGGGCCACTGGGAGCGACACCGGCTCGTCGGGACGGAGTTGACCGGCAAGACTCTGGGAATTATGGGGATCGGTCGGGTCGGCCGGGAGGTCGCACGCCTGGCGCTCGGCTTCGAAATGCAGGTCCTGACCCACGATAAATACATTGCTCCCCCAGACGATCTGAAGGATCGCGTGGCGGCAACCTCGTTCGAGCAAACCCTCGCTGAGTCGGACTGTCTCTCTATCCACCTGCCCCTGTCAGACGAGACGAACGGGTTGATCGGGGCGGCGGCGTTTGCGCGCATGAAGGACGGCGTTCTGTTCGTCAACACCGCTCGGGGCGGGATCGTCGACGAACGAGCGTTGTACCAGGCACTCTGCTCGGGCAAGGTGCGCGGGGCGGCGCTGGATGTGTATGCAGTCGAACCGCCGACTCATGAGATCGGCCGCAAACTGCTCGAACTGGAGAACGTGATCGCCACCCCCCATATCGGCGCCTCGACCTATGAGGCACAGCGGCGCGTCGGGATGGAGGTCGCAGAGCGGGTCCGCGACGCGCTGCTCAAAGATCGGTGAATGAGGATTGCCTCTCACAGAAGGGACTTCCTGCACACCGACGACCTGCGAGCCACCTTCGACCGCGATGATCCCCTCTTCAACTTCGCCATTTACAACCCGGAGCGATTCAAATACGGCCCCCAAGAGACAGGTATTATGAATCGCGAGAAGCAGGTCATCAGCCTGATCCGCACACACGTTATCAAACGCTTTGCTCCCTATTACAATTGTGAAAGCGATGAAGAACTGGAGACATATCTGGACGACCCAATCCTTATCCTGGTAAGCACTGACGTACTCTCCGAGGGGTTGAACCTGCAAGATGCCAACCTGATCGTCAACTACGACCTACACTGGAACCCGGTACGATTGATGCAACGTATCGGGCGCGTGGACCGCCGTATCAATCCTGACCTGCCTATCCATCATGACAAAGTCTATGTCTACAACTTCCTGCCACCCGACGAACTGAATGATTTGTTGCATCTGCTGGAACGGTTAACTGGCAAGATAATGATCATCAACAAAACCTTAGGCATCGAAGCTCCGCTGCTGATGTGTTGGATGGAGGTGTGTTGAGATGGCTCTGGAGCAAGCAATCCTACACGTTGATAGCTTCGAGTCATTGCTGGATCTCCTACGCGATGAGCTTGACTGGCCTTTGCCAACGCAACCAGGCCTGGATGATCTGACCTTCGAGTGGACCGCGAGTGACCTTCGTGTGAGCGACGTAGCTGCACAGCGTTTCAGAGATGGTGTTGTACGCCAGCTACGTCCGTTCTCGACTGAACCGCCTTGGGGCATTTTCTTTGTCGAATTCACCGACGGCCGGGTCTATCGAACCGCCCTGCGGCAGGTGCTGCGCGGCCTAGTGCCCAACCGTCGTCGCGATTCACATCTGCCAACTTGGCAGTACGAGAACCTGCTCTTCATCTGCATGACACGCGACTACGACCGTTTCACTTTTGCACACTTCCGAGGTGAACGAGCTCATCGTGCTAAACTGACTATCTTTAGTTGGGAGCGAGGAGAAGCTGCACTGCGTACCCTCTGCGAGTACAACCTGAAAGCGCTGCATTTCCCGGATGACCCGACCGACGTAGATAACTGGCTTGAACAATGGCAATCAGCATTCGATGTAGAGAAGGTTACCAAAGAGTTCTTCAGAGAGTACCGACGGCTGTTCGAACGTGCAGAGCACCATATAACCGGCATTACAGGTGAGGCCAAGCGTCTCTTCACCCAAAAACTCTTCAACCGCTTGTTGTTCATCCGCTTTCTCGAAAAGAAAGGTTGGCTCTCATTCAAAGGTCGCCGAGATTATCTGCGCGCTCTGCGGAAGGATCATCAAGCTCAAAAGCAGTCCGATCAAGGTGCTAATTTCTATCGAGACCGGTTAAGGAAGCTTTTTTTCCAAGGATTGAGCACTCCCAATGAGATAGACCTCATCAACCTTAACCGGGGTGAGTTTCTACGTACACTGATCGGTGATGTACCTTATTTGAACGGTGGGCTGTTTGAAGAAGAACTCGATGATCAGGATTCCCAAATTCACGTACCTGACGAAGCGATCGCACCTATCCTGACAGAGCTCTTCTATCACTTCAACTTCACCGTTACCGAGAGCACACCGTTGGATATTGAAGTCGCTGTAGATCCAGAGATGTTAGGCAGGATCTTCGAAGAGCTGGTCACAGGTCGTCACGAGACAGGCAGCTACTACACCTCAAAGCCGGTTGTCGCATTTATGTGTCAGGAAGCCCTCAAAGGTTATCTCAAGACAACTCTACCCAAAGAAACATCTGATGCGATACACCGATTTGTTGAGGAACGTGACCCAACGGACCTTGTTGATCCGGAAGCTGTACTAG
>JBHIAT010000009.1:0-43615 GCA_046758705.1 Bipolaricaulia bacterium
GGTGATCGCCGCCCGCTCGTCGTCCGTGAGCGCAGTGCTGCTCGGCTCGGTGACCATGTAGATGTCGACGCCTGCCAGGTCGGCGGCGGTGACCGGTGGACTGGAGAGTTCGATGATAGTGGCCCTCGAATCAACTATGAGCGTCGTCTTAAGTTTGGTGAAGAAGCCTATCATATTCGACCCCGGCCAGCCGTGGACGCCGTCGAACAGGATCGTCTTGGTGGAGAGGTCCGGAGGCGCTTTGGGAAGGATAGTCGGCCGGGAAGCGGAACGGATGGGACCGCTCCTCTCCCGCGAGACATCCCCAGCGCCGGGGGCACCGATCTCCTGGATGAGCAGGAACAGACCCATTGAGATCAGGACGGTCAGGACAACCATCGCCCGTCGTCGGAACCGCATACGATCCTCCTTCCCTCCCTCACCTCACGTACCAGAGCACCTTCCCAAAGAGCTTAAAACCGCAGACCGAGCGACAGCCGTTGGGCGTCGGGGAGCTGTGGGTGGGCGAGATAGGCGTAGTCCAGCTGGAACATCCTGAATCGAACGCCACCGCCGGCGGTCACCGAGATCCCGGCCGCAGCGTTTCCGTAAATGCCGAGCCGCACAGCGAACATCTGAACCCGGAACTCACCGCCGAGATGGATCGTCCCGTCGCTCCCGTCCTGCTCGTAGTCAACGGCGAAGACCACATCGACGGTCGCCGGTTCGAACGAGGCGCCGACCCGCCATCTCGGGATCAACGGCTCGCTGCGGGAGCCGTAATTGATCGCCCCGAAGGCATCGATGGTCACCCCCAGCCGCAACCGCCCCAATTGAAACTGCCCCGGGTCGACTAACCCCCCCAGACTGATCAGCAACCCCGAGCCACTGGACCCCGGCAGGTTGTTCTGATAGTACCGCAGTTGGCCACCGACGGAGATGCGGACGAAGGGGAGCCTCAACGGCACAGGGATGCCGAGCGCGCCGACTCCGCCGAAGCTGGTGTAGTCGATGTTCCCGGTCTTCGTGCCGGTGCCATCCCGCTGTGGGATCCCCGTGGAGCTGAGTGTCAACACCGCGACGCCGAACCGCTTCTGGGCGTAGCCGAGGGCACCGTAGTCAATCGCTCCGAATTGGTTGCTGTAGAGAGAAGCGAGGCCTCGCTCCTCCAGGAACGCCAGACCAGCAGGGTTGTAGAGGAGCGTGGTTTCGTCATCCGCCAGGCCGACGAACGCCCCGCCCATCGCCAGCGACCGGGCTCCCAGACCGATCTCGAAGATCGGGGCGACATTGGAGAACTGTTGGGCACCCCCCGGGATGACCGCCAGCACGATTATCCCCGCCAGTGCTGCTAAGCCAACTACTAATGAGATCGGGTGTCTGGGGTCAGCTCTCAGGCGTTTATCGATCATGGACCAATTCCTAATTCAATTATACACAAGTTTTGCATGAACCAGAATCCACGATCTGTTCGTGCTTTTCACTGATCCAGACCGGATCACACGGTGGGGACGGCACGTAGCGGCAGGGCTCTATCCAGGCTGATCCGGGCAAACTCCTTGCTGAGCAGAACCTCTCCCAGGGATTTGCTCCCGTTCCTGACCATTCGCAGTCTCAACCCCCGGCTCAGCTCCTCCTCCAGGATGACACCGGTGCGCAGGATGATCCCCCGCAGCCCCCGGTACTCCCCTACGCCTGCGACTGTCGGTTGCCTCAGGGGGTCAGGAAGCAGCTTCGCAAAACCCGCCTGCATCCTCCTGAACTCTTCCCGGATCTCAACGAGCTCATTCCGGCATCGCTTACAGGTGGCCAGGTGAGCTGAGATCTTACTGGATGCGGGCGGTTCCAGCACATCGGCGGCCAGCTCGAGCAGTAAGGTGAACGACGGATGGACGTCATGCGTGATCGGTTCCAGCTCTCCTTGGAACACCTGTTTGAACAGATTCATATCTCGCATTCTCCCTCGATTAAAGCCCCGCCAGAACGCTTTCCAATTGCTTTTTGACCCGGAACGGATTGCACTCCTTGCCAAAGATCTGGAACAGGTCGCCCCAGGAGAACCGTCTGCCCCGGATCCGTTCCAGAGTCAGCCCGTCGAGGTTGAGCGCTTCGATCGGCTCTCCACGGGGGACCGCTGCGCTCGTCCCGTAGTTGCTCAGATAGTAGACCAGGAAGATCCTCAGATCCTCCCGGATCGCCTCCGTCCCGTCCTGTTTCATCAACACACAGGCCAAGCACATCTTCGTGTCCCGGATCTGGGCCTCGCTCTGGAGCTGGGACAGGAGCCGACGCAAGTATAGGGTCTCTTCCAGACTGGGAATCATGCAGCGGATCAGTTGATCCCAAAATTCCAGGCGGATCTCCCGAACCCAATCCTCATCCGGCTCGCTTCCTATCATATCCAGCCACTTCTCGCCGGAAAGCCCTTCGTTGTCTTCCTGGGATCTTTCGATTAACCTGCCGTAACTTCCTTTCGGGACGGACCCGCGGTAGTCCAGGATTGTCTTACCGAGGCCCCGTTCCCGGTAGTGCTCGTTGTAGAACGTGTCAAGCAGCAGCTTCAGGGCGGGATCGCTGCGTTCCAACCGATCCCGGATCGCCGGATACCGGGCCGGGATGAACTGCTCGAAGAAGTAATCGGTGATCGAGTCGATATGACGTTCCACATCATCCCGGAGTGCCTGTTCGCCGGCGGGCAGGGAGAGCAGTCGGTCACGAACCGTCTTCCAGAATCGGGCTTTGGCCTCCCCGATATATCGTTTGACCGTGGTCTGCTTAACGCTGTTAACGATCCCGTCCAGGATCTCCCGCTCCGATCTCCTCCCCTTACTGATGATATCCAGGAGCTTGTTGCGGACGGTTCCCTTAAGGTATTTGATGAAACCCGATCCGCCTTCATCCCCTCGGTATCGTCTCAGGTAGTTGCCCACCAAGTTTCCGTTGAAGATCTCATCGTATGTCCTGACGTAAGCCTCTGAGATTAGGTCGATGATGGAACCCTCCTTCACGCGCCGACCGCGGAGACGGCCTTCGACATGGTTGCGGAGTCTGACCAGATCGGCACCGCTCTCGAGGAAACGGTATCTCGCCAGCAGATAAATAATATAGTTACCGATCTCTCGATCGTATCGCTCGACAAATTCTCGACGGCGTTCCTCAGTCCATCCATGGTTCTCTATATCCTCCAGGAACGATTCCATCGTCCACTACCTCTTAGAGTCGTTCAAAAGTCCGCGTTTCTGACAGGGAATCGGCAACACATATCGCACGCTAGTACTCGGACCGTTCGTCTTGAATGACCGTCGCCAGGGTCGAGACGACTTCCGAGTCGAACTGTTTCCCGGCGTTGGCTTCCAGCTCCTCAACGGCTCGCTGAGCACCGATCGCCTCGCGCCGCTCCACGAAGCGGTCGGCGACAGCGATGATCCGACTGAAGCTTGGAATCTCCTCCCCGGCCAGCCGTTCCGGACCGCTCCCGTCGTAATGTTCATCCTGATACCGGACCGCCGGGATCACCAGGTCGTAGCGCAACCCCTCGATCCGTTCCAGGATCTTTGCTCCGAATCGGGCATGCACCTCGGTGCGCTCTGTCTTCCGGGCCGGCGTTTCGTCCCCGAGCAGAGCCTGCTCCCGGATCCCGATCTTCCCGATATCGTGGAGGAGTGCGGTGAACCTCAGCACCTGGAGCGCTTCCCCATCGAGTCCCAGCCGCTCTCCGATCCGGACGGCGTACCGGGCGACCTGGAGAGAGTGGGTCTCCGGGTGACCGTTCCGCCGATCGAGCGCCGCCACGAACGCCTCGATGAAGTTAATGGCGAATGCCTCCAGATTGGTATAGAGTCTGGATCCCTCGATGGCGAGAGCCGCTTGGTTGGCGAACGCCTTGAGCAACTCCAAGTCGCGCTCCTGGAACGTGGCCCGCGGGTGGCCGACCCGGTTGACCGCTTCGACCACCCCGATCGTTTCGCCACGAATCTCCAACGGAGCACAGAGGATCGACCTCGTCTTGAAGCCGGTCAAATGGTCCGCTTCCTCGTAATGACGGTCGTCGACGGAGACGTCGGGGACGAGCAACGGCTGGTCATAAGTGGCCACCCAGCCAGCGATGCTGCCCTCGATGGGGACGCGGATCTCCTTGACCTGCTCCCCCCGCTCACCGGTCGCCACCTTGAAGTAGAGCTCGTCACCGTCCGCATCGATCAGCAGGATCGAGCCCGCCTCCGCCCGCATAACGGTGGTGATGTTGGCGACAATCCGTTCCAAAACGACATCCAGGGCCTGAGTTGAGTTGATCTCCTCGGTCACCTCGATCAGCTTCTGGAGTTCTTCGATCTTGGCCTCCCGTTCCTCAGCGAGCCAGGCGTTCTCCAACAGCACGGCCACCTGGCCAGCGAGGGTCGACAGGATCTCCAGGTCCCCGGCGGTGAACCGCCTCCCACCGCGCTTGTTCAATAGCTCAATCGCTCCGACCGTCCGGGCTTTGGATCGGATCGGGACGCACAGCAGGGTCTCCGTGTAGTAGTCCAGTTGTTTGTCGATCTCCTCGTAGAACCGTGGATCGTCCCTGGGATTTGAGACCAACAGCGGCTCTTCATGTTGGACGACCCAACCGGCGATCCCCACATCATCGGGCATCCGCCGGCCCACCAACTCCTCTTCCTTCTCCCCAACGACCACCTTGAAGATGAGTTCATCCCCATCCAGGACGAGGATGGAGCCAGCATCCGCCTGAAGCAACTCGTCAATCAACCACATGGCCTCCTGGAGGATCTGATCTGACGATAGTGGTCTCTCCATCAGGGTGCTGATCTTCTCGAAGATGACGAGCTTCACCGCATCGAGATCGGAATCGGACATGGCCCTATGACTCCTCCTATGGACCTGACATCAGTGCCCGTATCGACGGCCCATTATACCGCACCGGAAGAGTGATGTCCAAGATGTAAGCATTCAGCCGTCAGCTTTCAGCTATCAGCTTAAGGCCAAAAACTGATTAGCATCTTCCTGATTCCTGACGGCTGACGGCTGATCGCTGAGTGCTGACTCCGGAGGCGACCGATGTCAGAGACGGGGCATTTGCAGAGATCTTTACGGGTAGAATGAGAGGGGTAGGATCGCGATAGTGTGGATCGCAGAGCATGCTGAAGGACATGGACATGAGGGAGAGGCGTTAACGCTAGCCCCAAGGAGCGCACTGATGGTTAGTCACACAAACCATAACAGGTCGTCTCGCAAGCAGGATCTCGTTCAGCTCTACTTCAAGGAGATCGGGCGGGTCCCCCTGCTCTCCCGAGAAGAGGAGGTGGAGCTGGCCAAACGGATCGAGGCGGGCGACGAGCTGGCCAAGCAGCGATTCATCCTGGCCAACCTGAGGTTGGTGATCAGCATCGCCAAGGGTTACAACGGTCAGGGGCTGTCATTCTTGGATCTCATCCAGGAGGGCAACATCGGTTTGATGAAGGCCGTCGAACGGTTCGACTACCGCAGGGGCTACCGATTCAGAACGTATGCAACCCGCTGGATTCAGCATGCCGTGACCCGAGCGATCACCAAGCAGGCGAGCACGATCCGGATCCCGGTTCGGACGATCAACACGCTGAGAAAGGTGCACCGGGCCGAGGAGCAATACATCAAGGAGTACGGTCGGCCCCCCAGCCCCGAAGAGCTGTCCGAGCGGTTGGGGATCCTGCTCGAAGAGATCGAGAGGGCCAAGGAGATCCCCCGGTATACCGTCTCCTTAGAGAGTTCGGTCCACGGCCAGGACGATGAGGGGGACATGTTCATCAAGCTCATCGAGGACGAAAAGACGCCGTCCCCGATGAAGGAGGCGCTCAAGGAGCTGCTCCGTGAGGAGCTCAACAACGCCCTCGTCGACGTGCTAAGCGATCGGGAACGGGAGGTCCTACAGCTGCGCTATGGGCTCAAGGACGACCATTCCCGGACCTTGAAGCAGATCGGGGCCGTCCTGAACATCAGCCGAGAGCGGGTGCGTCAGATTGAGGCAGGCGCGCTCAAAAAACTGAAGCAGCCTACACTGAAGCAGCGACTCAAACGGTTCAAAGAGTTGATGTAAGCCTTATCAGAAGCAGCATCCAGGTCCAGCAGAAAAAAAGAACGGTAGACCCACTATCGCGTAGATTGCCCTTCGCTGGCGCTTCGTCGCCCGATAGGCCTCAAGGAACGCTGACCCGTAGACAAACGGGGTCTCTGCGATCTGACGCATCCGTGCCGCTGGAACTCTGACGGGGGTGAGCAACGCGTGAGCGACGGCAAGCGGCCCGAAAAACATGCCTCCAGGGATATACGATAGGGACGCGTCTCTTGCACCGGCGACTCGTCCGTCCCGGCGCCCCTGAAACGCGTCGAGCGGCGGGATCGGGGGCGGTGGTGGTGGCTCGAGCCTCTCCGGTGGCAGTGGCGGCTCGAGCCTCTCCGGCTCCACCCGCTCCCCGGTGAGCTTAGCCAGCACGCGCGCCGACAGCTCGTCAGTCAGCTCGAAGATCTGAGCGCCACGGATCCCCCCTTGGACCTGCTCGCCGGTGATCACCTCGCCGGTCTCCACGTCGATCAGCCGGGCGTTGATTCGAATCTGGTCACCGATGACCGAGAAGCTGCCGATGATGATCGCGGTCGCCCCGACGGCCCGACCGATCTCCGAGGCAGTCCGGGTGTCCACAATACCGCCCAGGCCGAGCTGGATCTCCTCGATCGCCACCTGGAGCCGGGCGCGCTCGACGATCCGCACCCGCTCCTCCCGGGCAAAGAACGTGAGCATCGACTCGGGGATTGTGCGCTCCAGCTGGTCGAACTCGGCGCGGCCGCTGGTGTTCTCGAAGTCGACGATCGCGATGACGAGCTCCTGCTGTTGGGCAACGGCCGGGTGGAACGCTGCGACCGATACCAGCACGACGGTGAACCATCCCACCCCGATCCCGGCAGCCATGCGCAAACTCATCAAATCTCCTTTTCAAATGGCGTCGTGAACCAACCTAAACTGAAGCGGTGACTCAAACGGTTCAAAGGGTTGATGCAACCCCGCTATGACCGATCAAAACGAGAACAGCACCCCACCCTCGCCCTCCAAAAAGGTTCCTAGACCGATAATGCTCCAAAGCTTGGCTTGAGCGAAGACGGAGATCCTTCCTAAATTCAACTGAGCACCGCCTACCCCGTGGAATGAGTTGAAACTGAACCCGAAGACATCCACAAAGACCCCCACTCCACCACCCAGATACTGTTGGAATATTCGTGGCCGCCCCAGGTAGAGGAAGAGCGTTCCGTCAAGCGCAATCTCCCCGGCTGGATCAGTTGCAACCCTGCCCCGCAGGCCTATGGGATGCACCCTAATCTCACCTAGGGCTCCAGAAAAGGGCACAGGGACCAACAAGGCGGGGGAGGAAACGCGGGAGATCAACACCCCCACTGCAAGACGGCCTGGTCGCCTCGCAGGTGGTCTGGGAGGTCTCGGGGTTGGAGTTGGGGTCGGGATCGGGGTCGGTGGCGGGGTCGAGATCGGCGGTGGCTCGCGCCGCTCTGGCTCGGCCCGCTCCCCGGTGAGCTTGGCCAGCATGCGCGCCGACAGCTCATCGGTCAGCTCAAAGATCTGGGCGCCGCGGACCCCCCCCTGGACCACTTCGCCGGTGATCACCTCGCCGGTCTCCACGTCGATCAGCCGGGCGTTGATCCGGATCTGGTCACCGATAATCGAGAAGCTGCCAATAATGATCGCGGTCGCCCCGACGGCCCGACCGATCTCCGACGCGGTCCGGGTGTCCACAATACCGCCCAGGCCGAGCCGCATCTCCTCGATCGCTGCCTCAAGTCGGGCGCGCTCGACCACCCGCACGCGCTCCGCCTGGGCGAAGCGCGTGAGCATCGACTCGGGGATCGTGCGCTCCAGCTGGTCGAACTCGGCGCGGCCGCTGGTGTTCTCGAAGTCGACGATCGCGATGACGAGCTCCTGCTGTTGGGCAACGGCCGGATGGAACGCTGCGACCAATACCAGCAAGAAGGTGAACCACCCCCCGATACCGACGGCTATGCGCGAACCCATCAAATCTCCTCTTCCTCTGCAAATGGCGCCGGTGTGATGACCGCTCTTCTCAGCTCTCGCTCGATATCCCGCTTGTTCACCCGCACCGTTACCGAGCAAACCTCATCGATCCTGTTATAATCGGTCTTGACCGGCGTCAATCCACGGATGAACGCGCTGAGCTGTGTTTCGACCTCACGGTTCTCCAGGACGAAGTTTCGCACGGTTGTGCCCCCCTCGATCTGGAAGCCGGCGATCTCCTCGGCGGTCTTGGCGTACGCCTCCACCTTGGCCACCTCACACGACTTAATCTGTCTCAACGCCGGGGAATCCCCCGGGTAGGTGGTCTCATCCCCTGGAGCAAGCCCGGTGAATTCCCAGAACCGACGGGTCTCCCTGTCTCTAGTGCGATCAACGACGGGTCTACGCGCGCATCCGGCCAACACCACACCAACCAATAGGATCGCGACCACTACAGTAATCTTCCGCTTCACCCTTTTGCTATTCATGTTTTTGCCTCCTTCTTGGGAACAGATTAGCACAAGATACGTCGATTTGTCAATCCCGATCCGAGGGGCTCTATCCTCCTTCTCTACATGCCTTATACGATCTCGACCTGATCCTTCCGTTCGAACCACCGGACGAGCAGCATGCCCACCGCAAATCCGCCGATGTGGGCCAACCACGCCACCCCGCCCGCGACCCCGGCGCTGACTGAGTTGAGACCGTAGAACACCTGGAGGAAGATCCAGAACCCGAGCACGAAGCTCGCCGGCAGGGCAATCACCCGCACGAAGATAAACCACCAGATAAGCGTCCTGACCCGGGCGCGGGGGAAGAGCCGAAGGTAGGCACCGAGGACGCCAGCGATCGCCCCGCTGGCACCGACCATTGGCACGAAGGTGGATACGGAACGCGTATTGAAGCCGATATGAGACAGAGCAGCCACCACACCGGCAAGCAGGTAAAACAGCAAAAACCGTCCGTGGCCCATCCGATCCTCGATATTGTCCCCGAAGATCCACAGATACAGCATATTGCTAAGCAGGTGGAGCCAGCCTCCGTGAAGGAACATCGAGGTGATCAAGGTGATGTAGGGAGGAACTGCCTCGGACCCGCGAAGGTTTTGAAAATGGGCGATCTCCCACGGAATCGCTCCGAGCTCCACGACCGCCTCTCGCTCGCCGAAGGTGAGTTCCAACAGGAAGGCGATCACGTTGACGGCGATCAGCGTCCGGGTCACATATGGCGTCGTCAGCGACGGGTTCTCATCCCGGAAGGGGATAAACATGATTGTCTATCATCTATCCTTATGGCTTGGGTCTGTCTCTGAGTATGCCTCTCAGCTCAGATCATTATAGAGAGTGGGCGATCACCGATCAAACACGTACCGCATCGACAATCACCACGTCGATCTGTGATAGGTCGCCGTTGAGGTGGATCTCGAGCCGCTCGGTCATGCTCTCAAAGTTTTCGGAGAGGTAGAGGCCAGGCTCCGCCTGTGTTAGTCCCTCGAATCGTTTGAGGCTCAAGTCCGTGTCGACACGGACTCGGACGCCCAGTTCACGCGGGATCTTCATCGTGAGTCGGCTTACATCCAGATCGATATCAACGATCCCAGAGTGAATGCCGAAGTTGATCTCGATATCGCTCACGTTGGCATCGATCTCCAACCGCTCCACATCGAGCGTTGTCAGGTCTAACCTCGCCCTGGCGACGTCACACCTGAGTGCGAGGCTCAACGGCAGACCGTCGTGGAATCTGAGATTCCAGTCATTTCGGTATCCACGCCTGGATAACCGGCCGCGGGCCCTCCCTGTTTGGATCACCTCCAGCCGACCGATCCCATTCTCGATCCGATATCTTGGGTCCAGATCGAACAGATCCGGGTGATAGTGGACCGTGCCCTCGACCATCCCCTCACCGCCTCCAGCGATCTCGAGCGAGCCATCATGGAAATCGACGGTGATCTCGGCCCGGTCGATCCCCGCTACGGGCTGGCTCAACTCCATCAGCTTGATCTCTCCAGGGAGCGGCTCGTAGCGGAGGTCGTAGACGACGACGGCACCGATGGCGATCGCCAGGATGATGATCGGAGCCAGGATAGGCCCGATCTGGGTGAACGGGTGCAACAACAGCGAGATCCCAATGGCGATCAGCAACGCCGGCCACAGTCGGACGAGATCCCCCCACAAGTACCAGGGCAGGTAACCGAACTGATTCAGCAGCAGGATGATTCCGACAGCGGCGATCAGCGAACCGAAGATGGTGCGAACCACGCTCATTCTGCCTCTCCCCGCCGGATCGTTTTGGCGATCAGCAAGACCCCAATGGCGATCAGCAGCACCGGCCACAGCCGATCGAACCTCAACCGATCAGGAAAGAAGTTCTGGACCAGGAATATGATCCCGACAGCGATCAAAATGGCTCCAGCGAAGAACCGCGACTCCCGGGGGCGTGCCTCAGAACCCTCAGAACCGGCTTCACTCATCACCGTTACCTCCCTCGAGCTCGATTCCGCGCTTTCTGCTTCTGCATGGCCTTCGCCCGCCTCAACCGGCTCAGGATTTTCGGTCCCCTGACCCTGATCGTCCGGTTGGATCTGGATCCGTCGAGGCGCTTCGGGGACGAGGATCCATAGCACAGCGTAGATCAACGCCCCGATGAACCAGGCGAAACACAGAACCACGAACGCGACCCGGACGAGCACCGGGTCTATTTCGCAGTACTCGGCGAGCCCGCTGGCCACGCCGGCGATCATACGATCATCCCGGGAACGGTACAGTCTCTTCGTACTTGTCATAACTCATCAACCTCTGTGTTCCAGGCCTCCACCCGATCGGCGACCTCTGCGATTGAGTCACCGCCAAACTTCTCCAGGAAAGCATCAGCGAGCACCAACGCCAGGATCGCCTCGCCGATCACCGAGGCGGCCGGGACGGCGCAGACGTCAGAGCGCTCCCGGTGGGCTTTGACCGGCTGTTTGGTGAGCAGGTCAACCGAGATGAGTGGCCGCATTAACGTAGAGAGTGGCTTCATCGCCACCCGGACGAGCACCGGTGCTCCGCTGGTCATCCCGCCTTCGATCCCACCGGCGTTGTTCGTGTTGCGGTGGAAGCCGTGCTTCTCATCGTAGTAGATCTCGTCGTGAACCTCCGCGCCCCACAGGGCGGCCGCCTCCCTGCCGATGCCGATCTCGACCGCCTTCATCGCCGGGATGGTCATCATCGCCTGGGTGATCCGGCCTTCGAGCTTTCGATCCCAATGGACATGACTCCCCAGGCCGATCGGCACGCCGGTTGCGATCACCTCGAAGACACCACCGACCGAGTTTCCCTCCCGCTTCGCCCGATCGATCCGAGCAATCATCTCCGTCTCGGCGTTTGGGTCGAGGCAGCGGACCGGAGAGCGATCGGCTCGCTCGTTGAACGAATCGATATCACGGGTGTCATCATCGAGTTCGTTGAACGTCGAGGCGATCACATCCCGTAGCTGAACCACATGACTGCCGATTGCGACCCCCAATGCTTGGATAAATTGCCGGGCGACCGAGGCGATCGCCACCCGCATCGTCGTCTCCCGAGCGCTCGAGCGCTCCAGCACATTTCGGATGTCCCTATGTCGATACTTGAGGCTACCGGCGAGGTCGGCGTGGCCGGGGCGTGCGACGGTCACCGGCTTGGGGTTACGGGGCGCTTCGAACGGGTCCATCTGCTCGCTCCAGTTCTCCCAATCCCGGTTCCACACAAGCAGAGCGATCGGACTTCCCAACATCTTTCCGAACCGAAGTCCGGAGAGAATCTCGACCTCATCCTGTTCGATCCTCATCCGGCCGCCGCGCCCATATCCCCCTTGACGACGCCTCAATTGGTGATTGATCGCCGCGACATCAATCTTGAGCCCGGCGGGCATCCCCTCCAGGATACCGACAAGCGCCCGCCCATGTGATTCCCCAGCGGTCAGGTAACGCAATGGCATAACAGCCTGTCCCCTTCTCCTTTACTATACAGCTTGCTCTTATGGCAATCAACAGCCGGCCATCACTGGGTCAGCGACTCCAGAAGGTCGAAGAACCCCGGAAATGAGATGTCGACCCACTCGGCATCCCGGACGGTGGTCTCCCCATCGGTGGCGAGGCCAGCGACGGCGAACGCCATCGCGATCCGATGGTCTGCGAAACTGCTGACCGTCGTTCCGTGCAGTGGCCGGCCTCCCTCGATGACCATCCCGTCCTCCCGCTCCTCGACTCGCGCGCCCATGCGCCGCAATCCCTCGACCATCGCTCGAATTCGGTCCGTTTCCTTGACCCGCAGCTCACCGGCGTCACGGACCGTCGTCTTGCCGTGTGCACACGCGGCAGCGACGGCCAGGAGCGGGATCTCATCGATGAGCCTCGGGATCAGTTCCCCGCCAATCTCGATCCCGCGAAGCTCCGACGATCTGACAACCAGGTCAGCCCGCGGCTCCAGATTATGCGCCCGTCGGTTTCTGATTGAGACCTCAGCGCCCATTTCCCCAAGCACGTCGAGGAGCCCAGTGCGGGTTTCGTTGACTCCAACCCCGGGCAACGTCAGCGCCGAGTTCTGGGTGATCAGTGCTGCGGTGATCAGGAACGCAGCCGAGGAGAGATCGCCAGGGATCGAGATCGGCCGGGCGACCGGTTGTGCTCCTCTGGTAAGGGTGACCTGGTTGCCGCGTCCCGGGCTGCGACGCTCCTCCACCTCGACACCCAGATAGCGGAGCATCCGCTCGGTATGATCCCGGGAGATCGCCGGCTCGACGACCGTCGTCCTCCCAGCAGCATAGAGTCCGGCGAGCAACACGCAAGACTTGACCTGAGCGCTGGCGATCCGGGGCCGATAGGTGGTCGCCCGCAGGTGGCCGCCCGAGATGATCAGCGGAGCAAACCGATCGTCCACCCCGTGGACCTCTGCGCCCATCGCCTCGAGCGGCTCGATGATCCGGTCCATCGGCCGCCGCCTCAGTTGTTCGTCACCGGTGATCGTCGTCGTAAACCGCTGACCGGCCAGGAGCCCGGCGATCAGGCGGATCGTTGTTCCCGAGTTCCCGGCATCGAGTTCTCGGTCGGGCTGTTTCAGGCCTCTCAGACTGCAGCCAGCAATGCGGGTTACGTCACCGGCCGTCTCTACGGTCACGCCTAACGCGCTGACGCACTCGGCAGTGCTACGGAGATCTCCTCCCGATGCCAGCCCGGTGATGTTTGTCTGGTCTCGGGCCACGGCACCAAGCAGCAGTGCCCGGTGGGAGATCGATTTATCGCCGGGAACGCTTGCCTCACCTCTCAATCCGCCGATCGGTCTGATATGCGCATCCATGGGGATCACCGCTCTGGCCAGGCTCGATCAACTGATCATACGGCTCTCAAACCTGCATCCGTTCAGAATCCGGACGGCACGCTCGGCCTCATCTCGGGACTCCAGGTGGAGATGAAATGTCCCGCCGACGTTCTCCCGGACCTTCAGCAGTTCGATATCCTTGATGTTCATTCCGGCCTCATAGAGGGCGGTGGTGATCTTGGCGAGGCTGCCGGGACGATCGGGTGCGGTCACCGCGACCCGGTGGAGCGGTCGGATGATTCCCTTGGATCGTTCGGGGATCTCACCCCGGAACGCTAGGGCGCATTCGAACCGCTCCTGTAGATCCCTCAAGGCCCTCTGGGGCGCTTTGAGTGCCCCTTTGAGTTCGATCAGGTAACCGATGAGGTCGTCGATCGCTCGGCCGACCGCCTCGTGATTGCTCTTCAGGATGTCTTCCCAAATCGCGTATGGGGAGGAGGCGATCCGGGTCAGATCTTTAAACCCACCCGCGGCGAGCTCCCGATACTGTTTCTGGTCTTGCTTCTGATTCCCGACCAAGTTGACCAGGGAGACGGCGAGCAGTTGGGGCAGGTGACTGACGTAAGCGACGACTCGGTCGTGGAACTCGGGGTCCATGTAGGTCACCTGGGCACCGAGCCGGGCCAGGAAGGCAGCGAGTGTCTCCAGCCGCTCATCCGGCTCCCCGGCGGACGGTGTCAGCACGTAGACAGCGTTCTCGAACATAAACGGGTCGGCCCCGCTCAGCCCTTGAACCTCCGAGCCGGTCATCGGATGTCCACCAACGAACTGGGATGGGAGGTGTCGGCGCGCGACCGCACAGATCCGGGCCTTGGTCGAGCCGACATCCGAGATGAGAGTCTGCGTTTCGGCTTCGATCCACCGGGGGAGCTGTCTCAAGAGTGCGAGGATTGCGTCGATCGGGGTAGCCAGGAAGATATAGTCAGCGTCCCGGACCCCGTCGCGGAGTTCGATCGTCCCTCGGTCGATCGCCCCGATCTGGCACGCCTCATCGATGATGGCCGGATCCCGATCGACCCCGACGACTTCGCACTCCGGATGGAACCGCTTGACAGCCAGCCCCAGGGAACCGCCGATCAGTCCCACCCCGACGATCGTGACCTTCGTTGGCATCATGTTGGCGATGGAGAGGCACGACGGTAGAGCCCCCGACCGATGGCAGCGCTGATCTTCTCGACCTCCTCCGTCATCTCAGCGAACTGCGACGGGTAGAGGGACTGGGCCCCATCGCTCAGCGCCGTCTCCGGATCGTGGTGGACCTCAACGATCAGACCATCAGCGCCGGCGGCGATGGCCGCCCGGGCCATCGGGACTACCCTGTCCCGGATCCCCACACCGTGGCTCGGATCGACGATGATTGGCAGATGGCTGAGCTTCTTCACCGTCGGGACGGTCGCCAGCGGCAGGGTGAATCGGGTGTGGTCTTCGAAGGTGCGGATACCGCGTTCACAGAGGATGATCCGGTGGTTGCCCTCGGCCATAATGTACTCCGCCGAGGCAAGGAACTCCCGGATGGTGGCCGACATCCCACGCTTGAGCAACACCGGCTTGTCGATCTCTCCCAATGCTTTGAGCAGGTTGAAGTTCTGCATGTTTCGGGCACCGATCTGAAAGATGTCAGCGTAAGCGCCGACGGTCTCGATCTGGTTGACCTCCATCACCTCGGTGACCATGAGCAGTCCGTTGTCATCGGCAGCTCTCCGCATCAACTTCAAGCCTGTCTCTCCCAGCCCCTGGAAGCTGTAGGGCGATGTCCGGGGCTTAAACGCCCCGCCGCGCAAGATCACCGCCCCCGACTCGGCGACCGTAGCAGCGACACGGCTGATCTGTGCTTCGCTCTCGACCGAGCAGGGTCCGGCGATCACCACCACCTCTACCCCGCCGATCCTGACATCTTTGACCTCGATCACCGTCCCTGGCGGGTTGAAGGCGCGGCTGGCCAGTTTATAGGGTTCGGTCACCCGGATGACCTCGCGGACGCCATCGTTCAGCACCTCGATATCCCTTGGGTCGACGCCGCGCGTGTCGCCGATGACCCCCAAGATCGTCCGATCGACCCCCTCGGAGGGGTGGACCTTGAACCCCCACTCGACCAACTTGGCCTCTACCTCGCGGATCTGTTCCTCGGTGGCGTCAGGCTCCATCACAACGATCATCACAATCCCTCCCCGGACTCGATCCGACGAGACTCCTCGATCACCACCTTGAAGATTCGGACCACCACCTCGTCGTTTAACGGGCCACGGTTCTCCGCAACGACCCGGCTCAGGATCTCCGCCTCCCGCTCCGGTGCGTGGACCTCCATCCCTCGTTCCCCTTTCAGCCGACCGATGTTCCGGGCGCACTCGGCCCGGCGGTTGAGCAACCGGAGGATCTCCAAATCCAGCTCGTCTATCCGGGCTCGCCAACCGTCGATATCCATGGGTTCAACTATTTTAAAGATTCTCGAGTACATTTGTCAATTCCGATGGCTGGGGACCGGCTTGAAAATTCCTCTCCCCAGACGATAGGATCAGATAATAAAGTACAGTACAGATGTCAACGACCCGCCCCCTGAAGGAGGTGGGCTTGCGATGGTGGTAGCAACGCAAGCGTTGACTATGAGGAGTTCCTATGCGAACTAAACGCGGTACGGGCTACAAGGACGGCAGGATGCGGACTGAGCTTACAGTCGTCCGAAGTTTGGATGCCCTAGTCCTGCCCACTCCGGCAGAACCACTGAATGTCACGGCTGCCGATGTTAGCAGACTAAGCCTGTATGGCCACCTCGAAGGGCACGCTACAGGTTTGGCGGGAGCCTGGCCGAATACCGGCACCCAATCCCGCCACGCAATTATATCAGGAGGTAGGTACAAGCCCTAACGGGCTTGCGGCCAATTCCCCTCGCCCCCTGACCGGGGCGAGTCCCCTTGGCCGAACTCCTATGGACGCCATCAAAGACCTCACCGTGATCCTGCCGGCTGGTGGACAGGGGACCCGGCTGTTCCCGTTGACGATCGACCGGTCCAAATCACTGATCCGGATCGGGAACAAGCCGATCATCTACCTGATCGCTGAGGAACTGGCCCGCCAGGGCTGCCGTGAGTTCATCCTGGCACTCCAGGGGACGATGAACCGCAGCCAGTTGAAGATGGCGTTCGAGCACGGAGAGGGATTCTCACGGATGTTGAACCTCGAGCCGGAGGCGGAGTTCATGATGTCACCACCGTACGAGAACGTCGGAAACGCCGACGCGATCCGCATTGTCATGAGGTACTACAACATCACCCGAGAGACCCTGGTCGTCATGGGGGACAGCGTCGTCAACCTCGACCTGGACTCGCTGCTCGAGACCCATCATCGCCAGGATGCCCTGCTGACGATCGCGCTGTGGGAGGTCGAGGACACCACCGGATTTGGGGTCGCCCAACTGGCGGAGGACGGGCGCATCGAGACGTTCGTCGAGAAACCTCCCCCGGAGAAGGCACCGTCCAACCTGGCGAACTCCGGGATCTACGTCCTCTCCCCAGAGTTTTGCAACTACTTCGATGATCCTTGGATCCAAGCCCAGATCGAGAGCGGCTTCTTCGATATGGGCTACCACATGATCCCGTTCCTGGTCGAGGAGACGGATCGCGTCTACGGATGGAACCTCTCTGCCCACAAGAGCCCTTATTGGAATGACGTCGGGTCGCCGGAACGATATCGTGAGACGACCCAAGATATCCTGATGGGACGGATCCAGAACGTCGAGTTCGGGCCCGAGATCGCACCCGGAATCCACATGGACGAGACAACCCAGCGACGCAACGCCAAGGGCCTCCAAGCCGGGAACATTATCTTTCGGGGCCGGGCTCTGATCGGTAAACACTCCCTTATCGGCCCGGATGCGGTGATCGAGAACTCCGTGATCGGGGATACCTGCGTCATCGAAGCCGGCTCTGAGATCGTCAACTCGACGATCATGGGCCAGACCTACATCGGCCGAGGGGTGAGGGCCCACGGGACGATCATCGGCGCGGTCTGCTCGATCGGTGAGGGCTCTCACCTCCGCAATGGCAGTGTGATCGGCCATGGATCGATGATCGCTCCCGGTTCGGTGATCGGCGAGCATGAGATGGTCGCCCCCCGGGAGGCAGTCCATACCATCTTGGAGACGGGTCAGTACAACGTCGTCGGCAGCGATCAGACGAACATCTACTTCTATCGCAAGTAGATGGAGCGCAGATGCTCAACCGTGGCGTCGATATCTGCCAAACTGTTGACTTCGATGACTAACGGGAAGGCACACCGATACCTCACGTACTTGCGAAGAAACTCACCGAAGTCGATCGCGCCCCGATCGGTCGGTCGATGTTCGTCGACTCGTCCCGAGTTGTTGTGGACATGGCACAACCCGATTCGCTCGTGAACCGTGAACGGATCGGCCGAACTCAGCCTCCGTCGGTTGAGCAAAAACAGATGGCCGACATCGTAGGTGTACCGGATGTTGTGATGCACGGTATAGTAAGGGTCTAACTCCTCCATCGTCATCGCGACCTGGCGGCGAGTAGAGCTGGGATCGCCGTTCTCAACACACAAGGTCAGATCAGAGAACTCCTCTGCTAGTGACTCGATCGTCTCTCGGGAAACGATCTGGGCCTCCTGCAGTCGATCGGTCTCATCCCACCCCACCCAGCCGGTGTGAATCGCTACATGGATGGCACCGAGGCGCTCAGCCATCTCCAGGCAGCGTCGCGTGCGGTCGACCGCCTCGGCACGCTCGTCGGTGTCCAGTGCAGCCAGGTTGACTTGCCGGTAAGGGGCATGGAACGACAGGCCGATGCCATGCTGCTGTGCAAATGCTCGGGCTTCGTCCAGGTCAGAGCCCAAGAGCTTCAAGAACGAGTCCAACGGCTCGGCTTTGACCTCAACCCAGGTCAGCTCGCGCTCCCGGCAGAACCTCAGAAACTCTGAAACACTTCCCCGATAGATCGGGAACCGGGAGGCACCCAGTGGTAAACCTTGAGACATATCCATACGGTATTGACTCGGATTGTATCATGACGAGTATCTGCTGTCAAACGAATGTTTGCGGTAATATCCACATTAAGGAAGTAGGATCGTCAACCCCAGGAAGTCATGATCGCTGACTCGCCAGCTGGGATCGTCGACAGCGGTCGCCGGGATCACGACCGGGGAGCCGGGCACGACCTCGACGTCGCGAACGAAGGCCCAATCGATCTTCTCCCCTCTCGGGGTGGTCGGGACCCGTATCGGATTTGCCCTCTCATATCGGAACCCCCACTCCAGGAGAAGTCCGAACAGTGGCTCCTCGGCAACCGGGTGGAGTGGATCGAACTTCTGCTGAACCTTATCAGAATCAGAGGCCGAGTCCGGGTCGGCACGACCCAACGTGTTGAAGTCGCCGCCGATGAGCGCCGGGCCTTCGATCGCCTCCAGTATCCGCTCTATCTGGAATCGGCGCCCCTTAGGTGTGGTGAAGTTTTCCAGATGGACGGAGACGACCGTCAACGGTGTCCCGCTGAGCCGAGCAACGACTGCGATCCGTGATCCGATACGCTTCTCTCTGTCGTGAAACCAATCGTAGAGGCGAGGCAGACGGACGATACGAATCTCTTCGAGCGGGAAGCGGGATAGGACGGTGTTCCCATGGAGGCCAACCGAGTTTTCTCCCGGCAATCGTTGTTCCTGTTCATCGCCCAAAGATAGCTCGACGAACTCGACCCCGAACGCATAGTTCAACCCCAGGGCGTCGGCAAGCTCTCGGGGGACCGTGACGGTTTCCGGATCGGATCATCCCGATGTCGAGCTCCGAGGCGAGCAGCAGGTCTGGATGCCGCAGCTCAGGGATCTCCCGGATCCGCGCAATGATCGCATCGAGATGGGTCCCGCGCATTGCATTGAAGACCACTACCTTGAGACGTCCTCCCGCGATCGGCTGATCTTGGGACTCCAGGTACTCGTAATGGGTGAGCACCTCAGCGTCGATCTGTTCAGGATAGGTGGGAAAATCGGCCTGGGCGATCTCTTGAATCGGACTTGTATAGACGTAGGTATAAGCCTCCATAATATTTTGTTCAGATCTATTGCTATATCACATGGTTAGCAGATTTGCTGAGCAGAGTCAATTAGGTAAAAAGAGAATACCCTCCAAATCGAGCAATCGATCCAGGCTGGTAGTGAGCTACCACGGGGAATGGGGGTCGTTGCGCTTCGTGCCCTCACGACTTGGGGATCTGCTTTTTCGGATCGATGAACGGCTTTTTGACCACCGTGGCCGTGGTTTCGCCAGCAGGCGTCTCCACCGTCAGTGCGGTGCCGAGATCGGTATGCTCGATGGACACCATGGCATAGCCGATGTTCTTCTCCAATCGCGGCGAATAACAGGCAGAGGTCACCCGTCCTATGTTTGTGC
Organism: Bipolaricaulia bacterium; assembly: GCA_046758705.1. GTDB lineage: Bacteria > Bipolaricaulota > Bipolaricaulia > JBHIAT01 > JBHIAT01 > JBHIAT01. Next base: position 19,766 of record JBHIAT010000009.1, read on the forward strand.
CGTCCCGGAAGACCGGCCAGAAATCCTCCATCGAGCCATCGGTGTACGCTCCTAGGGGATCGCCGTGAATTTCCACGCCGACCAGCTTTTGCTTTACTCCTTCCGCTTGGATCCGCTTGAGCGCCTCTTTCCCGATGAAGTCGGCCTCTTGGTCTTTCACCATCCAACCTAGCCCGATCTCAAAAGGGGTATTCTCCAGCGTCATGTCGGCACCGTAAGCGAGGATGCCACCCTCTATCCGACGGATGTGTGACGGTCCGATGACAGCGATATCGTAAGGTCGGCCGGTCTCCAGCACCCTATCCCACAGCTTGACAGCGTCACGGCTGGCGTTACGGAGGTAGATTTCATAGCCCACCTCCCCCGTATAGCCGGTGCGGGATACGATGACATCCATATCATCCAATTTGGCCTCGAACATGAAATAGTAAGACAGATCCAGAACACGATCGCCAAACAGCTCCTGCATGACCTGCTTCGACTTTGGCCCCTGGATCTGGACCGGTCCGACGCCAGGCTCCTGAATGTTCACGGTTAAGCCCGAATTGTAGGCCAAGCCCTTGGTCCACAGCAGCACGTCGCTGTCGGCCACCGACAACCAGAAGTGATTCTCGCCCAGCCGCAGCAACACCGGGTCGTTGATGATGCCGCCGTCTTCGGCGGTGATGAGCACGTACATACATTGCCCGACCCGGCAGTTGGTTAGGTCGCGCGGCGTGAGCATGTTGGTGAAAGTGAAGGCATCCGGGCCGGTGATTTCGACTTGCCGCTCCACCCCCACATCCCAGAGCGTGACATCGTTGAGCAGCTTCCAGTATTCCTTGACGGGATCGTCGTAGTATCTGGGATGATACATGTGGTTGTAGACGCTGTAAGCCTTGACCCCATGGCGTCGCGAGGCATAAAAGTAAGGAGACTTGCGAATCCGAGTATAGAACAGAATTTCGGGTGCATTATCAGCTTTGGTCATGGCAACCTCCTTAGACACTTGCCTGAATTTCTGGTCTGTTAACCCGCTCTTTCTCTTTCTTGATCTCTTCGATCAGCGCCGGGACGACCTCGTGCAAATCACCAACGACGGCGTAGTCGGCGCGCGAGAAGAACGGCGCCTCCCGGTCCTTGTTAATCACCAGGATCCGCTTCGCCCCCTTACAGCCGACCATGTGCTGGATGGCTCCGCTGATCCCGCAGGCGATGTAGAGATCGGGGGCGATCTGAACGCCCGTTTGTCCGATCTGATCGGAGTGAGGCCGCCAGCCGTTGTTGGTGGCCACGCGCGAGCCGCCTACGGCTCCGCCCAAAAGATCGGCCAACGCTTCCAGGAGTTCAAATCCTTCGGGGCCACCAACGCCGCGCCCGCCGCCGATCACGACCCGGGAATCCCTCAGCGAGATCCCTTCCTCTACTGACTCGACTCGGTCCGTGATCCTGACACGGAAATCCTTGTCCTTTAGGGAAGGGATGAACGCTTCAACGGCAAGTTTCCCTTCGGCGGGCGCCTCCTCGGCGGGGACCGCATGCGGGGCGACGGTGAGCAGCTTCGGATCTCCTTTGAGGACGGCCTCTTCCAAGAGGCTGCCACCCCAGCGCAACCGCGTAACCCGGTAGGGGTCGTCCAGCTGGACCTCCGTGCAGTTGGCGGCCATGGGAAGATCGGTTCGAGCTGCGACGTGCGCCAACACCTCGTTGCCCCGATCGGTCCCTGCGGCCATTACAGCTTGCGGGTTCGCCACTTCGATGAGCTGAACGATGCTGTTTGCCCAGGCCTCCGGCGCGTAATCGTCCAGGCGATCGTGCCGGGCGAGGTGGACCGTGGATACGCCGTACACCTTCAGCCCTTCGGCCAATACGCGTGCATCTTCACCAATCAGGATGGCCTCGAGAGAGGTATTCAGCTCGCTCGCCAAGCCGCGCGCGAACGTGAGCATCTCCAATGACGCCTCGTTCAGCGTCCCTCGATCGTGTTCGATGAGCCCGAGCAGCATGGTTCAAAGCACCTCCAGCTCTCTGAGGACCTCAACGATCTTCGGCGCCGCCTGTGGACCTTCTCCGAGGATCTTCACTTGGCCGCCCCGTTCCTCCGGCTCCTTGAGCCTCACCTTCTCAAGCTCAAAGCCGCTCCCGGTCCGCTGCGGCTCGATCTTGATCCGATCGATCGGCTTCTTCTTGGCCGTGATCATGCCGCGCAGCGAAGCGCGCCGGGGCAAATTGATTCCCTCCTTGACGGTAAAGACCGCCGGAAGCGAGACCTCGAAGATCTCCCAACCGCCCGAGATCTCTCGCTTCGCGATCGCGGTGCCCTCCCTGATCTCCAGCCCCTTGATCCCGGTCACGCACGGCAGATCAAGTGCTTCCGCCACCCGGACGCCTACTTGATAGTCGCCCGTGTCCGCCGCTTCATTGCCGAAAAGCAGGAGATTGAAACCTGATCCTTCGTCTTGCTGAGCGCGGACCGCCTCGACGATCGCCCGAGCGGTCGCGCTCGGATCCCACTCGTTTCTGTCCGTCTCTAAAAGGACCCCGCGATCCATGCCCCTGGCGATGGAGTCGCGCAGTTGCTCGACCGCTTCCTCGGGGCCCAGGGTTAGCACGGTTGAGCGGCCGCCATGCTCCCCGATCAGCTGGACCGCTTCTTCCACCGCGCACTCTTCGTGCGGGCTGATGGTGAACCCCAGGTTGCGCGTCTCGATTGCCTGTTCATCTTCGGTCAGCTCAATCTTTGCGCCGGTGTCCGGCACCCGCTTGATACAGACGAGCATGTTCATGGTTGCCACCTGACCCCATTTGTGTTAGCGTTTCATCCTTTCGTTATCCGGATCGAACAGGGGCGTGCTTCCGACGATCTCGACGGTGGCCGGATACCGCTCTGCAAAGTACTCTACAAACAGCTTTGTTCCGACCTGTGCGTATTCAGGGGGGAGGTAACCGAGCAGGATGTGCTTGCCCACCGAAGGTCCGGCACCTGCACTCGTCACATACGATCGCCTGCCGTTGCGATCCACGATCGACTCGCCGTCCGGGTTCAAGATCGGCTCATGACCAAGCATATAGCGAGGTTCGCCGGAGGCAGATCGGTGATTGTCCACCGTGAGCGTGCACAGCAGGGCGGCCGGTTGTTCGTCTCGCGCCCGTAAATACGCGTCCCTGCCGATAAAATCCTGGCGTTTGACCTTGGGACGGGCAATGCCGGCCTCAACGGGGTTGTACTCCGTCTCCAGTTCGTGCCCGTAGAGGCGATATCCTTTCTCAAGGCGTGCCGTGGTGCCGTACACGCCGATGCCGGCGGGCACCACACCGAACGGTTGACCGGCTTCCCATAGGATATCCCACAGGCGCTGTCCCTGCTCCATGGGCGCATAGAGTTCCCAGCCGAGCTCGCCCACATAAGAGATGCGCAGCGCCCACACCCTTATCTCTCCAATGGTGATGTCCTTGGCGATTGCGAAAGGGAAGGCCTCATTGGAAACGTCGTCGTCCGTGACCGATCCCACGAGATCACGCGCAGACGGCCCCCAAACCCCGACCGTACACAAGGCTGAGGTCACATCGTGGAGCTGCACCGAACCGTCGTCGGGAAGGTGGTCTTGAAACCATTTCTTATCTACATTTCCCAAGCCGCCCCCAGTGATCACACGGAAATCGTTCTCGCCACGCCGCATGATGGTCAAATCGGCCTCCATGCCGCCATGCTCATTCAGAAAGGGCGTATAAACCGCCTTCCCGACGGGGACGTCCATGTTTGCCACCGCCATGTGCTGCAGGTAGTCCAACGCCCCGGGGCCGGACACATCGAACTTTGCAAACGCACTGATATCGATCATGGCCACCCGATCGCGCATGGCCAAGTGCTCGGCATTGATGATGGGCGACCACCATCGCGCGTCCCACTCGGCGGGGCGGTCGAGAACCCGGTCACCGTATTCTTCCAGCAACTTCTGATTCGATTCATACCAATGCGGCCGTTCCCAGCCTGCGGTTTCAAAGAAGACCGCGCCGAGTTCCTGCTCACGTGCGTAGAACGGGCTGAGCCGCACATCGCGGGCAGACTCCCATTGTTCGGCAGGATGGACAGCGTCGTATGTTTTGTTGTATCCTTCGGTGGCGCGCGCGTTGATATACGTCTCGGTCCGGGCGTACTCGTAGAAGCGCGCGATGTCCACCTCATGGGGGTCCAGTTCTGGAGCGCCGTCCGTCATCCATTCAGTGATCAGCCGTCCGAACCCGGCGGCCTCTTTGATCCAGATGGCGGCTGCCGACCACAAACCGCGCACCTCAGGCGTCTCCCCAAGCACCGGCGCGCCGTCAGGAGCCAGCGAGATCAGCCCGTTGACAGCATGCTGGATGACCACATTCTCATCGTCCAGGAGGTCGGGCAGAAGCTGCAATGCATGTTCCATCTGCTCTTCAAAATCTTCTTGCGTAAACGGAAGCTCGGTGGGAGAGAGCTTTGCTTCCTCTATCGAGGGGATATCGTCGGGGGCGTGTAGGATCGGCCGATGCGCATATGAGCCAATTTCCATAGCACTCCCGTTCTGACGCTCGTACATCAAGACACTCATGTCTCGTATAATGGGGTACTCAATTTCCGACTTTGTACCGGCAAACTGCTCGATGGGTCCAACGCTGATCATCTGGTGCACGACGGGTACCAGCGGTATAAACGCGCCCGCCATGCGCGCGATACGGGGGCTCCATACGCCGCATGCGATCACCACGGTCTCGGTGCGTATCTCTCCTCGATCCGTGTTTACCCCGTGTACGCGGCCGTTCTCCACATCGATTCCTGTGACCTCAGTATTGGCATGGACGCTGAGGGCATCCAACTCTTGGGCCGCTTCCCGCATCAGGGTCCCGGCCTGCAGCGGATCGACCACACTGACGTCGGGGCTCCACATGGCACCCAGAATCCGCTCGATGTTGACGAACGGTAATAGCTTTCTGACCTCCCGGGGCGTAATCAGCTCCGCCTCTTCTCCCCAGGATTTGGCTGACGCGATCCGGCGTTTGAGTTCCTGCATGCGCGTTTCGGTGCGCGCCAGCTCCACTCCTCCGCTCTCTCTATAAACACCTAACGCTTTATACTGCTCCATGCTGTCCCGTGTGAGCTTGGTCATCAACTTGGAGTGATCGATGGGGAAGATAAAGTTCGAGGCATGTCCCGTGGAACCGCCCGGGTTGGGAAGCGGTCCTTTATCTAACAGCACAATCTCTTTCCAGCCCTTCTTGGCAAGATGGTAGACCATACAATTCCCCATGATGCCCGCACCGATCACCACGACGTTTGCCTGCTTAGGCAATGTGCTCATTGCACACCTCCCTCTGTCTTTGGGTTGACAAGGACAACAACAGAATAACTATACTATAAAATAGGATCAAGGAGGAAGACATGATCGATTGTGATGTCCACAACGACTGGCCGTCGGCCGAAGTGTTGCTCCCGTACATGGATCCTAACTTTCGCGACTATCTGCAGCGCGGGGAATTGCCCGGTCCGGACGGCTCATTCCCGCATGCGCACCGGCCGTGGCTCCATCCCGAAGGTTTTATGCGCACTGACGTGAGCGACGACCGACACCCCGGCGCCGATTACGACGCCATGCGGGAAAAACTGCTGGACCGTTACGACATCGATTATGCGATTCTGACCAGCGAGGAGGCAATTGAAGTCTCGACGTTGGGGAACCCGTATTATGCTTCCGCGTTGGCGCGCGCCCACAACGACTGGATGATCGATACCTGGCTGACCTGGGATCCTCGCCTCAAAGGTTCGATCGTCGTGGCCCCACAAGATCCGACCGGGGCCGCTGCGGAGATCCGGCGTGTCGGTTCCCATCCCGATGTCGTCCAGGTCTTGATCTCCAGTGGATCGCAGCGACCGTACGGCGATCCGTTCTATCACCCGATCTGGGAGGCGGCGGCCGAAATGGAGCTGGTCATCGGTGCTCACCTCGGCGGGCAAGGGGGCGTCAACTTCAATCCCATTGGATGCGGACCGACGACGTTCTTCTGGGAGACCCATGCGCTGTTGTGCGAGACGGGCATGGCCCATGTGGCGAGCTTGATCGCGCACGGCGTGTTTGAAAAATGGCCTGATCTTACCTTTGTGCTGATCGAGTGTGGCGTCGCCTGGCTGCCAGGGATCCTCTGGCGTCTGGATGCCGATTACAAGGCATTACGCAAGGAGACCCCGTGGCTGAAGAAGCTGCCCAGCGAGTACGCGCGCGACCACATCCGCTTATCCACCCAGCCGCTTGAGCAACCTCAAAACGTTGAGCAGCTGTGGGCCGTGCTGGAAGCCATAGACGGAAAGCACACGCTGTTGTTTGCGTCGGATTATCCGCACTGGGATTTCGACGACCCGACCCGGCTGCGACTCCCATCGGATTGGAAAGAGGACATCTTTGACACCAACGCACGGAAGGTGTATCGTCTGCCCTCGGCAAATAACTGATGAAAGTGAAAGATCAAGAAGATAAACGAGGTAAACGAAAGAGGCCCACCCGATCCTTTGTCTGCAAGGCGACCGATCTCGCGCCCGGTGAACGCCTCATTCTCGAGGTGAATGGGCGTAGTATCGGCATCTTTAATGTGGAAGGGCGTTTCTTCGCGCTTCTAAATTACTGTCCGCACACAGGTGGAGCGTTGTGCCAGGGACCGCTCACCGGCACAGCGTTACCTACAGCGGACTACGAGTACGTGTACGGCCGCGAAGGGCGCATTTTACGTTGTGCCTGGCATGGCTGGGAGTTCGATATCGAGACCGGTCAGGCGCTGGCTGACCCTAGAATCAAAGCGCGGACGTATCAGGTTGTCGTCGAAGACAGCGACGTATTTGTTGACTTCAAAAACTAGTTGAAAACTTAGTCAACGTGTGTTATGATGCTTCTGTGATTGGTATATACCAATAATCCATTCGTATACCATCTTGGATACCGAACCGCTATGGATCGACTGATAGACCGTCTCACCACGGCTGTACCGATGTACGTCCAAATTGCCGACAGTTTGCGCGATCGGATTGAGTCGGGCGAGCTGGCGCCGGGCGATCGTTTGCCTTCAGAGCGAGAATTGAGCGAGATGCTGGGCGTCAATCGAATGACCCTGCGGCGAGCACTCGGCATGCTCGAGACGCAAGGGTTGCTGGTCCGCCGGCAGGGGGATGGCACCTACGTCGCCGAACCCAAGATTGAGCGGGAGGCCGGTCAGCTAGTTCCCTTCACCAAAGGGATGAAACGCCGGGGGTACATACCGGGCGCCACGGTGATCATGCTCGAACAACGGCCTGTCGAGGCCTCTGTCGCCCGCCATCTGAAATTGCCCGTTTCGTCACCGGTCTACTCCATTCATCGGCTGCGATTCATCAATCACGAGCCGGTGATGTTGGAAAGGTTCATGATCCCGGTCCATCGCTTTCCTGGATTTGAGAGTCACGATTTGGAGAAGCGCTCGGCGTATGAAATCATGGAAACGGAGTATGGGGTTTCCATCAGCCAGGCACGGCAGAGCCTGGAGCCGGTCATCGCCACGGAATACGAGGCCGAATGGCTGGGTATTGAACCGGGCGCGCCGCTCATGTTGGAGCGGCGTCTGGCCTTTGACCAGGACGATCAGCCTGTTGAATATGGCAAGGACCTGTATCGTGGCGACCGCTTTCGATTCGTTACCGAAATGGCTCCATTAGAGTTATAGGACACTTCAATAGAAGGAGGCCTATCATGACCAAAGATTTCCGCCCCGCCACCGTTTACTTCTATCCCCGCATTCGCCTATCGCCCTACTTTGAAGCTACCCAACGCCACGATGCCAAAGCGTACAGCGCCTACAACCACATGTACATCCCCAGTTGGTACGGCGACACCGAGGAGGAGTACTGGGCGCTGGTCAACGACGTGGTGATTTGGGATGTGGCCGTGGAGCGGCAACTGGAAATCAAGGGGCCCGACGGCTTCGCTTTCACCAACATGCTCACTCCGCGGGACCTGACCCAGTGCGAAGTCGGTCAATGTATGTATGTCATGATCACTGATGAGAATGGCACCATTATCAACGACCCGGTGCTGTTGCGCTTGGATGAGAACCATTTCTGGTTGTCGCTGTCCGACAGCGATGTGCTACTGTGGGCCAAGGGTCTGGCCTACAACTCAGACTGGGACGTGGAGCTCGGTGAACCGGACGTGTCGCCGGTGCAGGTGCAGGGACCAAAGTCCCCGAAAGTCATGCAGGATCTCTTTGGCGATCGTGTCCTCAAGCTGCCCTACTACTATCATTACGAGACCACGTTAGATGACATGGAAACGGTGGTGACGCGCACCGGCTACACCCAGGAACTTGGCTACGAGATTTTCTTGAAGAACAGCAGCCGTGACGGCCTCAAGTTGTGGGACACGATGATGGAGGCCGGCAAACCGTATAACATCAGACCGGCCGGTCCTTCAGTCATTCGTCGCGTGGAGGCCGGCATCCGCGATTACGGTCGGGACATCTTTCGCCTGGAGAGTAACCCGTACGAGGTCGGGTTCGGCTGGACCGTTGATCTAGACCAAGAGGCCGACTTCATCGGTAAGGAGGCGCTCAGACGGATCAAGGCCGAGGGCGTGAAGCGCAAGTTGGTCGGGGTGGAGATTTACGGTGATCGAATCGAAGGCTCGAACGAAGATTACTGGCCGGTGCACAAGGACGGCCAACGCATCGGTCAGGTCACTTCCACCATTTACTCGCCGCGCTTGGAGAAAAACATCGGTTACGCCATGGTGCCCATCGAATACGCCGATCTAGGAACGGAGTTCAGTGTCGATGCGCGCGGCACCGAGAGGACGGCCAAGGTGGTCGAAGAACCATTCATCAAGGGATCCGAAAAAGGAGATCCCAAAGCAGCCAACGGCTAGCTGAAGAGGTGAATTGACACAGTGACTACCAGAATCTCTCAAGTACCGCTCAAGCCGCTCACGCCGGAGAACGCCAGGAGATAGAGAAAAATTGCAGATTCCAGGATGGAAGGACAAGGTGCTGTTTACGCCGGGGCCGCTGACCACCAGCCAGACGGTGAAACAAGCGATGCTGCGGGATGTGGGCTCCTGGGATTTCGAGTTTGTTCAACGGGTCAAGGAAGTTCGCCGCAAATTGCTTGACGTGGGCGGCGTCGCCGAGGGTGATTACATCGCCATCCCGATGCAGGGCAGCGGCACCTTTGGCCTTGAATCCGTCATTTCTTCAACGGTACCGCCGGACGGCAAGCTGTTGGTGGTCATCAACGGTGCCTATGGCCGGCGCATCGTGAACATCGCCTCGGTGCTGAAGATCGATACCGTTACGTTGACTTACGCTGAGGACCGCCAGCCCGATCTCCAAGACGTCACCGCTGCGCTGGAAGCCGATGAGGACATCACTCATGTGGCCGTGGTGCATTGCGAGACGACCACCGGCATCCTCAATCCAGTAGCGAAGATCGGAGCGATCATAAAGCAGTTCGACCGGCGCTACTTTGTGGACGCCATGAGTAGTTTCGGTGCGGTCCCGCTGAATCTGGTCGAATGTGGGATCGATTATCTGGTCTCATCCGCCAACAAATGTATCGAAGGGGTGCCCGGGTTCTCGTTTGTGCTGGCCAAACGGAACTCGCTGCTGGCCACAGAGGGCTATGCCCGCAGCCTGAGTTTGGACCTGTTGGCACAGTGGAAAGGTCTGGAGGCCGATGGACAGTTCCGCTTCACGCCGCCCACCCATGCCCTGCTCGCCTTCCATCAAGCCCTGGTGGAGTTGGAGCAAGAGGGCGGGGTGGAGGCGCGGGCCGCTCGTTATCGGGCCAACTACGAGACGCTGGTGGCCGGCATGCGGGCCATGGGCTTTGAGGAATATTTGCGGCCAGAAGACCAGGGCTACATCATCACCTCGTTTCGCTACCCGACCCACCCCAATTTTACTTTCGAAGCGTTTTATGAGCGGTTGAATCAGAAGGGCTATGTGATCTATCCCGGCAAGGTGAGCAGCGCCGATTGCTTCCGCATCGGCAGTATTGGCCGGATTTTTGAATCTGACGTGCGCGATCTGCTGGCGGCGATCCGCGAAACGCTGACCGACATGGAGGTTGAACTGTAACGATGGAGTTCACATATCGCCGGTCATACCGAGGACCTGTCAAACTCGTCATTCTCGACTGGGCCGGTACAACGATGGACTACGGCTGTTACGCACCTGCGGTGGTGTTCATCGAAGTGTACAGGCGCAAAGGGGTGGACGTCACGATGGAGCAGGCGCGCCGTCCGATGGGCCTGCACAAACGCGACCACATCAAAGCGATCAGCCGATTTGACCAGGTGGCACAAAAGTGGCAGGAAGTGTACGACAGGCCCGTCACAGAACAGGACATTGACGACATGTTTGCCGACTTCCAGCCGCTGCAGCTGCAATGCCTGGCCGATTATGCCGATCTCATTCCGGGCACGCTGGAGACGGTGGCCGCCTTGCGTGAGCGCGGCATTCTCATCGGTTCAAGTACCGGCTACTTCACCGAGGCGATGGAGCTGCTCAAAGAGGAAGCGGCCAAGCGGGACTACGTGCCTGACAGCAGCGTGTGCGCCACCCAGGTACCCGCTGGTCGTCCACACCCGTGGATGGTGTTGCAGAATATGTTCAACACCGGCGTCTATCCGCCCGAAGCGGTGGTGAAAGTTGACGACACCAAACCTGGGATTGCCGAGGGTCTGAACGCGGGCACGTGGACGATTGGCCTGGCCAAAACGGGCAACGAAGTGGGGCTGAACCTTGAGGAGATCAACGCACTCGACCCTGAAACCCTGGAGCGCAAGGTTGCCCAGGCACGTCTGGAGCTGGCCAAGATGGGCGCACACTATGTGGTCGATGAAATCTTGGAGATCGTGCCGATCATCGACGATATCAATACGAGACTGGCACGTGGCGAACGCCCATGATTTGACGGCCAAAAACCGGAGGCGGTCGTGATGGATACCAGCCAGGAAGGGCTTTCCAGATTGAAATCCGAAGGAGACATTAACCTTTCGTCCCGCCGGGCCAAGTGGCAGGCGCAGACGCTGGACGAGAAAACCCGCGCGCTGCTTGAAGAGGACGCACGCTACTTTCTGCATCAATCGCTGTCTACTCCCTGTCTGAACGCGCTGCGTGCCTGCGAAGGCATCTACATTGAAGACCTGCAGGGCCGACGCTACATGGACTTTCACGGCAACAACGTCCACCAGGTCGGCTTTTCCAACCCGGCCGTCATCGCAGCCATCAAGGCCCAGCTCGACGAGCTCTCTTTCTGCACCCGGCGCTACACCAACCGTGTAGCGGTAGACCTGGCAAAAAAGCTGGCCGAACTCGCGCCCGGCAATCTGAACAAGGTGCTGTTCTGCCCTGGCGGAACCAGTGCAATCGGCATGGCACTCAAGCTGGCGCGAGTTGCCACCGGCCGCCACAAGACGATTTCGATGTGGGATTCTTTTCACGGCGTCTCGTTGGATGCGATCTCGATCGGGGGCGAGGCCCTGTTTCGAAGCGGGATCGGCCCACTGCTGTCGGGCACCGAGCACGTGCCACCTCCCGACGAGTATCGCTGCCTGTGGGAATGTCACCTGCGCGGCGGCTGCGATCTAAAGTGTGCCAGCTACATCGAGTACGTGCTCGAAAAAGAGGGGGACGTCGCAGCCGTGATCGCAGAGCCGGTGCGGACCACACCGTACATTCCCAAGCCCGAATACTGGCAAGCGGTGCGGGTGGCCTGCGACCGGCACGGCGCGCTGCTGATCTTCGATGAGATCCCGAATTCCCTCGGCCGCACCGGCACCATGTTCACCTGTGAGACCTTCGGCATGGTGCCCGACATTCTGGTGCTGGGCAAGGGGTTGGGAGGCGGCATTTTCCCGCTCGCCGCCCTGATCGCCCGCGAGGACTTAGACGTGGCGGCCGACCGGGCACTGGGACACTACACCCACGAGAAAAACCCGGTCGCCTGCGCAGCCGCCCTGGCGACGCTTGAGTACATCGAAAGCCACAACTTAATGGCACACGCCCGTGATCTGGGGCGCTACGCCTTGGACCGTATGCGGGAAATGATGGAGCGGCATCCCTTAATCGGCGATGTGCGTGGCCTGGGCTTGCTGCTCGGGATAGAACTCGTGCAAGACCGGGTGACCCGCGAGCAGGCCAGCGACGAAGCCGAGGCGGCCATGTACTGTGCGCTCAGCAAGGGATTGAGCTTCAAACTGACGATGGGCAACGTTCTCGCACTCACCCCTCCGCTGACGATCACTCGCGAGGAGATGGACCGGGCGCTGGATATCATTGATGATTGCCTGGCATTTGGCAAGAGGAGGCAGTGAACCCGTGCAAGACCAAGCTCAAGTTGTCATGATCGGCGGTGGCATCGTCGGATGCAGTATCGCCTATCACCTAGCCAAGTTGGGCTGGACCGATGTCATCCTGGTTGAAAAAGGCGAGCTGACCAGCGGCACGACGTTTCACTCGGTTGGCCTGGTGAGCCAATTCCGGACCTCGCCGACCTCGATGCAGTTGATGAATTACAGCATCAACCTTTACAACGAGTTGAAGGCGGAAGTCGGAGCGTCTCTGGGTTGGCAGCAGGTGGGCAGCTTGCGTTTGGCGTCCAGCAAAGACCAGCTCAAAGCTCTGCAACGAAATGTCAGCCAAGCCAAAGCGCTTGGCCTGACCGTCGAGATCATCTCACCTATCGAGGCGCTGAAGATCTTCCCGTACATGACGGACAAGAGCCTGTACGGGGCGGTGCACATTCCCGACGACGGCTATCTCGATCCGAACGGCATCACTGCTGAACTGGGCCAGCGCGCCAAACAACTGGGCGTGGCTATCCACACCAACGTGCGCGTCACCGGAATCGAATGCTCACCGTCCGGCGACGTCACCCAGGTGAACACCGATCACGGCTCGATCAAGACCGAGTATGTGGTCAATGCCGCCGGGATGTGGGCGCCGCAAATCGGGGCGATGGTGGGCGTCAATCTGCCGATGGTGCCCATCATGCACCAGTACATCGCCACCGATCCGATTCCCGGTTATGAGTTGCCGCTTGAGACGCCGGTCGTGCGCGACCCGGATAACCTGGTCTACATCAAGGAAGAGGTGCGGGGCTTTCTCATCGGTGGCTTTGAACGGAACCCCAAGGCCTGGTCCGTGGATGGGGTGCCCTGGGAGTTCACCCAGCAATTACTCCCCCCTGAATGGAAACTGTTTTACGAGCTGCTGGAAGGCGCCATGCGACGGGTTCCCATTCTGAAGCGGGCAGAGGTCGTGCATCGGGTCAACGGACCGGAAGCGATCACGCCCGATGGCCACTACCTTTTGGGACCGGTGCCTGGCCGGCATGGTTTTTACGTGGCGGCCGGCATGTCTCTCAATGGCATCGCTGGGGCCGGCGGCGTAGGCAAAATCATGGCCGAGTGGATCGTCGAAGGGGAACCCTCCCTCGATGTCCACGAGGTGAACGTGCGGCGCTTCGGGCGACACTATGCCGACAAGCACTACGCCACCGAGCGCGCCCGCGAGGTGTACAAATATTACTACTTCCTCCGTTACCCCGAAGACGAAAACGAGTGGGGTCGCCCGTTGCGGACCAGCCCCCTCTATCCACACTTGCGAGAACTTGGGGCAGTGTTCGGTGAGAAAAATGGTTGGGAGCGGGTCAACTACTTCGAACCCGGCCGGTCCTGGCGGCGGGCCGGTGCGGATCAACGGGCCTGGGGCTGGGGCCGTCCACCCTACTTCCAGCAGATCGGCGAAGAGCACCGCGCGGTGCGAGCGCGCGTCGGCCTGTTGGATATGACGTCGTTCGGCAAAATTGACGTGCGCGGCCCCGGCGCGTTAGCCCTGCTACAACGGCTGGCCGACAACAACATCGACAAGCCCGCCGGCAGCCTGACTTACACCCAGTTTCTCAACGCCCGCGGTGGTATCGAGAGCGACCTGACCATCAGCCGCCTGGCCGAAGATCACTTCCGGGCGATCACCGGCACCGCCTTTCTAGCCAATGACTTGGGCTGGATCAAGACACACATGCCGGGCGACGGCTCGGTGACGGTGCGTGATGTCACAGATGATTTGGCCTGCCTGAGCCTGTGGGGACCATATGCCCGGGATGTGCTCCAAACCGTCACCACTCGTGATGTTTCCAACGAAACCTTCCCCTACATGAGCACCCAAGCCATTGACGTCGCCGGTGTCCCGGTATGGGCACAACGGGTCAGTTACGCGGGCGAGTTGGGCTGGGAGCTTTACACCCCACCCGACCAAGCCGTCGGAGTCTGGGACGCGCTGATGGACGCGGGCGAACCGTTCGGCATTCAGCCCGTCGGCTACAAAGCCCTCGAGTCACTGCGCTTGGAAAAGGGATACCGCTTCTGGGGGGCGGATATGACGCCCGACGAGAACCCCTATGAGGCGGGGTTAGGATTTTGTGTGAAGTTAAAGAAGGGCGAGTTCATCGGCCGGGAAGCGCTGCTAGAAATCAAGGACCAGGGCATCAAACGCAAGCTCTGCGCGCTGACACTGGACGACGATGTCTGCATGATTTACGGCGGTGAGTCCGTCTACAGCCATGGCCGTGTGGTCAGCTACGTGCGCAGTGGTGGCTACGGCTATACCGTCGGGAAGAACATCGCTTACGCCTATCTGCCGCTGGAACTGGCTGAGGTCGGGACAACCGTCAAAGTCGAGTCCTTCGACGAACACATCAGCGCACAGGTGGTGGCCGAACCGCTGTACGATCCGCAAGGCACACGCTTACGATCATGACTTGGGAATATCCTTCTTCGGATCAACGAAGAGTCTTTTGACCACGGTCGCCTTGGCCTCGCCGTCCGACGTTTCCACAATCAATTCGGTGCCCAGATCGGCATGCTCGATGGGGACCATGGCATAGCCGATGGTCTTCTTCAGTCATGGCGAGCAGGCGAACGACCTCAGATCCCCGATGCGTGTCCCATCCCGACTCACCGGCCAGGACGGCTACTCATTGGGCGCTGGCGGAGGTGTCAAGGCGGATTCCTCATGGAGTTTCCTCCCCATGGATAAATCCAGGGGACTTCTCGGCCTAACCGTGTTGATAACCTCACCTAATGTGCGTTACACTGGTATTCGGAGGGAGATGAGGTAGATAATGGCCCTGCTGACGACCACCATCGGGGCTTACCCCAAACCCGATTATGTGCCGACACCGGACTGGTTCCGAGCGAGAAATCTGAACATTCCCCATCCTACCGAAGCCTACGATCAGTTCTTACACACCCAGGCAGGTGACGCCGAAGCGCTCGAAGCGCTCCTCGTCCGCGGGACCCACGAAGCGGTACTCGACCAGGTGAACGCCGGCATCGACGTGCCCAGCGACGGGGAGATCCGGCGGGAAAACTACATTCACTATCATTGCCGCCATCTCGATGGCATCGATTTTTCGCACCTTACCCAAAAGACTATGCGAGCCGGGACGTGGGAGGCCGAAGTGCCAACGATTATCGGCCCGATCAAAGCCCGCGACCGATTTCTGCCCCAGGACTGGGAGATCGCCCAGTCGGTGACCGATCGCCCGATCAAGATCACCGTCCCCGGCCCCTTGACCCTCACCGACACCCTGGCCGACCTCTACTACGACGATGAAAAGCGCCTGGGCGCCGACCTGGCCGATGCGCTCAACGTGGAGATACAGGCCCTCGCCGAGGCCGGATGTACCTGGTCAAGTGGATGAGCCGGTGTTCGCTCGCGAGCCGGAGAAAGCGCTGGCTTTCGGGATCGAAAACCTGGAGCGGTGCTTCCACGGTGTGCCGTCACACGTCGTGTGTGTCGTCCATATGTGCTGCGGCTACCCCGACAAGCTTGACAACGAAGATTATCCCAAGGCGGATCCGGCTGCCTACTTCATGTTGGCCGATGCGGTTGACGCATCGAGCATTCAGGCAGTTTCCATCGAGGACGCGTACCGGTACAACGATCTGACCCTATTGGAGCACTACACGAGGACTAAAGTCATCTTCGGCGTGATTGCCATCGCCAGGACCAGGCTTGAGCCCGTGGAAGAGATCGCCGTCCGCCTCACTGAGGCACTGAACCACATTGATGCTGATCGGCTGATCGCTGCACCAGACTGTGGCCTGGGGATGCTTGATCATGCCACGGTGAGGGCCAAGCTGGCCAACATGGTGACCGCCGCCCGCGCTGTGGGCTGAGCGGGTCTCTACGCTTGCCAGATGTTTGACAGCATTGTAAGTTCGGGTTTATAATTTAAACTTGCTTAAGGAGGTGATATCTTAGGAGAAGGTCTGGAGGTTTGAGACTTGAGACTATGGTACCTTGCATAGCTCAAGTAGAAAAAAAGAAAAGGAGAGAACACCATGTTATCCACCAAGAGGATCCAGATTATCTTGAGTCTACTGGTTGTCACCGCGATGACATTCGCGGCCTATGTACCGGCACTAGCGGAGGAACCGACGGGCACCCTGGTGAGAGCCATCTCAACCTTCCCCAACTCTCTGGACTTGCCGATAGCCGCGGAACGGCAGGCCAGCACCACTGCCTGGATGCTGTATGACACGCTCGTTTGGGTAAACGATGCGGGCAGAGTCGTGCCCGCGCTGGCCAAGAGCTGGGAGATCTCCGAGGACGGCGCGGAGTACACTTTCCACCTGCGCCAGGACGTCGTTTTCCACAACGGCGAGCGGTTCACCGCCGATTCGGTGGTCTTTTCCTGGGAACGCGGAAAAAACCCCGAGATGCAATGGTCCGAGAAATGGGCGCTGGCCGAGTCGGTGAAGGCGGTTGACACTTACACCGTCAAGGTCTCAACCGGGCAGCCCATGCCGCTCTTTTTGAGGATCATGGCCGACAACTGGGCGATCGTGCCCCCCAGATACATCGCTGCAGTGGGCGAGGAGGGCTTCGCCAAGCGCCCGATCGGCACCGGGCCGTTCATGTTTGTCGAGTGGGTGAAGGGCGACCGCATCGTCATGGATGCCAATCCGAACTACTGGCGGGAAGGAGTGCCCAGGATCCAGAGGCTGATCTACCGGCCCATCCCAGAGTCCTCCACGCGCGTGGCCGCCATCCAGACGGGCGAGGTCGACATCGTCACCCGTCTGAGTGCAGAAGAGGCGACGAGTCTGCTGGGTGTGCCCGGCATCAAGATCATCAAGTATCCGCTTGATCGTGTCTGGTACGTCGCTTTCAACAACCTGACCAGCGGTGTAGGCCAGCCGACCGAGGACGCTCGCGTCCGACAGGCTATGAACTACGCCGTTGACGTTGCGGCGATTATTGACGCGCTGTTTGAGGGCTTCGCTCGGGAGTCCACCGGCTACGTCACACCGGCCAATTTGGGCTACGACGAAACCCTCATGCCATTTGGCTACGACCCGGAAAAGGCGCGCATGCTGCTGGCCGACGCCGGCTATCCGAATGGGTTCGCTATAGACTTCGCCTGCCCGATTGGCGCCTATACCCACTTTGAGGAGGTCTGTGAGGCCATCCAGGGCTACCTGGGCGAGGTGGGGATCGAGATCGATCTCGAGTTCATGGAGTCCGGTCATTACTGGGACCTGGAAGCCAACAAACAGCTTCCGCCCCTGTTCGGCGACAGTTGGTCCGAATCCACCGGTGAGGCGTTCCCCCGCTTGCAAGGCGCGCTGGGGGGGTGGGACGCCAGCTTCTCCTCCTGGTCCGATCCGGAAATCGACCGGTTGCTCGATGCGATCTCGGTGACCGTGGATCAGGACGCCCGGGCGGCACTGTACGTCGAGCTACAGCGTTACATGCACGAAAACCCACCCTTCATCTACCTCTATGAACCGTTTACCTTCGAGGTCATCAGCACCCGCGTGCAGAACTACAACCCGCGTGCGGCTGAAAACTACTTCCTCTTTGATACCTTCGTCGTTGCAGAGAATTAGGAGTAGAGAAGTAGTTAGGAAGGGGGAGGGCGCTCTAAGCGTCCTCCTCTTATTTTCTTCTCTATTCTGGATTCTGGATCGTGAAGTACCTGATAGCTGGGGGTCCGAATCCAACGTTACCTGCTTTCACGTTTTGCCCAGTCGATCTTGGTTCTTTTCGGGGTCCTGATCCTGGTCTTCACCATGGTCCGTCTCACCGGCGACCCGGCGGCGTTGATGGTTTCACGCCAGGCCACTCCGGAGCAGATCGAAGCGTTTCGGGAGGCCATGGGCTTCAACCGTCCACTCCTCGTCCAGTTTGGGGATTTCATCACTGGAGCGGTGAGGGGGGATTTCGGCAATTCGCTGCACTATCGAATACCGGCGATGCCCCTGATTCTGGAACGGCTGCCCGCGACGATCCAGTTGGCCAGCATAGCACTGTTGATGGCGATGGTGATCGGCATCCCGTTAGGAGTGGTCGCCGGTTCCAATCCGGGCAGCATATGGGATTCGATTGCGCGGGGTCTGGGTCTGTTGGGCCAGAGCATCCCCAACTTCTGGCTCGCCCTACTGCTTATCACTTTCTTTGCAGTGAACCTGGGGTGGTTCCCGTCGTTTGGCCGGGACGAGCTGAAATCGGTGGTCTTGCCCGCGTTCGCGCTCAGCGTGTTTACCATGGGCCAGTTGGTCCGCTTGACACGCTCCGCCGTATTGGAAATCAGGGGGGAGGACTACATTCGCACTGCCAACAGCAAAGGGTTGGCGGCCAGGAGGATCTACATCCGGCATGTGCTCAAGAATGCAGCCATCCCGTTGGTGAGCGTGCTGGGCGTCCAGTTCGGTTACCTGCTCAGCGGTTCCATCTATATCGAAACCATCTTTTCCTGGCCTGGCCTCGGCCGACTGCTGGCCGACTCGATCGGTGTGCGCGATTTTCCACTGATACAGGCCATCGCCTTTTTCACCAGTGTGGTCGTCATCGCGTTGAGTTTGTTAACGGATGTTGCCTATGCTGTGATCGATCCACGCATCAGGTACGGGAGATAAGCCAGGAGTAAAGACAGGAGATAAACCCATGGCTGAAGTCACAGATCCGCGCGATTCTGCATGGGAGGACATCGAAGAACGGGGTTTCCGATATCAGATGCGCTATGTGGGTCGGTTGCTTTTGCGCGATCGGTCCGGCATGCTGGGTCTGGCCCTGTTTCTGCTGGTGGTCATCGCAGCGGTCTTTGCCCCGTGGATCGCCCCACACGATCCGCTCAAACAGAGTTTACGCGTGGCCAAGCAGCCCCCCGCCTGGTCAGAAGGGGGCAGCTGGGAGTACCCGTTAGGGACCGATAATCTGGGTCGGGACCTGTGGAGTCGGATCATCTATGGCACGCGAGTCTCGTTGACCGTGGGCTTTTTCGGAGTTCTGATTGCCAGCAGCCTTGGCCTGGTCATAGGATTGGTCGCTGGTTATGCGGGCGGCCGAACCGACAGCATTATCATGGGCGGGGTCAATCTCGTGCTGGCGCTCCCTTATCTTCTGTTCGTCGTGTTTATCGCTGCAATTCTGGGACGGAGTCTGATCAACGTGATCCTGATTTTTGGCATCACCGATGCACCCGTCTTCGCGCGTGTGACGCGAGGCGAGGTGCTACACATGCGAGAATCCGGGTTCGTCGAATCGGCGAACAGCGTCGGCTTTCGCACAAGACATATCCTGTTCGATCACATCATGCCCAATCTGATCGGCCCGTTGATCACCTTGGCGACCTTCGAGATGTCGGCCATGATCTTTTACGAAGCCGGGCTGGGCTTCCTCGGTCTGAGCGTGCCGCCCACGGTGCCCAGTTGGGGCAACATGCTGGCGAACGGTCGCAAATACCTGTCCATCTATCCCTGGATCGCCACCTTCCCCGGTCTGGCGATCGTATTCACCTCGCTGGGGATGAACTTGATGGGCGATTGGCTGCGCGATGTGCTTGACCCGCGTCTGCGACGATCCAGAAAGTGATTGGAAAGTGACCGGAATGCAGGTGCAACCCATTTTGCAGGTCAGAGACCTGATCACGCGCTTCGACACGCTGGACGGCGTTGTCCACGCAGTGAACGGGGTCAACTTCGACCTTGAAGAGAGCGAAACGCTGGCCATTGTGGGCGAAAGCGGGAGTGGCAAAAGCGTCACCGTGATGTCGTTGCTGGGTCTCATCCCTCAGCCGCCCGGTCAGATCGAGGAGGGTGAGGCGATCTTTTTCGACGGTTCTGCCGAGCGAGATCTGCTCCAACTGTCCCCGGCGGAAGTCCGTCAGGTTCGCGGCGGACAAATTGGCTTTATCTTCCAAGATCCCTTGACTTCCCTGAACCCGGTGATGACGATCGGTCAGCAGATCGCCGAGTCCATCGTCGAGCATTTGGGGCTCAATCGTAGAGAAGCGCGCAAGCGCGCGGTCGAATCGCTTGAGCATGTGGGCATCCCCGGGGCTCAAGAGCGGTATAACAACTATCCGCACCAATTCTCTGGCGGGATGCGACAACGGGTGATGATTGCCATCGCCATCGCTTGTACCCCGAAGATTGTGATCGCCGATGAGCCCACCACGGCCCTGGATGTCACCGTTCAGGCACAGATCGTCGACCTCATGTTACGCCTGAGAGATGAACTTGGGGTGGCGGTGATTTGGATCACCCATGATTTGGGCGTCGTGGCCGGATTGGCCGATCGGGTCCTGGTGATGTACGGGGGCACGGTCGTTGAACGCGCCCGCGTGGACGATCTGTATGAACGGCCCCAACATCCCTACACGCTGGGTTTGTTGGGCGCGCTGCCTCGTCTGGATGACACCGGGAAACGTCGACTGGTGAGCATCGAAGGCACGCCACCGGATCTATACGAGGAGCTGAGTCACTGCCCGTTCGCGACGCGCTGCCCCTACGCTTTTGAACGCTGTTGGCAGGAAGTTCCGCCGTTAATCTCGGTGGGAGAGCACCACGAAGCAGCCTGCTTCTACGACATCGATGCCGGGAGGTCCAGAGATGACGTCTGACGATTCCAAGGTCCTGGTCCGCGTCGAGAATTTAGAAAAGCACTTCCCGATCTTTCGGGGCGTGATCGTCAGTCGTAAGGTCGGTGCTGTCAAGGCGGTCGATGGTTTGTCATTTGAAATCAAGCAGGGGGAGACCCTGGGCCTGGTCGGTGAGAGCGGCTGTGGCAAATCGACCACCGGTCGGGCCATCCTGCAATTGCATAAACCCACGGGAGGCCAGGTGTTCTTCGAGGATGTGGAGTTGACCACACTAGACTCCGAAGAGTTGCGCCAGTTGCGTCCGAAAATGCAGATGATCTTCCAGGACTCTTACGACTCTCTCAATCCGCGCCACTCGGTGGGCAAAATCATCGGCAAACCTATGGAGATCCATGATGTAGCAGATGGGAGTCAGATGAGACAGCGGGTGGCAGAACTGCTTGAACTGGTGGGCCTCAACCCCGCACACTCCAAGTGGTTCCCCCACGAGTTCTCGGGGGGCCAGCGGCAGCGCATCAATATCGCGCGTGCCCTAGCCCTCGATCCAGACTTTATCGTCTGTGACGAGCCGATCTCCGCCCTCGACGTCTCCATCCAAGCCCAGGTGGTCAATCTGCTCCAAGACCTCCAGAAGGAGTTCGGCTTAACCTACTTATTTATCGCCCACGACCTGAGCATGGTGCGCCACATCTCCAACCGGGTGGCGGTCATGTACCTGGGCAAGGTCATGGAACTGGCCGACCAGCACGATCTGTTTGAGGATCCACTCCATCCCTATACCCAGTCGCTGATGTCAGCCGTTCCATTGCCCGATCCCAAAGTCGAGAGGCAGCGCGAGCGGATTATTCTCAAAGGGGAGGTGCCCAGTCCGGCAACCCCCCCCAAGGCTTGCGTGTTCAATACCCGCTGCCCGCTAGTGCAGGAGGTATGCTTCCAAGTCGTGCCTGAGTATCGCCAAGTGCGACCCGGGCATTCTGTGGCGTGCCACCTCGTCGATTCTGGTCTGGGCAGCATTGGACACTCCCCGTCGCTAAAGTGAACGATACGCTCCCCATTACTCAACGCCTGAACAGAACTGGCTCAGATGAGCTGAGCGTGAACTGCGCGGATGGCTGCTTCAACATCCTGGCGGTCCGCGACCGAATTGATGCGGTACTCGGCGTAGGCGGATCCACTCTCCAGTTCATGTTGGATCAGCTTCTTCATACGAGCCTTTGGCGGCAATTCAGAGAGTATAGATTCACCAAGCTTGCCCGAAATTGGCATTGTCACCGAGATGAGGTGGTGAGAGTTGTTTTCTATGCCTCCACCCATTCCTTACAAAGCACCTCAGCTTGTTCCAGAACCGTTTGTGTAGCCTTTTCTTGCTTGTCAGGGGGATAGCCGTATTTTCGAAGGATACGTTTAACTATTACCCGGATCTTGGCGCGCGCATTTTCTCGAACAGACCAGTCGATGGATATGTTGCGTCGAACGGTGTCTACGAGCTCTTGCGCAATGGTTTTCAGCGTCTCATCCCCCAACACCTTTACGGCGCTGTCATTGACCTCAAGCGCGTCGTAAAAAGCAATCTCATCGTCGGTCAGGCCGAGTTCTTCACCTCGCTGATGTGCTTCACGCATTTCCTTAGCCAACTTAATGAGTTCTTCGATGACCTGAGCAGCTTCGATTGCGCGATTCTGATACTTGCGTATGGATTTCTCCAGCATTTCTGCAAAGGATCGTGCCTGAACAACATTCTTCCTAGATTTCGTTCTGATCTCATCGTTCAAGAGCTTCCTAAGCAATTCCACGGCAAGATTTTGATGTGGAAGTTGCCGAACCTCCTGAAGAAAATCATCTGAAAGGATGGAGATATCGGGCTTTTTCAGGCCGGCCGACGCGAAGATATCAACAACCTCATCAGACGCAACAGCGCGTGAAACTAATTGTCGAATCGCAGAATCCATTTCTTCCGGTGTTTTCCCCTCACCCTCCACGGTTGCCTTAGCCAGACCGCTACGGACTTCTTGAAAGAAGCCGACTTCGTCTCGAATCTTGAGAGCGTCTTCGTGCGGCACAGATAGGGCAAAGGCCTGCGATAAAGCTGTCACCGCTGGGAGATAGCGTTTCTTTCCGCCCTCAAGCTGGAGGATATGTTCCATGGCTGCCGCAATACCGGCAATCCGTTCTGCAGGCTCTGCTTGAAGCAGGGAAGTATAATCGAATCCGTGGAACATTGAGACGACAATTTCATACTTCTCCAGCATGACTGCAACTGCTTCTTCCTGGTTGATCGCTGCTTCGCCACGGCCTCCAGCTTCGGTGTAGTCCGCCAAAGCCTGTTTAAGCTGATAAGCAAATCCAATGTAGTCCACAATTAACCCACCCGGCTTATCTTTGAACACACGATTTACACGGGCTATGGCCTGCATCAATCCGTGGCCCCTCATCGGCTTATCGATATACATTGTATGCAGCGGCGGACAATCGAAGCCGGTCAGCCACATGTCCCGCACAATAACCAACTTCATTGGATCATCGGGATCTTTGAAGCGTTTGGCCAGGGCTTCACGCCGGAGTTTGTTACGAATGTGTGGTTGCCATTCGGAACGGTCCGATGCTGATCCGTACATCACAATCTTCAGCACGCCTTTGTCGTCATCATCACTGTGCCAGTCGGGCCTGAGTTTTATGATAGCGTTGTACATATCGACACAGATGCGGCGGCTCATGCAGACAATCATGGCTTTTCCGTCCATAGCCTCAAGCCGTCCCTCAAAATGATTCACCAGATCTTCTGCCACAAGAGCAATGCGTTTACCCGTGCCAACCATAGCTTCAAGCGCAGCCCATTTGGTCCGGAGTTTTTGCTTTTCAGACTCTTCTTCACCTTCCGTGATCTCTTCGAACTCCGGGTCAATTTTAGGTTTTTCCTCTTCAAGTAACTCTATCTT
>JBHIAT010000010.1:0-42985 GCA_046758705.1 Bipolaricaulia bacterium
CGCTGCAAGATTCACTTCATGTTACGGGCTGCTGTTTTGCTCCCCTTCCACAGGGAGATACATCACTTCAGCACATCCGGTCACCCCGATGCACTGGATGCCTGCTACATGGCCGTCTGGCAGTTACCACGACCGGACTCCCACCGGTTAGCAGACGACAGCTTTCAGGGCACACCAGCGAGCGGTTAGCAGGCATCGCCCCCATCATTGGAGCTTAGTATAGACCTTGACTTCCCGCTCAAGGCGATCCCCGAACTTATCCTCCTCGACGTCCAGGTCATACTGCGCCTGTAGCCCCAACCAAAACTCAGGTGAAGTGTCGAAATACCGCGCTAGACGGAGCGCCGTGTTCGCTGTTACACTCCGCTTCCCCAAGACGATCTCGTTGATCCGGCGCGGATCGACGCCAATGTCCAACGCCAACCGATGCTGGCTCAGGCCGAGAGGCTTCAAAAACTCCTCCTGCAACACCTCTCCCGGATGCACTGGTGCCATTCTCTTCTCAGTCATTTCAACTACCTCCTAGTGATAATCCGTAATCTCTACTTCGTAAGCGTCGTTCTCGTGCCACACGAAGCAAATCCGCCACTGATTGTTGATGCGAATCGAATGTTGCCCTTCGCGATCCTCCTTCAACTTCTCCAATCGATTCCCTGGCGGGGAGCGTAGATCTTGGAGCGATTTAGCGTTGTTCACCATCCTAAGCTTCCGAAGCGCGATCCGCTGGATCTCTTGCGGACGCCTCTTCGAGTAAACGCGACGATAGACTTTCTCGGTCTCTTTGTCCTTGAAGGACTTAATCACATCGAAAGCATATCGTGCCACGCGCTAAGCGTCAAACACTAAGGAGCAAGATGCCCACTAACGGCACACCGCTTCACCTGCGGCGGAAGTCTTCCAGCAATTCCTTCTTCGCTTCTGTGACAGCTGTGTAGAACCATTCGTAGAACTCGGTGATCGCCTCCTGGTACCTATGAACAGCAAGTGACACGTCAACCTTCTCTCGATCCGCAGCTTCCCGAATGTACACGCGTGCTCGGGGTGACCAGTCGTACGTGGCACAACGCCCGAAGAAACTCCTGAACCAGGTGCGCGATGCCATCCGGCTTAAGCACTATTCTATCCGCACCGAACAGGCCTATGTCACCGTGCGGGTGTGGATCGGCGGCGGGCTGATGCTGGCCGGAAGCGTGCTGATCGTCCTGTCCCAGGCCGATCTGATCTAACACTCACTGTCGCTGTTCTCAGGGCCACACCACTTGCCCGCTGTAACGGAGATATTGTATATTGATTCTAAATTACAATTACTCAAGGGGGATATACGATGCGCCATGTCAAGTTGCTCATTTTGTTTGGGTTGGTTGCAGCCTTTGGACTGTTTCCGGTTGGAGGGAGCGGTCAAGGGGAGTTGATCCCCATCGTGTTCCAGTCGAAGTGGTTTCCGCAATCGCAGTTTGCAGGGTATTGGGTCGCAGGCGGCCACCTGCCCGGAGAAAGTCCGTCTGACAATGTTCCCTTGGAAAACGGGCTGAACTTCTACGCACAGGAAGGCCTGGACGTCACCATCTTGGACGGCGGCAGCGTGAACCCATCCGTCAACGTGGCGGTGGGCAACGCCGATTTCGGCACGGACTGGATCGCAAACATGCTGGTCCAGCGGAAGGCTGGGTTGGACTTGAAGCACATCGCTCAGATCTTCCAGCGACCGGGCTATCTGTTCGTGGCACTCAAGAGTTCAGGGATCGAAACCGTTGAGGATTTCGCTGGCAAAAACGTGGGTGTGTGGGCGTTCGGCAACGAGTTCCCCGCTCAGGCTTGTTTCCGTGCGCATGGTCTAACCAGCGATCTAGACCCCACCGTGAGCAATCCCGATCTCAGTGCGACGGTCTACGCTTTTGACCCAGCGCTCGTGTTCCCCGACCAGGTAGATGTGGCCAGTGCCATGATCTACAACGAGCTAGACCAGATTCGGGGGCTGGGCTTCCCTCTGAATGAGCTGAGCTTCATTTCCGTAGCGGAAAGCGGCTGCGGGTTGCTGGAAGACTTCATCTTTGCCACGAGCGAGTTGCTGTCCTCCAGCAACTGGACGACGGCCGCCGGCGTTGAAAGCGGCTTAAGCGGACAGGAGCTGGCCGAGCGCTTCGTGCGGGCTACGCTCAAGGGCTGGCAGTGGGCCATCGATAATCAAGCGGCCTCAGTGCAGATCGTGCTCGACTTCTGTGGTGACACGTGCCAGGGGTCCGGTGAGACTCAATCCCCGTTGCTCCACCAAAGCTGGCAGATGATCCGCATTGCGGAGATGGTTCAGCCTGCACTGCTCACGGATCCGGTCGCGTTGAGGTTGCTCGGCTTGACTCAGACCCCACCTGCAGCCACGCTCGGCTGTCTCAATATAGATGATTACAATCATACCGTCAGCTTGCTTGAAGACATCGGACTCATCTCCGAGGGCGTAGGCAATATCAGCCAAGTGGTGACTTCCCAGGTTTTGGATGGAATTGGCATCGATTGTTCGGACTAAACCGTCCATCGTAAACAGAAGCGGCGGGGGAGGGGGGGAGGCACGTTCCCTCGCCGTTTTCCTTTTCCTGTCACAGTTTGTAATGTTCGTTATTGTTTTTCTCGGAAGGAACTGTGCCAACCGGTGAAAAACCGCTCCAGCAAGGCGATGGTATTATAAAACAAGATGCCAAGGAGGCTGGCAAAGGCAATCGCGGCAAACGTCACGTCATAGCGGCCACTGCGGGCTGAGAGGCTGATGCGTTGTCCAAGCCCTTCCGGCGGGCCCGGGATCAAGAACTCGGCGACAATCACGCTGATCAGGCCGATGATGCTGGCGATCTTCAGCGCGTTGAACATGTAGGGCAACGCGTTGGGGAAGCGCAGCTTGCGCAAGATCTGGCCGCGACGAGCCGCATACGAGCGCATGAGATCCATCTCGAGCGGGTCCACTGTGGTCAACCCCTGAACCACGTTGATCACCATGGGAAAGAAGCTGACGATTACAACCACAGCCGCCTTGGATTCCCAGTCCACTCCAAACGCGCGTCCCAGCACGGGGGCCAGCCCCACGATGGGGATGGCGCTGAACGCCGTAGCGAACGGCAGCAAACCTCGTTGCAAAAACGGGCTGAATGCGACCAACAAGCCCACTACAAGGCCTGTCGAGACACCCAAGGCATACCCCAACAACACCTGGCGCACGAAGGTGTGGATGCTGTCTTCGATGAGCACACCTTGAGCAGAGGTAAGCACCTGAACCACATCAGTGACTCGCGGGAAAAAAGCCATGGGCACGCGCAACCCTTCCACAACGCCTTCCCAAAATAAGAACAAAAAAACAGGGATGGATATGAGCGGGACGAAGTCACGCAAGACGTGGGCGATGCGATCCGCACCGGACAAGGTGCCCAAGTAGCTCACCGCGCCGGCAGCCACCAGCAACTTTCCGAAAAAAACCAACCAGAAGTCGAGCAAAGCGGGATCGTTATACCCAGCGGCTAGTGAACTTTTGAACGCCAACAAGGTCAGCAACGCTCCGCCGAGACCCATGACGAGCAAGGTCACCGTCACCACGCGAGTCCGCAACAACGATCCGAGGGTCGCGAGCACGGTGAGGACCAACAGCGGGGTCCAGGCCCACGCCGCAGCATCGACCTGCCCGAGACTTAAGCCGATTTGCCCCTGCACCCATGGCAGGAACAAGCCAGCCAACGCGATCATCGCGCCCAGCAACGATCCAGGATTGACCTTGATCTTCATACTTTACACACCCATGGGGCGATCAATTTTTCTAGCCAACCCACCGCGGAGACGAACAAGATCCCCATGATCGAAGAAATCAAAAACAAGATCCACAGGTCGGCCACGTTGCCTGCCTGGACCTGCCCGAGAATGGTAAAGCCGAGCCCCTTCGCGTTGGAGGTCTCGGTTTCGGAGATGAGCGCTCCCACCAGCGAGGCCGCTGCGCCCACCTTGAAACTGGCGGACAAGAACGGCAACGCCGCGAAGATGCGCACCTTGAGAAACACCTGTCGACGTGTGGCGGCATAGGATCGCATCAAGTCCAACGCCAACGGGTCCACCGAGCGCAGGCCCTTGGTTGCGCCCACCGTGATCGGGAAGAAACTCAAATAGCCGCCGATCAAGGCGGACGGCAACAGGCTGGTCTGGATGGGGATCCCGAAGTTCGCCAAGATGAGCACAAGCACAGGCACCAACGCGATGATGGGCACGGTCTGTGAGGCGATCACCCAGGGGAGCAGCGCTCGCTCCAGCGGCCGGATGAGCACGAACAGCACCGCGAGGGCCAGTCCCACCCCGCCCCCCAGCAGCAAGGCCACCAAGGTCCCTTGCGCCGAGTAGAGCGCTGCGCGCAGGGCGTTGCGTTCGCTTTGGAACTCGTAGCGCGTCAGGAACGAAGGGACACGCGTGATGATCCAGTGCGGTAACGGCATGGGGTGCTGCGGCAACGACAGAAAGCACTCGAACACGGTGGTTCCGCACTTGGGCCGGTCATAGACGGTATAACGTGCTGCCCATACGACGCTGCCTGGATCAGGTGTTTTGGCCAACAGGACGGTTCCCTGTGCCGAGTTGGTGACCACATAATCGTACTGTCGCAACTGACTGAGACGCGCGGGGACCTGCTTGAGCGTGACGACCTCGCCTTCTTGGTCGTATTCTTTGTCGGGCGTGAGCACGCGACCGCCTAGGGTGATGAGCCCCCCGGGTTCCGGGAAGGTAAATTGTACCCGTTTTCCATCGACGGGCTCACGTGGAGGTCGGCCTTGTGCGTTCAAAGGCCGATCGTCCACGAAGAGCCGCCGGGTAGGGTCGCCCGGGACGACGTTGCTGTGTGCCAGCGTGAACGTGCGATTTACCCCATCGACCGATCCTTGCAGTCGCTCAGCCCAGCGAACTGCCTCTTCAGCCAACTCGATCTCGCTGCCAGGTGGCGGGGGATCTTTAAGCACGATCGTGTGATCGTCCGCCCAGGCGTAATCCCCGGTGACGCGAAACGGTCGAGCCCAATACGGTTCCGCCCGCAAGCTGAGCCAGAGCGGCGCCGGCTTGGTGAGGTGTAGCGTGTTGTCCTCAAGCGTGTAATCCTTGCCCGATTGCAGCAGTTCGCCGCGGAGTGCAAACACACCCTCGGTGTCCGTGAACGTGAAGGTGAAGGTGAAGGTGAGTCGCTGACCATCGGGCTTTTCCGGTGGCTTTTCGTAGGCGGGTGACAGGAGGTGGCCGTTCAGATAAAGCGGCTTGCCCTGGCCTGGTTCGGCGGACTTGAAGACGCGGTTGTTCCCATCGCTGACACCCTCGACCTCGGCCAACGTGATAAACCGGGTGGTCTCGGGAAGCTTGACCTGACCCTGTTCGAGGCGATACTCCGTCGCAAGGGGCACCTGATCACGCACGAGCAGTCCGCTGTTTGGGTCCACCGACTCGCTGAAACGAAGCGTGGTGGGATCGCTCAGGTCTAAGGGAGGGGCGGCCTCGATGATGCGCTGTGACCAGCGGTTGCGGTCCTCCAGGTTGGCTTTGGCCCGTGGGTACCCCATCAAGAACGCGATCGGATAGGCCAACGCGAACGACACGGCCATCACGACGAGGAGCGGGATGATGCCTCGAACGCGTTTCATCAAGCAGCTCCGTTCTCTACCTGTCGTAACGACTCCCGAACGGTGGTCATCAGCTCGAAAAAGCGCTCGGACTCGCGCGTGTCCACCGTGCGCGGTTGGGGTAGGTCGACCTCGATGACCTCGTGAACCCGTCCCGGGCGCGCGCTCATCACCACGGCACGTGTGGACAGGAATACGGCCTCTGGGATCGAGTGGGTGACGAACAGGGTGGTGGTCTTCATATCACGCCAGATGCGAAGCAGCTCAAGCTGCATCTGCTCGCGAGTGATCTCATCTAATGCGCCGAAGGGTTCGTCCATGAGCAGGATACTAGGGGAAAATGATAGCGCACGGGCGATCGAGACGCGTTGCTGCATTCCGCCCGACAGTTGCCAGGGGTAGCTGCGTTCGAAATCGCTCAAGCCTACCATGTCCAACAGGCGCTTGGCGCGGTCTTCACGTTCTGAATTAGAAACGCCCATGATCTCTAAGGGCAGTTGCACGTTGCGCTTCACCGTGCGCCATTGGTAAAGCACCGGAGCTTGAAACACAAAACCGTAGTCGCGGTCCAGCCGGGCTTGCTCTGGCGGCTTCCCCTTGATGGTGATCGTGCCGGCAGTGGGCTGCTCCAGGTCGGCCACCAAACGCAACAGCGTCGTCTTGCCGCACCCGGATGAGCCGATGAGCGAGACGAACTCCCGTGGCGCGACCTCCAAGCTCACGTTGCTTAGAGCGACCACATCGCCGCCTTCCCCCGGAAACACCATCTCCACATCTCGAAGGGCGATGATGGGCGCGTCCGTGGTCTTGGGAGCAGCTTGATCCCGAATAGCTTCATGCGGCATACGAAACTCCCTTATTAAATAAGCATAAATCCTCTGTGGTACGGTGTCAACATGGCAATACATCCTCGCGTTGTAGATGGTTCGCCGCCTGGGGCTCAAATCCCGAACCTCCACCGCCGCTCTCAAGGTCACACTACTTGCCCGTTGCAACGGAAATATTGTATATTAAATTGATTATAATTATCACCAAGAGATAGCTTCGGACCCGGAGGGTCGAACATGGATAACGAATCCCCTGAGGGTATCATCGACGACCAAGGTAAAGACCTTTCGAAGGTCGTACAGGCGAGATATCGGGCGATGGTTGATGGAGACGCCAATCCACACGAATGGGCCCACGCCTGGCGCTCCGAGGTCAACCGGGGCGGCTTCAAGGCGGTCGATTTCCTGATGGACGAGATCGTCGATACGGGCAAATGTGTGGGATGCGCTGCCTGCGTCGTGATCTGCCCGGTTGACGTCTTTGATTACGAAGATGAACGCCCCGTCGATGCCAGGCACGATGCCTGCGTCTACTGCGAGCTTTGCGTCGATGTCTGCCCGGTGCTCAGACCCACGGATACCGATCTCGAAACCCTGTTAGATTACCGAGAGCCGGTCGTGGATGAGGGGTTCGGCCCCTACAGCTACGCCCTGCTGGCGAGCAGCAATGACGCCAAGATCAGAGACAAGGGACAGGACGGAGGTGTGGTCACCAGCCTGCTCATCTACGCGCTGGAGAAGGGGATCATCCAGGGCACCATCGTCGGCGATGTCCGAGAAGACAACCCCCATATTCCCGTGCAAAAGCTCGCGACGACGCCCGAGGAGATCCTGAACTGTATCGGGTCTCGGTACACCTACTCCCCGAACACCGTCGCCCTGGCCGAGGCGGTCAGAAAAGAGATACGGCCCATCGCCGTCGTCGGCGTGCCCTGCCAGATCGATGGTGTCAGACAGGCCCAGTACAGCGGGATCTATCTGGACCTCGCCGAGTGGTATCGCAAGAACATCGCGTTTACCATCGGTCTGTTCTGCTCAGAGGCGTTCACCCATGAGAGTATCGACGTGCTCTGCAAGGAATTCGATCTCCTCCCGACGGACATCGAAAATATCAACGTAAAAGGCAAAGTCATACTCACACTCAAGGACGGACGGGAGCTTATCTTCTCTCTCAAGGAGTATCAAAAGTACGCCAGGCCTGCCTGCCTCTATTGCCTCGACTACGCGGCCGATCACGCCGATATCGGCGTCGGGGGCATCGGCCTGACCGGGTGGACCTTCTCGGCGATCCGAACCGAGGCTGGACATGCGATCTTCCAGGCAGCGATCGACGACGGGTGGCTTGAGACGAGGCCCGTGGACGAAGAGCCCAGGTCGAAGAGCTTGCTGATCAAGCTCTCCGAGAAAAAGCGCAACCGTCCGCTTCCCGCTCAAATGCCCACACTCCAAGAAAGAATCGCCATGGGTAAGCTCGATCCCAAAACGTTCTACGAGTCCAAAGAGGGATGATTATGTCGGACCAGGTGAAGACCCAAGAAGCGGCTGAGAAGAAAACAGGGAAAGGGATCGCTCTCGATGATGTCAACTTGATGACAGCGGGTCAGGGTGGGGATGGGACGATCACCGTCGTCACCCTGTTCGCCGAGATCTTCCGGTCGATGGGGCTCAACGTCTACACCTCAAGAAACGTCCTGTCGAGGATCAAGGGCGGTCATGCGAGCGGGGTCGTCCGTGCAAATCCTGAAGTTCGGTATGCCATCGGCGACCTCCAAGTCCTCGTCGCCTTCGATGAGGAGGCCGTGATCACGGCCCGTGATGATTTTGACCCCGAGGGCGTTGTCATCTATGACAGCTCGGCAGGGGAGCTGAATCCCGAGCGGGTCCCGCCCGAGGTCAAGATCTATAACGCGCCATTTAGCAAGCTCAGCATGCGCCATCTGCGCAGGGATCTTTTTAAGAATACCATCGCCTTTGCCGTCGCCGGCCGGCTGCTCAGCATCTCCGATGACGTGATGAAGGAGGTTCTCCAGACTCGCTTTGCACGCAAGGGAAGCCTCGTGCTCGACTACAACCTCAACGCCCTTGAAGTCGGCCTCGAAGTCGCCGACGACCTCGGACTTGAAGCCGGCCTGGGACACTACCGGATCAAGCAAGCTCCCCTCCAGGAACGGCTCCTGCTCACCGGCAATGAGGCGTTGGCCTTCGGCTTCCTCGTGGCGGGGGGGAGGTTCTTCTCCGGCTATCCGATCACCCCTTCCACCGAAATCATGGAGTGGCTGGCAAAGTGGCTGCCTCAGTTCGGTGGTGTCGTCAAGCAGACGGAAGACGAGCTCTCGGGAGTCAACATGGCCATTGGGGCGGCGCTGGCCGGCGCGCGCGCCATGGTCGCCTCCTCCGGCCCCGGTCTGTCACTGATCCAGGAAGGCATCGGTCAATCGGGAGCGGCGGAGATCCCTTTGGTCATCGTCGACTCCCAGCGGGCGGGGCCAAGCACCGGCATGCCGACCAAAGTGGAGCAGAGCGATCTGCAACTGATGGTCTTCGGCGGGCATGGGGAGTTTCCCCGAATCGTGCTTACGCCTGGCCACCCATGCGACTGTTTCTATTTAACGATCCGCGCCTGCAATCTGGCAGAGAAATACCAATTGCCGGTATTCATCGCCATGGACCAGGCACTCTCCCAAAACCTGGCGACCGTTGAGGTCGACGCGTTCGACCTGGAGAACGTCGAGATTGACCGGGGCAAGCGGCTGACTCCAGAAGCATTGGAGAAGATATCCGTTTACAGGCGTTATGCCTTGACCCCGGACGGTGTCTCGCCTTACACCGTGCCGTCCACGGCCGATGGGATGTCCCTGGTGACCGGAAACGAGCACAACGAATTCGGGCAGGTTGTGACCGATCGAGCCAACCGCAAGCGCATGATGGACAAGCGCATGAGAAAGCTCGAGGTTGCGAAGGAAGACCTTCCCCAACCGAAGCTGTGGGGCGAGCCCGAAGCGCGCATCGGCTTCATCGGGATCGGTTGCGCCTTCGGGCCGATCCGGGAAGCGATGGAGCTGCTCAAAACAGACGGCGTTCAAACCAAGTACTTCCAGCCGTTGAGCATCTGGCCTCCACAACAGGACGAGATCGACGCGTTCCTGGAGGATTGCGACCGGGTCTATGTCGTCGAGCACAACTACAGCGGTCAACTGGCGAATCTGATCAAGCTCTCCAGCCGCCATGACCCTTCCGCCAAGATCACCTCGATTCTAAAGTATGACGGCGCCATGTTTAAGCCCTACCAGATCGCCCAACGGGTCTTGGAAACGATTGAAGAGGAAGAGGAAGGATAGAGATCATGACTCACACCTATGAACCGGAGAGGCCCATCTGGTGCGCCGGGTGTGGGGACTTCGGCGTTCAGGCGGCCCTCACCAAGGCGCTGACTCAGCTGAGCGTCCCCCCGGAGGATGTCGTAACGATCGCGGGGATCGGCTGCTCCGGGACGATTCAGAATAACATAAGCTTCTACGGTTATCATGCCCTCCATGGGCGAACGCTGCCCACCGCCATTGGTGTCAAACTGGCCAACCCCCAACTGACCGTCATCGTCGCCGGCGGGGACGGGGATGGCTACGCCATCGGCATGGGTCACCTGATGCACGCGTTCAAGCGCAACCCGAGCATCGTCTACATCGTCATGAACAACGGGACCTACGGTCTGACCAAAGGACAGTTCTCACCCACCAGTGACGCTGATTTCCGAGGAAACGTGGAGGAAAGTATCGATGCCATTTGGATCGGCTTGAGCGTTGGGACGACCACGTTTATCGCGAGGGGATTCGCGGGCTACCCTGACCAGCTGACGAGGCTCATGGCCGAAGCGATCGAACATACACACACCAATAAGGGGTTCGCCTTCCTGGAAGTCCTCTCGCCGTGCGTAACCTACAACGACACCTACCGACTGTGGAAGTCCGCTATGGTCGACCTTGACGCAGATCCGTCCCATAGCCCTGATGATCGCGTAGCCGCTTATACGAAGGTCAACGAGCTTCGAGAATCAGGGTGCATCCCCATTGGGATGGTCTACCGGGGAGAGCATCCCTCGTTTGAAACGGTCTCGCTCAGCTCCTTGGAGCACCCCATGGCGACCCAGGACATCTCGGTTTCAGTCCACGCCACAGCCTATAAGACCGTTATGGACTCGTTCAAGGGATAGCCGAAGCGCATGGAGTCAACCCTCAAAATCGGATCACGTTGCGGGTAGCGACATTTTGCTTAACGACTGGAAGGGAGGTAACAAAAATGAACATTGAGGACGTGAAGAGAAAATACGAGGAGCAACTGATGCAGTTGCCCAATGTGACGGGCATCGGCATCGGGGAGAAGGCGGGGAAGGAGGTGAAGAGAAGGAGTAAATAAAGAGCGCTGATCGTCCTGTCCAGGCCGGGTTGATCCAAGGGGGCACAGCCCGGACCGCCCTTAAATCCGACCTCGTATAAATCATGCTTGACACACAAATATTTCAGGGAGAAAAATCATGAGCACTACCCTAAGCAAATTTTATCGGGTTCGCAATGAAAAACCTGTTACTTTGACCATCAAAATCGGTCATGGTCAGCGTGGCACCACTTCAGTAAATCTCAATGATGAGCAGCTCGTTAACAACCATCGGAATACACTGAAACAGCGTATTGGCACAGGGGAAGAGCTGAATGGCAAAACACTGTATTGTTCGACCATCGTCGCTGACATCCGAACGGAAACGAACGAAACAAGTATCACTTACGAGTTGAGAGGCGGCGTCAGCCAGTTCAAGCAAACATTGCAAGAAAGTGTCGAGAGTGAAGGAGATGTCGTCTTCTACCTGGCAACATTTCGGTTCTATGGTTGACCATGTCCCTTAATGGAGGTTAAGGTTAACATGTGTACCAAACCCAATAGATATTTTTACCATGTACGCAATTGCTGGAGATGGTTTGCCAGCTTTATTCTCCTCCTCATCCTTTTCTTCCCAATAATCGCTTGGGCGCAGGATGATGCTTCTACACCACAATCTCCTCCCGTTGATTCCACTATGTCGTTCGATCTGTCACTAGCCCCTCCTGTCCCTGGTTTCGTTGTTCTCGGAATCGAACCCACTTCAGTCGAACGACCTGGTACGGTGACAGACTTAGCGGTTACCATCCTTAATGAAACAGAGAATTTGACCGTCTTGCCCGAGAATTTCGCTCTTGAATTCGCTCCATATTGGTTGTTTTTTGGGGAAAACATCAGTTATGAAGATTATGCGAGTTCCAAAATCGGCTCGGCATTGCTCCAAACACTTTCTCTCTCAGTGGCCACCTCTTCAAGATCCCAAACACCCTCTAACTCCCTCACGACATCTCTGGCACTAGGGATTCGATCCTCAATACTGCGAGGGAACATAGATGAGACGTTTAACAATAGGATAGAGGCCCTTAATTCACTGTTTGAGGAATTAGGCAAGCTGAACGACAGAGTACTGGCGGAAGCTAAGCGCCGTATCGAACAGGATTCAACGATTCAGTCTCTCATTGAGATATTTCCAGGGGCTGATGAAGCGGCCAGATCTCTGATCGAAGTGCAAATTAGCCAGCGGGAAGCACAAATCAAACAGCAAGTTGAAGCGGAAATTCGAGAACAACATGCACACGACTTGAAAAATATTAAAGAGATCATTTCTGGACTGCGCTTACGTCGCATTGGTTGGAAACTTGATGTTGCCGGAGGTGCAGTATACGACTTTCCGCAACGTGTATTCGACAACGGGCAGTTAAGCCGATGGGGAGCATGGCTCACCGGTGGCTACGAAGGGAGAAAATTGAGTGTTCTGGCTGTTCTTCGCTATTTAAGCAGCTCTATTGATTCAGACCAGTCAAGTGTTGACGTTGGAGGTCGGGTGATTTTCGATGACTTCGAACAGTTTTCTTTATCGGCTGAAGCGGTATATCGCGGGTTTCCAGGAAGTAGCACGACTGATGATCAACGGCGTTTCGCTATTCTAATCGATTACGCTATTGCTAAAAATACATCGATTTCCGTTACATTGGGTCGCGACTTCTCGGGAAGTCTAATTACGTCTGTTAGTTTTTTACAGGGATTTGGTTCTAACCGACCAGTCCTAAGCATCGGTGATTAAGAGTTGCAACAGACTCTTGATAGCTTCGTGAGGCAGCTGTTCAACCTGGCCCTAATTCAGTGTGCATAGTTCACACAGACCTGCCTTGGGGCAGGCAAAGGAGGTATATGAACACCTCCAACCGCCTTCGTAAAATTATACGCTGTTTAGGCCGTATCATCAAGTTTACCCTGATCAGCTCTGATGAGATGAAGACTCCCTCTGTCGAGATAGAGATGGAGTAGGTGAGGACATGTGATCGTCGAACCCCAATACGAGGCCACTGCCGAGGCCGATCGCAAGTGGCGAAACGGCGAACTCGTACTGGTTGCTGTCGATCCCGTCTCGAATGAAATCCGGTTCTTCAAGCGACAGGTGGAAAACCAGTTGCTGACGTTTGAACGAAACGGGAACTCGTTCACTGAAGGAGGGAGTGGACCCGTTGAGCAGACGCAACATCACCGACGAAGATCTTCTGCGCTTCAAGTTCGTAGATGACCCACAGATGAGCCCGGACGGGAACCGGGTGATCTTCACCGTCAAGACGGTCGATCCCGAGAAAAACCGTTATCTCTCCCATCTCTGGATTGCGGATTTGGAAACGGATGAGGTACGACAGTTCACCCACGGTGAGGCGAATGATAGCCTGCCGCGCTGGTCCCCAGATGGCCGACGAATTGCCTTCCTGCGCACCCGAGACAAACGCACCCAGATCTGGAAGATCCCCGCGGACGGCGGGGAAGCCGGTCCGCTCACCCAATCAGACGAGGGCAAAATCGGCGCTCCCGTGTGGTCACCCGACGGGAATCGGATCGCGTTTACATTTCGTCCCACCCATTCCGACTGGACCCAGCTGGCCCTCAAAGAGCGAAAAGAGAGCGGCAAATCCAATCCACCTCGCATCATCACCCGTCTCCACTACCGACTTGACGGAACCGGCTTCCTCGATCTGCGCCAGCATATCTGGATCTGCGATGCCCAGACCGGCGAAGCAGAGCAGATCACCGACGGGGATTACGACGACTATGATCCGGTCTGGTCACCGGGCGGCAAACAGATCGCTTACATCGGCCGTGAAATCGAGGATGACCCCTGGGTACCCCGCAACGATCGCCTCTGGGCGATCCCCCTCCAGGACGGTTCGGCAAACTGTCTCACCCACGCTCTGGACCGCCCCGTCACCAACGTAACGATCAGCGACACCCGAGAAGTTTCCTCCGGCGGGCAAAGCCCGATCTGGTCAACTGATGGCACACGGCTGTTCTTCCTCGCCAGCGACCAGGGGAGCTGCCATCTCTATACGGTCGCACTCGACGAGGGAGAGCCGGAACCCCTTACCGAGGGTGCTCTCGAGGTGGCCGGTTTCACCATCGATCGAGAAGGTGAACGGTTTGCCGTGCTTATCGGCCGGCCCACCCAACCTCCGGAGGTGTTCGTCGGAAGCCGGCAGGAAAACTCCGGGCTGGAGTTTCGCCCCCTCAGTCGGTTGAACACCCCTTGGCTTGAGGAGGTCCGGTTGAGTGAGCCTGAGGAACAGTGGTTCGACAGTTTCGATGGCACCAAGATCCAGGGTTGGTTGCTCAAGCCGGCCGAGTTCGATCCGAACCACCGGTATCCGTTCCTGCTCTATATCCATGGCGGTCCTCATGCCCAGTATGGGAACACGTTTTTCCATGAGTTTCAGGTGCATGTGGCGCGGGGCTATATGGTGTTCTACATCAATCCCCGAGGCAGTATGGGGTATGAAGAAAACTTTGCTGCCTGTATTCGGGGGAATTGGGGTGATGTGGATTTCAAGGACATCATGGCGGCTGCGGACTTCGCCGAGTCGTTGCCCTATGTGGATTCCAACCGCATGGCTGTCGCAGGAGGCAGTTATGGCGGCTATATGACCAATTGGATCGTTGGGCATACCGACCGCTTCCACTGTGCGATTACCGATCGCAGTGTGGTCAATCTCCACGACTTTTTCGGTACCTGCGACTTCCCCGGAACGGTGGATGGCTACTGGCCAGGAGAGGCCTGGGATCGTCCGGAAAACCGATGGGAGCAGTCGCCGCTGCGCTATGCAGCCAATATCCAGACCCCCCTGCTCATCATTCACAGCGAAGGCGACCTGCGCTGTCCCATCGAACAGGCAGACCATCTGTTTGTGGCACTCAAGCGGCTCAAGCGCGACGTGGTGTTCGTTCGCTATCCGCAGGAGACCAGCCACGGCCTGTCGCGCAGCGGTCCACCCGATCTGAGGGTAGACCGGCTTCAGCGCATTGCAGACTGGCTGGACCGGCACCTCAAGCCTTCGTAATGGTTTAGTCAGTTTGGTTAGTGCTGCAAAATCTGAGAAAGAAAGAGCTTGGTGCGCTCGTGCTGGGGGTTGTTGAAGAACGTCTCCGGCTCAGCTTCCTCTACGATCTGGCCCTCGTCGAAGAAGATGAGGCGATCGGCGACCTCACGGGCGAAGCCCATCTCATGCGTAACCACGAGCATGGTCATGCCAGACTGGGCCAGCTCGCGCATCACATCCAGGACCTCCTTGATCATCTCCGGATCCAGAGCACTGGTCGGCTCATCGAACAGCATGATCTTGGGCTGCATCGCCAACGCTCTGGCGATGGCCACCCGCTGCTGCTGACCTCCGGAGAGCTGGCCGGGGTACTTGTGAGCCTGCTCCGGGATACCCACCCGCTCCAACAGCTCCTGGGCGAGCGCCTCCGCCTTCTCTTTGGTCATCTTCTTGACCCAGGTGGGGCCCAACGTGACG
Organism: Bipolaricaulia bacterium; assembly: GCA_046758705.1. Classification (GTDB taxonomy): domain Bacteria; phylum Bipolaricaulota; class Bipolaricaulia; order JBHIAT01; family JBHIAT01; genus JBHIAT01. The sequence continues at coordinate 15,343 of JBHIAT010000010.1, forward strand.
TTCTGAAGGGCCGTCAGGTGGGGAAACAGGTTGAACTGCTGGAACACCATGCCGACCTCCTGGCGGATCTTTTCGATGTTGCGTAGATCCTTGCTCAGCTCGATACCGTCTACGACGATCCGGCCCCGCTGATGCTCCTCCAAGTGGTTGATAGTGCGGATGAACGTGGATTTTCCTGATCCCGAAGGGCCGCTGATGACCACCTTCTCTCCTCGCTTGAATTGGGCGGTGATGCCCCGCAGGACGTGGAAGTCGCCGAACCACTTGTGGACGTCCTCACAGATGATGATGGAATCGTTGGATCCATCCTGGGTTTCGGTCATTGGCCCGTTCAAGTTTATCGTCTGCCGACGCCTAAGGCAACCTCAAGCTTACGGCTGGCATAGGACATCGAGTAGCTGAAGATGAAGTAGGTGACCGCGGCAAACAGAAACACCTCGGCCTGGAGTCCCAACCAATCGGGGTTGGCGATGACGCTGCGCGCGATGCCCAACAGGTCGAGTAGGCCGATGATCGCCACCAATGAGGTGTCCTTGAACAGGCTGATGAACTGTCCCACGATCGATGGGATGACGGAACGGAGCGCCTGAGGCAGGATGATCAACAGCATGGAGAGCGGGTAGTTGAGCCCCACGGCCTGGGCCGCGTCGTACTGACCTTGGGGGACCCCTTGCAGACCGCCGCGGACGTTCTCGGCCATGTAGGCCGCTGAGAACAGGGTCAGGCCGATCATTGCCCGGAAGATCTTGTCGATGCGAAAGTCGGGCAGGAAGATCGGCACCATGATCTGAGCCATGAACAGGATGGTCACCAGCGGGACGCCCCGGACCACCTCGATGTACAGAGTGGAGATCCAGCTCACCGCTGGCAGGCTGCTGCGACGTCCCAAGGCCAACAGCACCCCCAACGGGAACGAGGCAGCGATGCCGACCGCCGCCAGCACCAGCGTCAACAGCAGCCCGCCCCACTGGGAGGTCAGCACCGAAGGCAGGACCGTGTTCTCCCCGAAGCCGCGCAGCACGATCATGGTCCAGGGGAACGACAGCAACCAACCTCCCAGGACCCAACCACGCCATCGCCTCCGGCCCCGTCCCAACAGGACAGCGACCGCCAACACGGCCACGGCCCCCAGCAGCCACCCTCGGGTGGCCAGTGTGACAGGCATGGCAGCTAAGACCAATCCGGCGGTTCCGAGAGAGAGGGCGAACCGTAGTGGCAGACCGCCCCAGATCCCGGCACTCACACCGGACAGGGCCGCCAGCGTATAGACGACAGTCCACACCCGCCACAGCTCCGCCCGCGGATACGTCCCAATCATGAGCAACTGCAGGTTGGCCGGGATGACCCCCCATTCAGCTGAGCCGAACACCCACGTCAACACCCCCGTCAAGATCACATACAGGAACCCGAGCGCCACGAGGGTCAACAGGGCGTTGTACCAGGTGTTGAACAGGTTCTCTTTAATCCAGCGAACTGGACCTACCGACTCACGGGGACGTTCGATCTCTACCTCTTGCGTACGTTCCACCTGTGCCATAGGTTCCTACCCTTAACTTTTAAACTTTCAACTTTTTAACTGCTTTATCGCTCGACGAGCCTGACTCGACGGTTGTACCAGTTCATGAACGTCGACGTGGTCAAGCTCATGATCAGATAACTGGTCATGATCATCGCGAACACCGGGATCGATTGACCGGTCTGGTTCATCATCGTGTTGCCTATATTGAACAGATCCGGGAAGCCGATGGCGATCGCCAGGCTGGAGTTCTTGGCCAGGTTGAGATACTGGCTGGTCAGCGGCGGCACGATGATGCGCAACGCCTGGGGCAGGACGACCAACCGCAGGACCTGGATCTCTCTCAAACCGACGGCCCTGGCCGCCTCGCGCTGCCCTGTTTCGACGGACTGGATCCCGCCGCGCACCACCTCGGCGATGAACGCGCCGGTGTAGACCGCCAGCGCGATCAGCAGCGCCGAGAACTCCGGTGTGAGCTGCACGCCCCCGGTGAAGTTAAACCGCTGCAGGACCGGGATATCCAGGGTGAGCGGCGTCTGAGGCGTCAGGAACCATCCGAAAACGGCGAACGCCGCAAACGCCGGCACGGCCCACAGGAAGGGAAAACCGGGCCGTCCGGCTCGATGCAACTGCCACCGCCGGACCACATAGAGAACGACGGCCACGACGAGCCCTGCGGCCAGATACGCTCCCCATATCTTCAACCCCGGTGTCGGATGGGGCCAGGACAGGTGGACTCCCCGCTGGTTGATGAAGATCCGTTCGAATAGCGAGATGCTCTGGCGCACCGGGGGCAGCTGCAGGATCACCGCGATGTACCAAAACAGGATCTGCAGCAGAAGTGGGATATTGCGGAATCCCTCGACGTAGGCGCTGGCGATAGTACGCACCAGCCAGTTGCTCGACAGCCGGGCCACGCCGAAGACCAGCCCCAGAGTCGTGGCCAACACGATACCTATGAGGCTGACCTTCAGGGTGTTGACCACGCCGACCCAAAACGCGCGCAGATAAGGATCTGAGGGCTGGAAAGCGATCCCCTCGGCGATCCCAAAACCCGCTTCCAGACGCAAAAAGCTGAAGTTGATGCTGAGATCGAGCCGATCCAACCCTCTCAGCATGTTGGTGTAGAGCAGGCCGGCCAGCAGAGCCACCCCGATCAAGAACAGGACCTGCAGCAGGATGCGCAACACCCGAACGTCGCGCCAGAAAGGGATCTTCTCTGAGATCGTCATCTGAGCCATCGTCTATTCCGATTTTATCAATAAAAAGGCAGCCCGGCGAGGCACCGGGCTGCTCTCTACTCATCTATCCTAATCCTACCGGGTCAATTGACCCGATCCCAACCGCTGATTAACGGAACGGCATGGCGTATAGAAGCCCGCCCTGGGTCCACAGCTGGTTCACACCGCGCGGCAGGCCGATGGGCGTGAGGTTCCGTGTGAAGATCTCGGCATAGTTGCCGACGGCAGCAATGATGTTCCGGGCCCAGTCGTCCGACAGACCGAGCTTCTCTCCCATATCACCCGACACTCCCAGGAACCGCTGAACCTCCGGGTTAAAGGTGGTGAAGGTGTTGACGTTCGCTTGGGTAATACCATGCTCCTCGGCGAAGAACGTGGCATAGACCACCCAGCTTACCACATCGTTCCACGGGTTGTCGCCGTGGATCGTCAACGGGCCCAACGGCTCCTTGGAGATGGTGGGAGCCAGGATCTCGTGAGCATCCGGATTACTGAAGACGGTCCGCCGGGCAGCCAGCTGGGACTTGTCGCTGGTGACGGCGTCGCATCGTCCCTGCTCGTAGCCGTTGTAAACGGTGTCAATCTCTTCGAACACCACCGGGGTGAACGGGACGCCCAGCGCCCGCATCGTGTCGGCCAGGTTCAGCTCGGTGGTCGTCCCCGAGGTCACGCAGATACTCGCTCCGGCCAGATCCTCCAGTGCTTTGATGCCGAGGGCCTTGGGTACCATGAAGCCCTGGCCGTCGTAGAAGGTCGTCGGGGCGAAGTCGGCCCCCACCCGGGAATCTCGGGTCAGGGTCCAGGTGGTGTTCCGGATCAACACGTCGATCTCACCAGTCTGCAAGGCGGTAAACCGCTCCGCAGCCGTCAACGGGACGAACTCCACCTTGCTGGGATCCCCCAACACAGCGGCGGCGATAGCTCGGCAGTAGTCGGCATCAAAGCCGTTCCAGCTGCCGTCCGGGCTGAGGAAGCTGAACCCCGGCAACCCGCCGTTCACCCCGCAGATCAGCCGACCCCGGGCCTTCACCCGGTCCATTACCTGTGCGCTGCTCGCCAGCGCAACGACCAACACCAGCACCAACGCCAGCAGCGAAGCTTTGACCCAAATTCTACGCATGAAAGACCTCCTTATGATAGGTTTTTTATCGGAAGACGGCGCTTCCAAGGAAATCGAGCCATCACCTCCCTCGTCTGCACTGTGAGTAAGCTAAGTATAGCATGGACAGAGGAGGCGTTCAAATTGCTTTGTTTTCCCTGCGATCAGCATGTTAGAATCTTTGACGAAATGATCCACCGATTGATCATCGACACGGACACCGCCACGGATGATGCGCTGGCGCTGCTGATGGCGCTCAGCTGGCCCGATACCCAGGTGGAGGCGGTCACGATTGTGGCCGGCAACGTCAACTTCGATCAGCAGGTCGAGAATGCGCTGTACACGATCGAACTCGCCGGAATGGGGGGAGAGGTTCCCGTCTACCCCGGCAGCCGGCAACCGTTGATGCGCCCGCTGGTCAGCGTGCCAGAGGTCCACGGAGAGGATGGGATGGGGAACTCCTCCTATCCCCAGGCGAAGCAGCGTCCCGAATCTCAACATGCCGTCGACGCCCTCATCGAACGGATCACCGCCGCCCCGGGTGAGATCACGTTGGTGGCGATCGGCCCGCTGACCAACATCGCGATGGCGCTGCACCGTGAGCCGGCGATCGCCAAACAGGTTCGCGAGGTCTATATCATGGGCGGAACCAATCAGGCACTGGGGAACATCACCCCGGCGACCGAGTACAACATCTGGGTCGACCCGGAAGCAGCCAAGATCGTCTTCCACTCCGGGATGTCGATGACTATGGTCGGTTGGGAGATCTGCACCCGGCATGCGTTCTTCGATGAGGCAGAGCAGACGCGCATCCGAGAGATGGACACGCCCAAAGCCCGGTTCTTCACCGAGATCAACCGGGTGATCGTCGAGTTCAACCGCGTGCGTCACGGGATCGGGGGGACGACCCATCCCGACTCGATCACTGTGGTCATCGCCCTCGATCCGACGGTGGCGACCGACGTCCGGGAACGACACGTCGATGTGGAGACGAAGGGTGAGCTGACCCAGGGGATGACCGTCGTCGATGACCTCGGTGTCCTGGGCAAAGCGCCGAACCTCAAGGTCTGCTACGCGGCCGACGGCGACCGGTTCCGTGAGCACTTCTTCCGGATGTTGGCCTCGGTTTGACACCGAAGCGCTATACCGAGTAGAATGGCGTTCGGTGGCAGGTTACCACCCAAAAAATATTCAGGGGGAGGTCTATGATGAGCAAGGTTTTCACAACCTTAGGGGTAGCGCTTGTGGCCGTTATGGCCGGGATCTGGCTGGGAGGTGGGGTGGCCCATGCCCAGAATCAGATGTGCATCGTTTTCGACATCGGCGGGCGGGGCGACCTGAGCTTCAACGACATGGCCGCCCTGGGCGGCGATCTGGCTGTACAGGAGATCGGTATGTTTCAGCGGCTGGTCGAGGTTCAGAGCAACACCCAGGCGGACTACCTGCCGAACCTTAGGACGCTCTCTCGACGCCGGAGTTGTGGGCTGATCGTCGGTGTCGGGTTCCTGTTGACCGATGCAATGATCACCGTCGCTGATGAGTTCCCGAACCAGAAGTTCGCGATCATCGACGGGTTTGTCCCCGACAAACCTAACGTGCTCAGCGTTCTGTACAAGGAGAACGAGGGAAGCGCGCTCGTCGGGGTGCTCGCGGCGCTGATCGCGGCCGAATACGACGCTGACTCAGTCGGGGTGGTTCTGGGGATCGAGATCCCGATCCTGTGGAAGTTCGAGGTCGGCTACAAGTGGGGTGTCGCATGGGCGGAGACCTGGTTTAAGCACCGATTCAATCGAGATCTCGATGTCAACGTCCAGTGGGTTTACACCGGCTCGTTCAGCGATCCGGCTCTCGGGCTGTCCGCCGCTGAAGTTCAACTGAGACAGGGTGCGATCGTCCTCTACAACGTGGCCGGCCAAGTCGGTCTGGGGATGTTCGAGGCGGTGGCGGCCGAGGGGCGTGCCCAAGGCCGGACGATGGGGCCGCCGTTCGCGATCGGTGTGGACGCTGATCAGGACTATATCGAACCGGGCTTCATCGTCGCCAGCATGATGAAGCGGGTGGACATGGGCGTGCTCACCGCCGCCCGACTGGTGGCGAGCGGTGAGTTCGAAGGAGGCATTCTGGAGCTCGGTCTGAACGAAGGCGGCATCGCCGTCAGCAAAGTCGAGGATATCGAAACCTTCCTGCGCCTCGGTGTCCAAGCAGGAACGGTCGAGGCGGAGGATAGTGCCCAGATCATCGAGACCGTTCTGCAGATGCGTCTGGCGCTGCCCCCGTTTATCTTCGACGCGGTTGCCGAACTGGAGGACTTCATCCGGTCGGGCTTGATCGAGGTTCCTCTGGTCGTCACCCCTGACGAGATCGAGCGATACAGGAACATTTTCGGTTAATATATAATATAGTAGCAGCACAGATTCGAAGACTTCGATCTGACTGTGGTCGTAGATGACAACACAACAGGTAGATGACCGCATCTCCCCCAATCGTGTCTCTGTGGGGAAGATGCGGTCTATCACCAAGGTCTATCCCGATGGCACCGTCGCGCTTCGCGGTGCCAACTTCGACTTCGTCGCCAGTGAGATTCACGGTCTGTTGGGTGAGAACGGCGCCGGCAAGACGACGTTGATGAAGATCCTCTCCGGGTTGCTGCGTCCAACCGAGGGGGAGATCTATCTGCGCGGACAACCGGTCCGATTCAAGAGCCCGCTGGACGCGCTTAGGGCAGGCATCGGGATCATTCACCAACACTTTGCCCTCGTCCCCACGTTTACGGCACTGGAGAACATCGTTCTCGGTCAGGAAAACGGTGGATCCTTCTCACTCCTTGACGAAAAACAGGCGAAAGACCGACTGATGGCGGTGATGGAGGAGGGCGGCCTGCGCGCCCCCCTGGACGTTCCGGTCGAGCTCCTGCCGGTCGGCGTCCAGCAACGCGTCGAGATCTTGAAACAGCTCTATCGCGACGTCGACATCCTGATCCTCGACGAGCCCACCTCGGTGTTGACGCCGATCGAGGTAGAGGAGCTGTTCCAAATGCTGAAAAAATTTAAACGCACCGGCAAAACGGTGATCTTCATCACCCACAAGCTCAAAGAGGTGTTAGAGATCACCGATCGGATCACCGTCCTGAGGGGAGGCCAAGTCGTGGGAAACGTGCCCACCGTCGAGACCACACCCCAGAAGTTGGCCACGATGATGGTCGGGCGTGAGGTGCTGCCGTCGGTCAAAAAGGAGGAGGCTACCCCTGGGGAGCCGGTGCTGACCGTGGAAAACCTCCAGGTGGTGGACGACCTTGACAGTTTGGCGGTCAACGACATCTCCTTCGAGGTACGAGCTGGGGAGATCTTCGGGATCGCCGGTGTTGAAGGAAACGGTCAGACCGAACTCGTCGAGGCGCTCACCGGACTGCGCGCTCCGTTAAACGGCCGGGTGTCCATCGACGACACCGACATCTCTGGCAAGGGTCCCAGAGATCTCTATCGCCTGGGGCTCGCCCACATCCCTGAAGATCGCAGGAAGCTCGGGCTGATCCTCGATTTCAGCGTCGCGGAGGACAGCATCCTCGGGACACACCGGGATATGCGGTTTCGAAGCAGCCTGAGGAATCTTCTTTGGAATCGAATCTACGACTATGCGCGCAGGTTGATTCGAAGATTTGCGATCATCGCTCCCTCGGTGAGAACTCAGGTGAAATCGTTGAGCGGAGGGAATCAGCAGAAGCTCGTCGTCGGCCGAGAGCTCGACAAACGGCCGAAGCTGGTGGTCGCTGCGCAACCGACCCGAGGATTGGACGTCGCTGCCACCCAATACATTCGCGATCTGCTCGTCAACATACGGGATGAGAGGAAGGCCATCCTGCTGGTGTCTGCTGATCTGGACGAGGTCATGCAGTTGAGCGATCGGATCGCGGTGATCTACGAAGGCGAGTTCCTGAACATCCTGGAGGCTGAAGTGTTCGATCGGGAGCAGATCGGGATGATGATGGGAGGGGTGAAAGGGGTCGGGGAAGAGATCGGTGAAACTGAAACCGCAGGCCAAGTGGATGTGGATAAGGAGCGGGCCCGATGAGCTCCAGCTCTAACCGTTTGTTAACCTTGTGGAGGGGCTCCAGGCCGATGGCTGAGGTGGCTGTCGCCTCTCTGCTTGGGTTGATCATCGGTGCGATATTGATGGCCATCTGGGGCTTCAATCCGTTCGAAGCCTATCTCGCCCTGTTCCAGGGCGCGTTTGGAGATCGATATGCGATCACCACAACGTTGGCCGATGCGACTCCACTCATCCTCACCGGTCTCACGTTTGCCATCGGCGTACGAGCCGGGCTGTTCAACATCGGGGCCCAGGGCCAGATGCTCGTGGGCGCCGCCGCCGCTGTCTCTGCGAGCCTGTTTACACTGCCGCCCGGCATCCACATTCTGGTTGCCCTGGCGTTCGGCATGATCGCCGGTGCGGTCTGGAGCCTGCCGGCTTCGATTCTCAAGATCACTCGGGGTGTCCATGAGGTCATCTCGACGATTATGCTCAACTGGGTGGCGTGGTTCTTTGCCCTGTACGCGATCTCGAACCTGTTGGTCGACCCCAGCCGGGCGGAGAAGTCGATCAGCATCGTCCCCAGCTCACGGTTTCCCCTGTTGATGCAGGGGTCGGATCTGAGCGCCGCCATATTTGCGAGCGTGGTCTTTGCTATCATCATCTACTTTATCCTGTGGCATCTGCCTCGGGGATACGAGATCAGAGGGGTCGGCCTCAACCCGGATGCGTCGCGTTATGCGGGCGTCAGTCAGTGGACTACCACCAACCTCGCGTTCGTGCTCGGCGGGTTCGCCGCCGGCTTGGCCGGGGCCACCCAGGTGCTGGGCAGACCCCCCACATTCGCCCTCTTCGGAGACCTTTCGAACCTGGCCAACCTGGGGTTCGACGGGATCGCGGTCGCGCTCATCGGGAGAAACCACCCGATCGGGATCCTGTTTTCTGCGGTATTCTTCGGCGCGCTGACAACGGGCGCCCGGCTGATGCAGATTCAGGCGGGGGTGCCACTGGAGATGGTCCGGGCGGTTCAAGGGGCGATCATCATCGCGGTGGCCATCCCCGAGCTGCTGGGTCTGTTCAACCGGCTTCGGCGTCGGAGCAGGAGGGGGACGGAAGGTGCTGAGGCTAAAGCTGAAGCGACCGAAGAAGCTGAAACCATTCGCGGGTGAGGTGAGCTAAATGGGCACGGACATTATCAATCTCATCTTCTTGGCGCTCCCTGCGATGGTCCCGATCACCTTGACGGCTGTCGGGGAGATCTTTGGGGAGCGGGCCGGCATGGTCAACATCGGTCTGGAAGGGATCATGTTGATCAGCGCCTTTACCGGGGTGATTGGAGCGGATTTCTCCGGAAGTCCGATTGTCGGTCTGCTCGCTGGCCTGGGCACCGGTGCTGTCATCGGCCTGTTACACGGCGTGATCGGCATCTATCTGAAGGGTGACCAGATCATCAGCGGGGTGGGAATCAACATCTTCGCTCTGGGCTTTGTCGCGTTCGGTCTCATCGCCGTCTGGAAGGTCGCCGGCTATCACCAAGTCCCCAAAGACGCCCGGGTGCCGGCGTTGTTCCATAATACCCGGTTTGGAGACTTAAGCCCGATGGTCATCGTGACCCTGGTGATTGCTGTTGCCGTCTACTTTATACTCAATCGGACGGTGATCGGGCTGCGGGTGAAGGCAGTGGGAGAAAACCCGGAGGCCGCCGATGTCGCCGGGATCAAGGTCGAACGGGTGAGGCTGATGGCCACGGTCTTCGGCGCCGCGCTCGCCGGCCTCGCCGGCGCTTACCTGAGCGTCGACTGGATCGGCTCAATCACCAGGCAACTGCCGGCCGGGCGCGGGTTTATCGCCCTGGCGACCGTCGTCTTCAGCCGGTTGAATCCGCTGCTCGCCGTGGCCGGTGGGTTTATCTTCGGCTTCTTTTGGGCATTAGGACTCTGGGTCCAGAACCTGCCTGATATCATCGTCCCGTACCAATTCGTCCAGATGCTCCCGTACGTAGCCACCCTGGTGGTCGTCGCCGGGGTGATCGGCCGGGCGCGGTTCCCCAGTGCGATTGCCCAACCCTACCGCCGCGAGTAGGAAGTATTGACACTCTTCCCGCTGAAGCGAGGATAGCTTGACATTGAACTTCCCTCTTAACTGCTTTATTCTGATTTCACATGCAAAAGCTCTACTGCTATGTTGATGAAACTGGCCAAGATACCAAAGGTGCCTTTTTCCTTGTGGTTGTGTTGATTATTTCAAAAGGCACCATCTATCATCTTGAAAAGCAGCTTGAGCAGATTGAGCAAAATAGCGGCAAGCGAGCTTTGAAATGGAAAGCCACTAGTTTCCCTCGTCGTCAGGCTTACCTCAGATACATCCTTGAACTTGAAGATCTCAAAGAGAGCATTTTTTACAGTACCTTTACTGATACTGAAACCAAGGACTACACCACCTTAACAGCTCGGGTAATTATCCAGGGAATCCGAGCTAAAGCTACACCTCCATACCAAGCTAACGTTTTTATTGACGGCCTCAATGATGCTGAGCGGGTTAAGGTCCGACGCCTCCTGAAACAAGCTCAAGTCAGCTATCGGACAGTCCGAGGTTTAAGAGACGAGAGCAGTGCTCTGATCCGCCTGTGTGATACTTTAGCTGGTCTACTTCGAGACTACGAAGAGGGCAATCCCTACACCAAGCCCCTGATAGCCAAGCTTAGGAGAAGGAAGATGATTATGAAAGTTAAAGTGTAGGTAAAAAGCAAACGGCCCAGCTGTCTTGGCTGGGCCACCCATCATAGGCTTGGTGAATACCAGAGGCCATAGATGGCTGCTCCTATCTCCGACATTACATCGGAGCACCCGCCATACGGTCGGTATTCGGAGATCACTATTATTCTATATCTATCATCTGGCTCTGTCAAGAACTGGGGATAAAACGCTGACATCGTAACTTAATCAGCAGAACCAGAACGATATCATCTCGCCCAATTCGTTCAGATGCTCCCGTACGTAGCCACCCTGGTGGTCGTCGCCGGGGTGATCGGCCGGGCGCGGTTCCCCAGTACGATTGCCCAACCCTACCGCCGCGAGTAAGACGCCCCATGGCAGTCATAACGCCCGTCGCGAAGCATGTAGAAGTCCACCCGCTTCTCCTCCGGATCAAGGAGCCAGTACTCCTGGACACCGCCCATCTCGTACTCGGCGAACTTTTCGCCGCGATCGCGCAGCCGGCTCTCCGGAGAGATGATCTCGATAAAGAATCGGCCAAGGGGACCGTCCCCGTTCAGGGGGGCGGGGGAATTGGCCGCAGAAAATAGCGCTTTTGCCCTTCCCTTGACCTTCGCCTCCCTTTCGTTGTATACTCAACTTGGCGCAGAGGCTCGAAACCTGGCGCGGACTGGTCAAGCCCAGTCCGCTCTTTGACATAGAGTTGGTCGGGGGTTCTTGGGTAAAACCAACGGGGTGTCTGCGGTAGAGCACACACTTTGGGTTGGGAACCAGCCCGCAGCTTCGAGCTGCTTGAAGCTGTCTTCCTTCAGGGGGACAGTAGTTCACCATCTTACCTCTTCGCTAAAGGATCACTTCTATCATACCAAAGCAAGGACAAGGTCACTAATGATTTTTCCCACCTTCTAAGGCAGATCCCAGAGCCAGACACCGGGACGTCAATCTTCATCACTACGCTCATCGACTTCTGCACCGAGCTGTCGTAGCGTTTCCTTCACCTGTTGCTCGATCACTCGTTGGGAGTCCAGAAGCTCGAAAGGCTACGTGCTTAACGCGTTCTTCACCTGGTGGTCTAGGCTCGGGTCCAGGTCTGATAGGTGGCGGCTCAGGTTCAGGTCCGGAAGGCGGTGGCTCCTCGCCTTTCATCTTTGCTTTAAGGGTTCGCGCTTGGCCATCCGTTAGGAGAAAAACGTCCTCGTTGAAGCTCACGGCGTCGGACACGATTGCTTCCTCAAATCGCACCGACGCGGGCACCGCGAGGGTCCGGTAGAGCTCACGCATCCTCTGCGGAAAAGCCTCGTCCAGGTCACGGATACGCCGCTCGACCCAGTGCTTCAGTTCAGACAGATCTGGTGATGACTCCGGATCCAAAACGGCCAGTTTCAGCTCCCGATTATCCGGCAGTGCGTCGGATGCCTGCGGCCAAAGGTAGCAACGGAGCTTCGTGCCCAATTCCCGTTTGACCCGTCGTTCCAGTTCGGACCGCACGCTGGCAGCGCTGACCAGCTGCTTCTTGTCTATCACCATGCGGTTGAGGTTCGGGACGCTGGAAAGGTAGTAGCGGTCGCCCTTCGTGTTCAAGTACCAGAGCTCGTTGGCCTGCTTTTGGAGAACCTCCGTTACCAGCGAGGGGATCGTCTCCGGACGGAGCACGGCCAGCTTGATGTAAGGCAGACTGGTCCCTTCCTCAGCCTCGTCGGCAGCAAAGGAATGAACGAATACCGCGGTGGCGATCCGTTCCGCGAGATGCTTCCATCCCCGGTTCTCCCGGTCGAGTGCCTGAGATTTGGCCTCGACGCCAGCGATGTCCGAGCCGATGATGCTTTCATACTCGGGGCCGATGTGGTTGATGAACTCCTGTCGGATCGAGGGCCGGCCGAGGTTGAGGTCGCCCGGCAGGATTAGGTCGAGATTCTGCTCCCGTTGGTAGAGATCCTCGATGACGTTGGCGAGAAATCGCAGAACGCCACGGGTGCGCTGAAAGGAAGAGAATGTTCCCCACTTTTCGTAAAGGATGTCGATCACATCTGAGTGAAACGGATATGCCAACTCAAGCTTACGTCGATAGTCCGCTTCCCGGGCCTTCGGGGGAAGTTCATCCTTGTGTTGTTGATATTTCTGGATATAGGCGTCCACGACCTCCCGCATGGCGGTCTCATCGACGATCGGCTCGAACAACCTGCGTCTGATGATCGAGTAGACTTCCTCACCCTGCACCGGCGTCTCGATGCTCTCCAGTCGGCCGAATATCTTCTCAAGTTGGGCGAGGTTCCTCTGTTGGGTATCGCCGAAGTCTTCCAGTTCGCTTGATGGCAACGTGACAATCATGAGACCGCGCTCCAGGCTGGCTACCGCTTCGGTCAGTTCCTGAAAGAATGCCAGCGTTTGGGATGCCAGGCTCGAATCGCCGACGGAAATGCCATGAGACCGAACGACATACTCAAGGATCTCGTCGAAGAGGAGTACGAAGGGTTGATGCTCCTCCAGCAGCGCGCGCAGGTTCTCCTTACCGGGCGCGATTCGATTCTGATCGTTCTGCTCGATGGTCTGATACGCTTCCTTGCCGCCTCCGAATGGGGTTTGAAGCTCGACCACCGAAGGACCTCTGCTGGACGTCAGCTTCTCGTGAACTTGGCGCAGGAGGCTCTGAAGCCCGTAAGTCAGGTAGGTCTTCTTGAAGAAGGTGTATGGATCATTATAGTCCGGCGCGGCACGGCCTGCCACTACATCGCCGAGGTCGGCGGCGAAGACGGCCTCATCGAAGCCGCCGCTCCGGATGTCCTCATGAGGAATCGCGATATCAAACCAATTCTTCATCATGTTCACCCCCGTCCCCTCGCTTAGTGATTTGCAAACCACATCGCGTAATCTTTGACAACCTGATGGTTAGGTGACTTTTCGTCGATGACTTCCAGATCGCAAAGCGGCATGGCATATTTTCTGCGTCCCCGCTTCACATCGACGATGATTCCATACAGGTCATCAACCAGAGCGAACCCCGTGACCCGCAGGCGATCACCCCGCTCCTCGACCCAAAGCCATTCGAGGTTTACTCCCTCGGCACTGGCGATCTTGCGGGCATCGTCAAACAGTACCATGTTATCCAGGTAAGTCCAGCGGTAGGTCAGGTAGAACGGAGCTTCCTTGTCGATGGACTCGCTCGAGGCGTCCTTGAGCAGTCGATGGACCAGGAACTCGGTCGCCACGCTACGGATGTACTGGAGCAGTTCAAGCACACCCACCGGCTTGCCATCGTAAGTCTCGACTCGTTCATAGCGCGAGAATGCCTCCATGCCCGGACCAATGGCACTGATGAAGAAGTCGCCTCCAGCAATTCCTGCTTTCCAGAACTGATCGAGCTTTTCCTCGACCCGAGCTTTGACCTGCGACTGAATGTCGTTCCAGAAGCCCACTGGTTCACGATTAGTCTTTCGACAAACCATGTAGATGGAAGAGGCCAACGCCACTGACTGTGCCGCACGTAGCCGGGTCTTCATCTCGGTATGCACCGGCCAGGAGCCTGTTACCACGAATCCCGCATTAACGAGGCCATTGAGCATTGTCTCCCATCCCTCAGTGGTCTTATGTGCATAAACAACCACAGCAATGCCACCAGGTTTCAGTATCCGATGCATCTCTTGGAAAGATTTGCCGAGCATCTGTTCAAAGAACACTTTCGCGTCGTCGGTGGATTCATGACGCGTCGGTTCCATGATGATCTCTTCCCTCTTGGGCACTACTGGAGTAGAAAAGAGTTCTGGAAACTGGTTGCCTACGGCCCGTTTTAGCCAAACATAGAAGAAATCCGAGAGCGCGGCGTAGGGAACGTTGTCATAGTAAGGAGGATCGGTGATAACGGCATCGAGTGAGTTGTCTGCGTGTGGGAGTGCTGTAGCCGAACTGTGTTGTGCCTGCAATGGGGTGATCATCCTCCAGTCATTGACTTTGGTGTAGCGGAGGATCCAAGCAAGATGAGAAAGCCAGTCACCAGAAGATCGGCTGAAGACGCTAGTTTCGCAATAATCCCATTTCATTGGAAGTGCTTGTCTACTGAAAACGTGATCGATGCCTTCACGAGTGTTCTCCCAGCCTCCCAGACTCGTGTTGTAGTCGGCAGTACGACTGAGCATGACGCTTAAGTACCCTACCACCACTCTCGCCAGCTCGTTTGGATCAACCGTGTTCGCCAGACCACCGTCTCCGTTTACGACCGCCTGACACTCCTTGGTAATCCGCTCGTAACTCCCCTTGATCTTCTCCAGAAATGTCACCAATGCGAGTCCATCGCTTGCTTAAATGCTTGGCCTTCGAGTCCCGCTTCAAGTAGGGGCGACCAGCCGGTCGCCCCTACATCTTCATCGGCTTCCGGCAGCCTGATCTCGACTCCGAACCTCTCAGGTGAATTGCCGTTCTTGACCGCCTCCCAGGGGATTATCTCCTCAATCAGTTTGCGGATCTCGGCACGCTCCCCAGAATTCTCCGGCCCTGGATCGTCGATCAACGCTGCGAACGCCGTCGCCCGCGACGATGCCAACGGCCACGGGCCCACCAGATATGAAGGGTGGACGGATGCCCGTGCCGGATGTTCTTCTCACGGGCCGATTGCACGGAGATTTCCGCCAGGGGCAGGTCGTATTCGATGAACTTTCTGTTCATTTCAACTACGCTGGATCTTCTTCATTGCGTTTCCCAGCCCTGTCAGGGTTTTCTGCATCCATAGCCCATCGATGGGGGTTTTTCATGATGTATTCGCGAATACGGTGCAATTCATCGTCGTTTCGGATAATGTGATCGTAATAATTGCGTTGCCAGACCGGAACTCCGGGCGCACCACGCCAGGTATTGATACGTCGGGTGGCGGCCGATTTGAAGCCGGCGATGAACGATCCCAACGATTTAGATCTGGGTCCACAGGGTTCCGTATTCCGGGGTTGTAGGGGCGACCGGCCGGTCGCCCCTACGGAACCAAATTTCACGTTCGTTCCATCCCGGACAATGAACACGATTCCATGTAGGTGGTTGGGCATCACAACGAATTCATCCAATTCGATTTCGTTGCGGATTTCCGCTGAACGCGCCCATTCTCGGTGCACGATTCCCCCATATTCGTTAAGAACCATTCTCTCCTGAACCACCTCCCCAAACAGGCATTCCCAATTCCGAGCGCAGATCGTCACGAAATACGCTCCGGTTCGGGCGTAATCGTAGTCCTCCAGGCGGAGCGAGCGTCGACGGCGGTGGCGTTGGGGATCAAAACGCATGTTAAACCTCACCATGTTCACACCAGCGATCTTCAGGGATGATAAATCCCGTTGCAAAGATATCCTCGTCCATCCGAAAGTGCTCTGCCGGATTGTGCATTCGGTGCAATTGTGGGACCTCGGTAGCGGCATCCGTCACCACGTAGATCCAGTAGTTCTCCCCGAAGTGGCGCGCCTTTTTCCATTCGTTGGCCGTGAGTCAGATCGCTCGTCGATCTCGGACGGCTTGACAGAAAGCGGGTGAGCAAGCACTGCCGCGACTCCGATGATCTTAGGCTCGTCGATCGTCAGATTCCGTTCAAGTCGGATCTCGGTCTTGAGATCTTTTCTACGCTGTTCGAGTTGTTCAAGGTTTCGTCGCTCGTTGCGAATAGCGATTTCCATGCTTTCACCGGCCTCTGCACGTGCCTGATAATCGAGTAGCTTCTGGTTCGATTCCTGGATCAGGTAATCAAGTGACCGTAGTCCATAGCGCTCCTTGATCTGTGCGTCACGCTCACGACGCTCGGCTATATTATCACGATAAGGGAGAAGCACTTGCGCGACAATATGGTCCTCGATCACATCTCGGTCGGACATCCGCTCGGCGATTGAGTCTGGGACATCCATGTCGGAGACCGGTTCCAAATCCCACAACACTGCCGGACTCAGTTCGTGGATCTCATCTTCTGTATCTTGAAGCAGGCAGAACACCCGCTTCCCTGCCGCTGCACCTGTTCCGTCCTGAACAATGCCTTCAACAAACCAGAGAGCACCCTCGCGCTTGCCTTCTGGGTCGGTAAACACGGCGTAGTGCGTGCTGTCCTGTCGGAATTCCCTTAGGATCGTCTCGTTCAGGGCTTCGAGCAGCGGGTGCCCGGGTGCGACGAACTCATATTCTTGGTTGTGGCGCGCTACCTCCTTGTTAAAGGTCACGTACTGGTACTCACGGTGGACCTTCCCGTAGTTCGTCTTGAAGTTGTAATCTTCGTTCAGTCAGCGCAGCTCGAAAGGGACGGATTCGATCCGATAGCCGGCTTCAAGTGGTACGACCTTACCTCCAAGCTTACGGAACCCGCGTAGGAAAAAATCTTCGACATACTCCGGAACCAACCGGTGCTCCTCCGCCTCAAGCGTTTCCTGCAGTAGTCCCGAGTAATCGATATGACGGGTGGCCAGGCTGCTCACAAATACACGTTCTAGCGTCTGCTGCACATATGCTTTGTCTACCTGGTCGATCTGCTTCTCGATCTCTTCCATGCGCTGCTGGTGGAAGATAGCGTCCTTGAGCAAGTCATTGAGGTTGGTGCCCGGGATGACGTCACTGATGATGTCGAAGACCCGATCGGTGCCGAGCGCCTTACGTATCAGGTCCAGCTTCTCGAAGAGCCGATCCAGAATCTGCCCTTCACGGGTATCCTTGCTAACCAGGTTCCAGATGAAGACCTCGTAGTTCTGCCCATACCGATGGATGCGGCCCATTCGCTGCTCCAGTCGGTTGGGGTTCCACGGGATGTCGTAGTTCACCATCAGCGAGCAGAACTGCAGATTGATTCCTTCACCAGCCGCCTCGGTCGCTACCAGGATCTGGGTGTCGTGCTTGAAGATGTGCTCGGCTTCGATGCGGGCGTCCATATCCATGCCACCGTGGATAACGTTCACTCGGTAGCCCCACTGTCGGAGCTTCTCCTCCAGGTACCACAGCGTATCCTTATGTTCGGTGAAGATGAGGAGTTTTCGGCCATCCAGGTTAGCCAGGATCTCGTCGCGAAGTTTGACCAGCTTGCTCTCGATCTCCTGGGCACGGACCGCCTTCGCCTGCTCGATGAGGCCGTCGAGTTGCTCGATTTCTGCTTTTACTTCATCGATGTTTTTCGCAATGGTAAGTTGTTCTAGTCGACTCTCAATCTCCCATCGCTCGTCTTCCGGTAGATCCTCTAGCTCTTCCTCTGTGATCTCACGTACCCTCTCGTAGCGTTCGTCACCGCGTATCTTCTCAGGCAGGTGCAGCAACTCCTTCAGACGACCACGGTGACGTTTCAGGGAGCTGAGAATCGCGTGGACGCTTGAGGTCAACCGACGTTGGAGGATCATCATAGCGAAGGCGATGTGGCGGTTCTCCTTCGCCTGATCGAAGTAGTTCCTCACGTACGAGGTGACCGCGTTGTAGAGATTGATCTCCGGCTCTGTCATCCGAAAGGAGATCGTTTTGACGGTGCGCGGCGGGAAGATCGGGCTGCCGTCGAACTTCTTCATGTCCTCTTTTAAGCGACGGACAAAGAGACGGTTCTCTTTGCGCTCGACTGATTCCTTGAGGAATTCCGTCTTGGTGAAGAATCCCGGCCGCAACAGATCCAAAAACAATCGGAAATTCTCCTCATCGCCGCGGTGAGGCGTGGCGGTCAGAAACAACATACGTTCCGACTGCCGGGAGAGCACTTCGCCCACCTGGTAGCGTTTCGTCTTGTCGATCTTCACGCCATCCTTAGTCATGTAGGCATAGGCGCTCATCTTGTGCGCCTCGTCCACGATGACCAGATCCCATCGGGTACCTGTCAGTGTTGCCTTTACATTGTCCTGTTTGATGAAATCAATCGATGTAATCGCCTGAGGGTATTCCTCCCAGACGTTCGCACCCCAGGCCGCTCGGATCGTGCTCCGGTCGATAAGGAGGTAGAACGCCCGTCGTTCCTCGAACTTCTTGACGCGGGCAGGACCTGGGAGGAACTCCGCCCGGATGATCTGGCCTTCAGACAGGTCCAATTCTCTCACCCCGAGTCGCGTAACTTAAGTGGATTGCAAACATGTTAACCGTTCTTGAAAGGCATCATTATAGCCTACCGAGAAACGCCTTGAATTCACAACTGATCTTTGAGTCGGGCGAGCAGGTTGAGCGCTTCGATCGGAGTCAGATCCTCCAGATCCAGCTTCTCCAGCTCCTCTAGGACCGGATGCGTGTTTTCTTCAAACAGCGACAGCTGGTCGAACCCGTCGCGCACCTCGCCCATCGCATCGAGCGGATTGTTCTTCAGGATCTGCTCCAAGATCTGTTGAGCTGTTTGGGTGACCTCTTTGGGCAACCCGGCGAGCCGGGCGACATGAACGCCGTAGCTCCCTTCGGCCTTCCCCCGTGCCACCCGATGCAGGAAGACCACCTCGTTGCCATATTCCTTCACCCGCACGTTCATGTTGAACACCCCGTCGATCCGCTCCTCGAGCTTGGTGAGCTCATGGTAGTGGGTGGCGAACAACGTTCTGGCCCGGACCTGGGAGGTGAGGTGCTCGGCGACCGCCCAGGCGATCGAGACACCGTCGAACGTGCTCGTCCCCCGGCCCATCTCATCGAGGATGATCAGGCTCGCCTCGGTGGCGTTGTTCAGGATGTTGGCCGTCTCGAGCATCTCGACCATGAACGTGCTGTAGCCGGCGCTCAGCATGTCAGACGCCCCGACCCGAGCGAAGATCTTGTCGACGATCGGCAGCGTCGCCGACGTCGCCGGCACATATGAACCCATCTGGGCCATGAGAATAATTAAGGCATTTTGGCGCGTATATACCGATTTCCCGCTCATATTAGGGCCAGTTAGGATGATAACTCGCTCATCTTCCCCCATTTCAAGATCATTCGGAACAAATTCTAACGAACCCTCCTGAGATCGCTCCACAATCGGATGGCGCCCTCCTGTGATGTGAATCTCGCGCTGGTCGGTGAACGTCGGCCGACAGTAGCCGTTCTTGCGGGCGACCTCGGCAAGCGCGGTGTAAATGTCCAGCCGGGCCAGGATGTCGGCAAGCGACTGGAGCTCGGCGGTTCGCTCGACGACCCGTTCGCGAAGCTTGATGAACCGCTCATACTCCAGTTCCTTGGCTCGCTCCTGAACGGCGAAGATCCGATCCTCGTACCCTTTGAGCTTCGGGGTGACAAATCGCTCGGCGTTGGCCAGCGTCTGCTTGCGATGGTAATCGGAGGGTACCCGATCCAGGTTCCGCTTAGTGACCTCGATGTAGTAACCGAAGACCTTGTTATAGCCGACCTTGAGTGAATTGATCCCGGTCCGCTCGCGCTCGGTCCGTTCGAGATCGGTGATCCGACGTCGCGCGTCCCGCTCCTCGGCTTTGAGGCTGTCGAGCTCCACATCGAAGCCGGGCCGGATGATACCACCCTCCTTCAGTGTCAGCGGGGCGTCCTCCCGAATCGCCCGGCGCAGCAGGTCGGACAGGTCCTCCAATTGGAGCTGGTTGAGCATAGCGTTCAAGTCGTCGAGCTCGTTTGATTCGCCTCCTTCGGCCAACTCGCCGAGCTTAGCGCGCAACTCGGGCAGCCCCTGGAGCGATCCCCCGAGGCCAAGCAGATCCCGTGGGGTCGCCCGGCCCGAGCCGATCCGGCCCACCAGACGCTCGATGTCGTGAACCTCGGCGAGTAACTTCCGCAACTCGGCACGGAGCAACCCCTCGTCGAAACAGACGGTCACCGCATCCAACCGTCGCTCGATCGCGGCCCGATCGACGAGTGGGCTCAGCAGCCACTGTCGTAGCCGGCGTTCGCCCATCCCGGTGACCGTCTCGTTCAGGACAGCGAGCAGCGTCCGGCGGGTCCCACCACCGATCTCCCGGATCAGCTCCAGGTTTCTCTGGGTAAATGGGTCGAGCTGCATATGATCCGAGATCGAGTAAGCGGACGGCCGTTTCAGATGTTTGAGTGTCTCCTTCTGGGTCTCTAGAAGGTAGCTCAGCAGTCCACCGGCACTCCTGCAGGCGAGTGGATCGAGCCCCAGCCCGGCGAGCGAACCCAGTTCGAAGTAACGCGCCAGGTGGTCGGCCTTAAACTCTTGGGCCCGCAGTTCGGTCACCGCCACCCGCTGCTCCACATCCTCGATCCACTTCGCTATGGAGACGCCCTCGGGGATCACCAGTTCGGCGGGCGGCAGCCGGGTCAGCTCGGTGCGGAGTGCCTCCTGGGTGTCCAGTCGGGTCGCCCCGAACTCCCCCGTCGAGACGTCGACGAACGCCAGGCCGATGCCCCCGTCTTTCCCTTCGGGCAGTAGGGCGACGAGGTAATTGTTGAGGCCCCGTTCCAGAACCCCATCTTCCAGGATGGTGCCCGGGGTGATGACCCGTACCACATCCCGTTGCACCAGGCCCTGAGCTTCACTGGG
The DNA here is from genome assembly GCA_046758705.1 of Bipolaricaulia bacterium. Lineage (GTDB taxonomy): Bacteria > Bipolaricaulota > Bipolaricaulia > JBHIAT01 > JBHIAT01 > JBHIAT01. The sequence continues at coordinate 36,335 of JBHIAT010000010.1, forward strand.
ATCCTCAAGCTGATCGGCGAGTGCGACCTTGTATCCTCGCTTCAGCAGCTTGTTGATGTATTTTTCGGCGCGCTTGATCGGCACCCCGGCCATCGGCACATCGCCGCGGGCGGTGAGGACAATGTCCAGCTCTTTGGAGACAAGCTCGGCGTCCTCGTAGAACGTCTCATAGAAGTCACCGAGATGGAAGAACAGGATCTCATTCGGATACCGATCCTTCAGATCGAGGTACTGCCGCATCATTGGGGTGATTTCAGTCATCCTGATTCACCGACCTCATGATAGTCGATCCCGGCGAGGCGATCAAATCTCAAAATGGCTCTTTTTGCCATCCAGTCGGAAATATGGTATAATTTCATAGCCTTTATTAGGTGGTTGTGGGGACAATCGGGGAAAAACATAACATTGAGGAGAGGCGATCCATATGACCGATCAAACGACGGAATTGGACATGATACCTTACGAGGCTGAGCAAATTGAGGTCCTGGAGGATCTGGAAGCGGTTCGCAAGCGCCCGGGGATGTATATCGGCAGCACCGGCACCGATGGCCTGATGCATCTGATCAACGAGGCGGTCGACAACGCCGTCGACGAGCATCTGGCCGGTTTCTGCGATGAGATCGAGGTGATCGTTCACGAAGACAACTCGATCACCGTGATCGACAACGGCCGGGGTATCCCCGTCGACCTCCACAAGGAGGAGGGGAAGAACACGGTTGAGTTGGTCATGACCACCCTGCACGCGGGCGGGAAGTTCAGTCACAAGAGCTACAAAGTCAGCGGGGGCTTGCATGGGGTAGGGATCTCGGTCGTCAACGCCCTGTCTGAGCATCTGGAGGTCGAGATACAGCGCAACGGGAAGCGCCACCGCCAGGCGTTTCGGCGCGGGAAAACGCTCGGTGAGATGGAGATCGTCGGCGCCGCCGACGGGACCGGGACGATCGTCACCTTCCTCCCTGACATCCAGATCTTCAAGGAGATCAACTACGACTTCTCCCGACTCTCCCATCGGCTCAGGGAGCTGGCCTACCTTAACAAGGGGCTGAAGATCCGGCTTGACAACCAGATCGCCGGGATCGAGCGGCAGTTCCAGTTCGACGGCGGGATCGTCGCCTATGTGGAGCACTTGAACCACAATCGGGAGGCGCTCTTCGACGATCCGATCTACTTCGAGGGCCAGGTTAACGGCACGTACATCGAGGTGGCGATGCAGTTCACCGAGAACTATGATGAATCCGTCTTCTCGTTCGCCAACAACATCAACACCCGCGAGGGGGGCTTCCACCTGACCGGCTTCAAGTCGACCCTGACGAAGGTGATCAACGACTACGGACGGAACAAGAAGATCTTGACTCAGAGTGATCCCAATCTGAAGGGGGGCGACATCCGCGAGGGACTGACAGCGATCATCAACGTCAAGCTTCCCGAGCCCCAGTTTGAGGGTCAGACGAAGACGAAACTCGGCAATCCTGAGATCCGCGAGCAGGTGGGGACGTTCCTGCGCGAGCGATTGGAGCGGTTTTTGAACAAGAACCCCGGATTGGCACGTCGGATCGTGGAGAAGTCGATCGCCGCTTCTCGGGCGCGGCGGGCAGCGAAGAAGGCCCGTAACCTGGCGAGGCGAAAGGGGTTTTTGGGCTCGGCCAGCCTGCCGGGCAAGCTCGCCGACTGTGCCAGCAAGGACCCGGCCGTCAGCGAACTGTTCATCGTGGAGGGTGACTCCGCAGGGGGGTGTTTTTCTGGCGATGTCAGGGTGGCTCTAGCCGACGGGCGTTCGTTGAGCTTTGAGGAACTCGTGGCGGAGCAAGCCGCCGGGGTGGAGCACTTCTGCTATACGATTCGCCGCGATGGCCAAATCGGCTTAGAACGGATCCTCAATGCCTGCATCACCAAGAAGAACGCGGAAGTGGTTCGGGTGTCCTTAGACAACGGCGAAACGATCACTTGCACCCTGGACCACCGCTTCATGCTGCGGGACGGAACCTACAAGGAAGCCGCCGAACTTACCCCCGATGATGCACTGATGCCCTCGTACCACAGGTTGAAGGAGCAAGCGCGTGAAGCAATCACCCATTACAATCATCGCGTCGCCAAGGTCGAGCGTTTAGAAGAGCGCGTTGATGTATACGACATCGAGGTTCCAGGCACGCATAATTTTGCGCTGGCAAGCGGCGTGTTCGTTCATAACAGCGCGAAACAGGCACGCGATCGGGAGTTTCAGGCGATCCTGCCACTGCGCGGCAAGGTGCTCAACGTCGAGAAAGCCCGGCTCACCAAGATGCTCGACAACGCGGAGCTTCAGGCGATCATCACTGCACTCGGCACCAGCATCCGCGAGGAGTTCGACATCAGCAAACTCCGGTATGATAAGATCCTGATCACCACCGATGCCGATATCGATGGCTCCCATATCAGAACACTCCTGTTGACCTTCTTCTTCCGCAACCTCCGGGCGTTGATCGAAGGAGGACACATCTACATCGCCAAGCCACCCCTGTATCAGGTAAAACGGGGCAGGCAGGTCGAGTATCTCTACTCCGAACAGGAGTTGGAGGAGTACCGCAAACAGGCCGACGGCAATCTCACCGTGAAGCGCTACAAGGGGCTCGGCGAGATGAACCCCGAGGAGCTGTGGGAGACGACGATGAATCCGGAGCACCGGATCCTCAAGCAGGTGGAGATCCGCGATGCGGTCGAAGCTGAGGAGATCTTCAGTATCCTGATGGGCAGCGAGGTCGCCCCACGACGGGACTTCATCAAGGAGAACAGCGACAAGATCACCAACCTAGACATCTAAATGAAGCCCCAAAACCGCTGGGCAAACGCCTTAGGTGGCTTGGACCGGCTCAAGCAGATCGAGAACGTCTATACGCGGAGCGCGATTGAGATCGGAGGATTGAGCGGCACCGTCGAGGAGTGGCAGACCGCTCAAGGCCAATACAAGCAAAGTGTTGATCTCGGCGGGGTCTACCGGTTTCTGACGGTCTTTGACGGAGAGAAGGGATGGATTCTCGATCAAAACGGCAAGGTCCGGGAACTGGCAGGCACGGACTTGGAAAACGAAGTCACCTCGACCTACCTGGGCAGTTTTTCGCATTTGATCCCCGGCCGGATGTCCGGACGCGCCGAGAACCTGGGAGAAGATGAAGCCCAGCAGCATGATATTGTGAAGCTCCTGCCACAGGGTGGGCGACCGGTCACCTGTTATCTGGATAAAGCGACCTATCTACCCGTCAAGCAGGAGCAGCCGGAGGCCGATCGCACGCGTACCGTGCATTTGAGTGACTGGCGCGACGTGGACGGCGTCAAGATCCCGTTCCAAATGCGCCAGACGACCGGCGATCCCAAGTACGATACGGTCGTGACTGTTCAGGAGGTGCGCTTCAACGTCCCACTTGACGAGACGGCGTTTCAGAAGCCTCAAGAAGCCGCGCCAGATTTCCGCTTCGCCGCCGGGCAGAGCGCGCCGGGAATCCCGCTCGAACTCAACAACAACCATATCTACCTACAGGTTCAGATCAACAACTCCGAGCCACTGGGCTTCATCTTAGATACCGGGGCAGCGGCTTCGGTCATCGACACGAGGCGGGCCGAGGCGTTGGACTTAGAGCTTCAGGGAGAGCTTGAGGGGCGCGGAGCCGGCGAAGGTTCCACCAACGTCGCCATCGCCAAAGGTGTTTCTTTCCAGCTCCCTGGTGTGGAGCTCTTCGATCAGACGATTGCGGTGATCTCTCTCGAATCCTTCGAATCCCACGAAGGTCGGACCATCGACGGCATCCTCGGCTACGACTTCATCAGTCGCTTCGTTGTCGAGATCGACTACGCGGCCGAGCTTATCCATCTCTATGATCCACAAGGCTATGAGTACGCCGGCTCTGGAGAGAGCCTCCCGATCACGCTCGAGGGGAATGTGCCTCTGTTGTACGCTAAGGTCGTACAGTCGGAGCGTGACCCCATTGACGGAAAATTCCTCATCGATACGGGAGCCGGGGGGACGCTCGGTTTGAACAAACCTTTCATCGAAACTCATGAGCTGTTAAAGTCCTCCCAGAAGACAATCCAAGCGCTCTTCGGCATGGGTGTGGGGGGGGAGACGAAGCACCACGTCGGCCGGCTGAACAACCTGCAGTTGGGACAGTTCGTGATCGAAGACCCGGTCATCGGTTTTTCTCAAGATGCAAAAGGCGCACTGGCCAACCCCGACCTTGCCGGACTCCTCGGTGGCGAGATCTTACGGCGGTTTAGAGTCATCTTCGACTATGCACGCCAGCAGATGATCTTGGAACCCAACGCAACCTTCGCCGAACCCTACGAATACGACATGAGCGGCACCTACCTGATCGCCGAGGGCCCAGCTTTCAAGGCCTTCAAGGTGTACCGCACCCTTGAGAATGCTCCGGCGTCCGAGGCCGGGTTGCAACAGGGGGACGTGATCACGGCAATCGACGACCGGCCCGCCACGGAATTCACCCTGAACCAGGTGCGGCAGTTGTTAAAGCAGGAGGAGGGGCGGGAGTATCTGTTAAGCATCGAACGGGACGAGGAGCCGCTGCAGATTCAGATCAGGCTGAGAAGATTAATCTAGGCGCTTACATCTGAATTATTGGCTTCTAGTTCAATAGTTGACAAACGAGACAATCTATGCTATCATGTTCAAAATAACTAGTTCTATAGTTTCAAAATAGAGGGATCCAGTATGACAAGACCGAGATCACCCATATTGACCGAGGGCGAACTCCGGCTCATGAACATCCTCTGGGACAAAGGCGCGGCCACCGTTAGGGAGGTCGCTAACGCCTTGCCCGAAGATCAATCGTTGGCCTATACCACCGTCTTGACCACCCTGCAAACCCTTGAGAAAAAAGGCTTTCTCCGCCACGAGAAGCAAGATCAGGATCGTGCTTTCATCTATCATCCGGTGGTCGATCGCAACGAAGCCCGCCGTAGTGCGGTCAGATACATCGTAAGCCGTTTCTTTAACGGTTCTCCAGAGTTGTTGGTGCTCAACATCCTGGAACATGAGGAGCTCGATTCCCAAGAGTTGCAGTACCTGAAGCAGCTGCTTGAAGAGGAAGAGGAGGTAAAGAGGTAAAGTAATAGGGGGGAGTGCCATGTCATTCCTGGATCTGATCGGTCCAATGGCCCGGGGTACGGTGGAGGTTCTCTTCAACAGCTTGTTGGCAGGGATGGCATTGACCGCACTGATCTGGGGACTGTTACGACTGGTCCGAAGGATCAATGCGACAACCAGGTATGTAGTCTGGTATGTCACGTTGCTCGCGGTGATCTGCCTACCGTTGTTCATCTTCATCAGTCAGGTTCCCTCTGAAACAGGTCGGACGCCGTTGAACGCACCTGTTTCCGTTGAGGTTCCCTCTGCTCCAATACCTAGAGCTCAAGAAACGCTTCCTCCTCGATTACAAGAGGCAAGCGATCTTACCGGAGACACAACCCTGAGCACTCCCGTTGCAACTGAAGCTCAGGATGCACCTCAGCCAGCCAGGCTGAGATGGAGATCTCCCGTTTGGCGCTTCCCAGAGCAGGGGGTGCTGTTTGTCTTCGGCGCTTGGCTCTTTGGAGCGGTGAGTCTGATGGCTCGACTCCTTTGGAGCTATGCTCACCTGGGACGGCTCAAGCAAACTAGCTCCCCCCTGTTACGAACGGATCAACTCCAGTTGCAGCAATGGATGACAGCTTTCGGTGTTCGTCGCCGGGTACATTTGCATAGCTCTCCAGAGATTGCGGTGCCCATGACCGTGGGCTTGATCAATCCGGTGATCCTCCTTCCTGAATCCTTCCTAACTCAGTTGACCGAAACCGAACTGGATCAGGTGGTGTTGCACGAGTTAGCACACCTGCAGCGCTGGGATGATTGGTCGAACATGGTTCAGAAACTGATTCAAGTGGCCTTCTTTTTCCACCCAGCGATCATGTGGATAGGGAGGCGGTTGCATCTGGAGCGCGAGGTCGCCTGCGATGACTGGGTCACCGCGAAGCTAGGGGGGGATAGCCGGTCATACGCGACCTGTTTGATCAAGTTGGTGGAACTAGCCCTCCACCAACAGCAGCCGCTGTTAGAGATAGAGAGCGGGACCATGATGGCAAAGACTCAGATCCAAAGAAGGATCACCCGGTTACTCGATAAGCAGCGAACCATCACCGCTCGCGTTTCAAAGGTGAGACTCTTGACCACACTCGGCGGGCTTATTGCCGGGGTTGTCCTATTTGCTCAGGTGACGCCCGTCATAGCCGTGTTCGTGTCCCCCCCTGAGCCCCCTGATACAACCGTGTCCCAGGTGAATCAGACGGGCGAGGACACGGGCAAGATCCAAGAGATCAATGAATTCATCGAGGCTCTGCAAGATGAGGACTGGCGTGTACGCTTGTCAGCCGCCCGGACGCTGAGAGAGATGGGCCCTAAGGCTAAGGATGCCGTCCCCGCCCTGATCGAGGCGCTGGGGGATGCGAGAGCGCCGGTGCGCTCGCTCGCCGTCACTGCGCTCAGGGCGATCGGTTCTGACGCGGTCCCCGCCCTGGTCGAAGCGTTGCAGGATAAGGAGGTACGTGAGTTCGCTGTCGAGGCCCTAGGGAGGATCAGCCCTGCTGACACCCAGGAGGTGATCCCTGTCCTGGTCAAGGTGTTGCACAATG
>JBHIAT010000011.1:0-38494 GCA_046758705.1 Bipolaricaulia bacterium
ATTTGTGACGTACAATAGTTGGAGGTGGAAAGAGGCGAATCCTCCCGCCCCCTGACCTGAACGGGGCAGGTCTCCTCGCCTGGATTTTTATGAAGGCCATCAAAGTGATGATGTGGAAAGAAGCACGCTCCGTTCTCCATAACATACCTCTGGTGCTTTTTATTTACGCACTCTTGCTCTCTGGAGTCTATCTCGTCTCCTATTATGGTCAGTCGCTTCTGGGTGACACCGCCCTCATGGTGATGTTCGGTGGCATATTCTTTCTTTCCGAACCAATTTTTTACGGTGAACGACTTAACAAAACGTTTGTACACCTTTTGGCATCACCGATAACGATCAGAGAGCTCTTTTTGGGAAAAGCGTTTACAATTTTCATCATCTCCTATCTGATGGAATGGATCGTGGTGATCATTTCCGGAAGTATTGCGTGGTTCAATCTGGGAGAGCTTCCCTCGTTATCTCTGGCCTTGATGACCTTAATCATCATCCCGATTTGGGGATTCGTCCTCATTGAGCTATTTGGTATTGCCTATGCTCTGTTTGGCTCTAATAGTATAGAGATAGGGCTGTTGCTTATAGGACTGGTTTCCGGGATCCTGCTCACTGCAAGAGAGGCCCTTAGAATGGGGGTGCAGCTCTATTTCTGGGTACCCCCGATTGCAGGAATAGGGATAGGGTTGGCATTGCTCCTGGGCTTGCTGGTGGGGAGAATCAGCAAAGAAAGAATGATGAGGGTCCTATCATGAAGCGGTTCGGTCAGCTCAAATACCTTCACCCCGCGCTTGGGCGGATCAAGGGAACGCTCGCAGCAATGGCCCTGTTAACGGTGCTGGTGAGCCTTATCGCCTTGGCTCCCCCGTACTACGGCAAGTTGCTGTTCGACCAGGGCGTTGCGGTCGGCGATGTCGGCAGGATCGTGTACTACGGATTGCTCGCGATCGTTTTCTATCTGCTCGCCTCGGTCCTTCAGTTCGCGGCTCAGGCGCTTTTTGCCCTGGCCAGCAACCGATTCACCGTGAACGTGAAGGATCAAGCGGTGCAACGGCTCCTGAGGATGCCTCTGGAGTTCTTCGACAAACAGCAAAGCGGTTATCTGGTGAACCGAGTGAACGAGGTGGATTCCCTGAGCGGGCTTTTTTCACCAACGATCTTTCAGTTCTTTTCAAGCCTCATTCAGTTCGCAGGAGCGGTCGGGATCATGGTCGGGATAAACGGCCGGATTACCCTCGTAGCGCTGCTCTTTCTGCCGCTCTTCTACCTCGTCACACGAACGATGAGCCGAAGCCTGAAAGCAACTTCCCAGAAGCTTATGGAGACTGCTGCACAAATGCGAGGCAATCTACAAGAGGTCGTCTCAGGTGTTTCGGATATCAAACAGTTCACCGCGGAGCGTAGCAAAGCGCAGGAGATCGCAAAGCAGTTTGCCAACGTCGCCAGCCAACGAGTCAGACAGTCCCTTTCCATGGGGATGGGGATCCAATCGCTTGGGTTTCTCACCAACGTTGCCGGCGTACTTGTGTTGATGCTATCCGGCATATACATTGCCAGAGGACAGCTCTCCATGGGCGATTATGTGGCACTGGCTGGATACGCCGGAAAATTGTTTGTGCCCGTGCAGCTTTTTGGCAGCTTCTCACTCACGATTCAGCCTGCTCTGGTAGCCCTCGCAAGGTTGAGCACAATATTTGAGGAAAAGAGCGAACGAGAGCTGTGGGGGGATAGAAAAGAAAAACAGATAAAAGGCGCCATAACCTGCAAAGGTGTGTCTTTTAAGTATGATCGATTGAAAGACGACGTCCTCAAAAACTGTAGTTTCTCGATTGCCCCCGGCGACTGCGTTACGATTCTTGGGAGAAACGGTTCAGGAAAATCCACACTGGTCAAATTAACCCTGGGCTTTTATCCGAACTACAGCGGGGAGATTCTCATAGATGGTGTTGAACTTCATCAATACGACGTTGCCTCGCTCAGAAGAAGGGTGGGAATCGTGTCCCAAAACGTCATTCTCTTCACCGGGAGCCTGGAGGACAATGTCAAGATGGCAGACCCACAGGCATCTAAGGAAGAGGTAGAAAGGGCCCTCACGCTCAGCGGATGTAAAAATGTGTTCGATGAGGGATTGGATGATATCAAAATCGCTGAATTTGGCAGAAATCTTTCAGGTGGACAAAGACAGGCGGTGGCCATAGCACGGTGTCTGCTGAAAGACCCAGATGTGTTGATATTCGATGAAGCCACCGCTCACTTAGATGCAAGTGCTTGTGAAGTTGCCATGCATGCTTTCAAGCACGTGTTCGCGGACAAGACGAGGATTCTGATAACTCACGATCGGGAGATAGCCAGCTTCGCCGATAGAGTGCTCCTTTTGGAGGATGGTGCTATTAAAGAGACTCTGTGCACATCATCATGACGTTCCGAGAAGAGGATATCACAAACAGTGGATGCAGACCGCCCCGACCGGTTCATACGCCCCGGTTAACAGCGTGCCCGGCGTATCGATCGATTCCAGGCCGTCGAGCGCATCGTTCAGGATCCTCTGCTGCCGGGCGGCGTCGCCGGCTCCGCTCAGCGTCCAGCCGCAGCAAGCCTCCACCAGCAGCCCACGGGGAGGGCTGACCCCTCGGGCAGCCCGTTCCACGAAGTAGATCGCCACCGTGGCGATCCCGGCCCGCTCGATCTCTCGCTGGATGAACCCGATCGACTGGTTACACAGGATACAGGCGGGGATCAGGACGGCTGCATCGACCTTGTCTTTGCGGAGTTGGTCGGCCACCTCGTGGGCGTTTTCCCTGAGGGCGTCGATCTCGGTCACATAGCCCATGAAGCTGTAGTGCCGGGGTGCCACCTCACCGATGACCCCAGCCTCGGCCAGCTCACGCAGCCGCGCCAGCGGGAAGACGACGTTGAGGTCCCGATCGATCTGGCTGCGGTCGTACTGAACGTCCGAAAGACGAATTTTGCTAAGATCGGTATCGGCAGGAATGACCCGGTAGCTCGGATCACCGCGCAGTCGCTTCATGTCGAACGGCTGTTGATGCTCCGGATACAGGCCGGCGGTGGTGATCAGTGTCACTCGTGCCTGCTTCAGATCCTTTTCCCAGGGCGTCCACGGGATCGGGCCATCGGTGGCGATGAACGGGAACCGATCGGTCGCCCAGCTGATCAACCTCGGAGCGAATCGCTGGATGCGTCGGCCGACCTGGATCAGGACCACCTGGAGCCATCGATGCGCGGTGTGCAACATCACCATCGCCCATCGAGGACATGCCGAACGGCTTCTGCAGCTTGCCAAATATCTTCCCGGCTGACATCAAGGTGGATGACCATCCGGATCCGACCCCGGCCGCCGAACGGGCCGGCCAGCACCCCCCGGTCACGGAGCGCGCTCAAGAACGCGGAGGCGTCGCACCCGGTCTGCTTCAAGTCGAAGATGACGATATTCGTCTCCACCGGGTCGATCGCCAGGCCGTCGATCTGAGCCAACCGCTCGGCGAGCAACCGGGCGTTCTCATGGTCTTCGGCGAGCCGCTCTATGTGGTGCTCCAGGGCGTAGAGCCCGGCAGCCGCCAGCACCCCGGCTTGGCGCATCCCACCGCCGAGCATTTTGCGCACCTTCCGGGCACGCTCGATGAACTCGGCTCCGCCAACGAGCAGCGAGCCGACCGGCGCCCCCAGTCCTTTGGAGATACAGAACATCACCGAATCGCATCCGACGACCAGCTCGCTCACCGGACGGCCGGTCGCCACTGCCGCGTTGAAGATGCGGGCGCCGTCGAGGTGAACTGGAATTCCCTGCGCTTTGGCGAACGCGACGAGCGCCTCCCGCTCCGCCTCGGGGTAGATCGCGCCGCTCTTCATGTTGTGGGTGTTCTCGATCGCGATCAGCCCGGCTCGGGACAGGTAGTAGACCGACGGCCTGAGGGCCTCTTCCACCTGATCGACCGTAACATACCCGCGATCGGTGGGGATCGGCCTGGCAAGCACCCCGGAGAAGGCGGCCATCATGGCCAGCTCGGAGTTGTAGATGTGGCAGCTTGCCTCTAAGATGACCTCCTGACCTGGTTCGGTGTGCACATTGACCGCGATCTCATTGGCCATCGTTCCAGAGGGCACGAACAGCGCCGCCTCCATACCGAACAGCTTGGCAACCCCTTCCTGAAGCTGGTTGACCGTCGGATCTTCGCCGTAGACATCGTCCCCGACCTCAGCCGCCGCCATCGCCGCCCGCATCCCCTCGGTGGGACGGGTCACCGTATCGCTACGTAGATCGATCATGCTCGATATATCTTCCGAACGCCTCAAGGCTGAACGATGGATTGGACCGCTTCAACCACGTTCCCAGCCCGGTCCCAGGTCACCACCCCGAGCTCGTGCTCACCGGAGGGGATACTTCCCCCCTCCAACATGATGAACAGCTCCCCACGATCGGGATCGTAATCGGTGAATAGCGGTTCTCCATCGAGGGTAAGGTGCGAGCGCTGGGGATCGACTCCGCTGCCCCGCTCCTGGATTTGGGCGAAGTAACGCCATCGATCGGGATGGCGGATATCGATATCGCGACGCAGGCCGATCGAGGTGATCCTCGGAGAACTCCGGTCGTCGACCAGCGCGTAGCTTGCCAACACCCGCGTCCGGGCGATGATCCGTCCCCCGATGATCTCCGACTCCAGAGGTTCCCAATCCTCCATCACCAGGTTCCATCGGTAGATCCCAAGTCCCGTCCCATCCATCCCTTGGGGTATGTCAACGGCGACCCCTAAGGGCCATCTCACCAAAGTTCCGTTCGGCTCCAGCCGGAAGGCATGGATGACGTTCAGCCCTCGCTGAGACGGAAGATCAACCGCTCGAACGAAGACCATCCCACCCTCATACAGACCGTTCGGATGGATGGTGATCTCCACCGAACCGGATCGGAACGTCTTCCCAACCTGAGGGGAGGGCAAGTTAAGGAATCTGATCGCATCCCGGACGACCGCCTCGTTGCCGGCCAGGTCCCGAGCGATAGTCCGGTAATCGACCCGATTGCGCTCCCTGATCGGAATCCGAACCTCATATCGTCTTATCCCAATCCGTTCCGGCGGCAGCGGTTCCATATCGGGACGGAGATGGAACTCCAGGCCTTCCAGAAGCTCGTCCGCGACGATCTGGATCACCACCGCATCGCGGAACAGCTCCACTACCGTGATATCCAGGTTCGGCGGCGTCTGATCGATCTCGAGCCCTAACGTTGCCTGTTCCTGTCGGGATGCGGAGTCGTAGATGAGGACGGTGTAGGTCCCATCCCTGATCTCGGCGGGTAGCTCCAGACGTACTTCATTGTAGCCTGCCTCAAACGGACGATTCTCGAAGAACAGTCCCGCTCGGCTTCCCTCGTTGGCCAAGATCGCTGACAGGTTCCGGTTGCGATCCAGGTAGAACCCAACGGTCAGCGCGTCTCCCGATCTCAGATATCCCCGTGTCAGTTTTGCCGGGACGATCCCGCCATCGGTGAACGGGAAGTGATAGAACGGACCGCTGTAGGTCCATATTATATCTTCCCCCTCCCGTACCCGAAGGAGAAGTGGGCCGCTCAACCCGGGGGACCAGACCGCATCGCGGCTGACCGGCCCGGAGAAGATCTCGTGGAAGCTCATCCCACCGTCCGATGAAAATTGGTATTCGAACGCATCGCCGTCACCGGCTGCCTTGAGCAACAGACCGGCGAAGTAACTCTCTTGGGGGAGCGGGGAAACGATCCTGAATCCGGTCGGCTCCGCACGCTTCATCCGAAACCGCAGGGTGACACGGTTGCCTGCGATGTCGATCAGTTCGATCTCTATCCGGTGAACGTCCGGGCCCAATCGATCCAGATCGATGATCCCATCCCCCTGGATCCAGTCCACCTGGTTGGCAGGCGCCCAGAGCCTGTAGTAGAACTGCGTAGGCTCGAGCTGACTCAACAGGATGTCGTAGACGAGACCTACCTCATCCACCTCATCCACCTGGAGCCGATCGAACGCAACCTGGTAGCGGACCTGGCCGTCGACCTTCAGGACCAATCCATAGAGGTTCGAGGGGGCGTCGGAGTTGAACAGATCGTATGCTTTGATCTCCAACCCCACCCGGCCCCGGCCGGTGATGATCCGGTCGATCTCGTATTCCCCCAGAGCTCGGGGGAACGGCTGGAGCGAGCGGAATTTCGCCGGGACAAACGAGGCACCGCCAAGGGGCACCAAACGAAGCTCCCCGACGATCGGCGGTTGGGTATCGTGGACCTGATAGAAGTACTTCAGCGGATTGAGCAGCTCATCGTCGCGTCGGATCTCCAGGTGCAGGTGAGGAAGTCCACGACCGGACTCCCCGCTGAAGCCGATGACCTTCCCCCGCTCGACGGGGAACTCGTTGGGGAAGAACGAGACAGAGAAATGATCCCGTTCCTCATGCTCGCGGATCTGCTCGAGCACCTCCCGGAGCCGCCGATCGGCGAATGCACTCAGGTGGGCGTAGATCGAGGTGTTACCATCCTCATGTTGCAGATAGATGACATTCCCGTAGCCCTCATCGTTCAGGATGACCTTCGAGATATAGCCCGCTGCGATCGCATAGACCTCATATCCGACCCTCCCGCCGGTGGACAGATCGAGCCCGCCGTGGAAGTGGTCTTTCCGGTACTCCCCGAACGATCCGGTGATCACCATTGGCAGCGGCAATGGAGGGCCGTATGTGGACTCCTCCACCCCCGTCTGCGCGAGCGAGACCGGCGAGATAGACAGGATCAGCAACAGGGCCGATACCCAAACTGGCCATCTATTCCAAATCATCGCCGCCGACCTATACATCTATGACGATCTCCAACTTCAGAATCTCTTCTATGCGATCGATCACGTGATCGGGCTTCGGAATACCGATCTGTTGTGATTCCCCGTTCAGGACCTCCACGCGAAAGTCGGAGCCGTAGGATGCAGATGCACCATCGCGGACTTCGTGCTCAAGTTCGGTGAAATGGCGCTCGTAATCCGCCTCGAGTGTCTCGCCAAAGTGCGCGATCAGCGCCCCGTTCGAGAGCGTGTCGCAACGCGTCACGAACGCTCATCCCATACCGACACAATGTGCCATCGAGATCGAAGACGATCGCCCGCAGTCGCTGAGTCGTGCGCAAGGGGTTGCAGCTCCCTCCGGTTATCTGATAAGATCGGTTAGAACCCATAGAATATTAACACAGCCGCCAGAGACGCGTCAACATCGATGGGCCGGGTATGGCTGTACCAGAAGGGTAAGCACGATGCCAGATGAAGAGATCGTCCAGATCTACCTGCGTGATATCCGCAACACGCCCCTGCTCTCCAGGGAAGAGGAGATCGCCCTAGCGAAGCGCATAGAACAGGGAGACGCAAACGCCCGGGAGCGATTCATCAAGTCCAACCTCAGGTTGGTGGTGAGCATCGCGTCCAAGTACCGCAGCCAGGGGCTCTCCTTCTCGGATCTGATTCAGGAGGGCAACATCGGGCTGATGCGCGCGATCGAGAAGTTCGATTGGCGTAAGGGCTACAAGTTCAGCACCTACGCCACCTGGTGGATCCAACAGGGGGTCATCCGGGCGATCGACAACCAATCACGGACGATTCGGGTCCCGGCTCAGATGTTCAAGATCGCCCGACAGATCGCTGAGATGGGTCGGAAATATGTACAGGAGTACGGAGAGTCCCCGACACGCGAGGAGATTGCGAAACAACTCGAGATCTCGGTCGAGGAAGTGTCCCAGGCCGAGCGCATCTTCCATCTCGTCTCGCTGGATCAGCCCCGCGGGGGTGACGATGAGCGCGAGATCGGGACATCGCTCAAGGATGAGCGGGCCCAATCCCCGTCTCGGGAAGGGTTCGGTGGGTTGCTCAAGGATGAACTCGCCCAGATCCTCACCACCGAACTGAACGCCCAGGAGCGCCAGGTTCTGGAACTTCGCTACGGACTAAAGGATGGTCAGGCACACAACCTCGGGGAGGTCGGGAAGATCCTCCGTCTGAGTCGAGAGCGGGTCCGCCAGATCGAAAGACGGGCCCTGGAGAAGCTAAGGCGATCCGAACGCGGGGAGCGACTGAAAGCGTTCCGCGCGCTGATGGACGAAAATGAAGAAGGAGGTATCTGAGATGTTCAGCGGCATCGGTGTCCCAGAGTTGCTCATCATCCTCGCCATCGCCCTGGTCATCTTCGGGGCCAACAAAGTCCCCAATATCGCCAGATCACTTGGTCGAGGCATCCGTGAGTTCCAGGAAGCCAAGGATGAACTCAACCAGGAGATCCACGCGGCCAAGGAGATCGAGGAGCTTCCTGCCGAAGGTGAAGACAAAGACGAAGGCGAAGGCGAAACAGGACAGAAGGCGAAGCAGGAACAAGCACAAGGACAGGGACAGGAGCAGAAAGAAGCAGGGGACTGAGGACCGCAGGTCGAAGGATATGCGGGTCATCGCCGGAAGCAAGAAGGGGCGTAAATTGATCGGTCCGGATCGAGATTCGAGGATCCGACCGATGCGGGACATGGTGCGGGCCGCTCTGTTCAACATCCTCAGGGAACTCATCCCCGGGAGTCGGTTTCTGGACCTGTTCGCCGGGACGGGGAGCGTGGGGATCGAAGCCCTGTCTCGAGGGGCTCAGCACGCTACGTTCGCCGACAGCGCACCCCAGGCCGTCAGGCTGATCCGTAACAACCTCAACCGGTTGGGCCTGACGGGGCAGGCTGAACTTTACGAGATGGACGTCCTGCAGGCGATTGCCCGGTTCGACCGTCAGGGGTGCCGCTTCGATCTCATCTTCATCGGCCCTCCTTACGGCAGGCGTCTCGCCGGACGGACATTGCATAGACTGACCAGAACGCGGATCCTCGCAGAGGGTGGGGTGGTCACGGCCGAGATCTTCAAGAAGGAACACCTGGAGGAACGCTATGGCGATCTGAGACGGTTTGATGAGCGGGTCTACGGCGACAACCAGTTAATCTTTTATGGAAGGGAGGAACAGCAGGAGGTGGACGCTTGAGTCAGGATCAGGATCAGGAACCGAGGACGATCGACCTCAACGGGCTTATCGGGGGGATCTGGAACTCCGGGGAGGCGTGGGAGAACCTGATCACGCTGACCGATCGGTTGGAACACCGGTTCGCCGGTAGCGCGGGCGAGCGGACGGCGGCTGATTACATCCGGGAGCGGTTTGCAGCCTATGGATTGAAGGACGTAAAACAACAGGAGTTCGAATTCCAGGGATGGGAACGCGGCTCGACGACCCTCCGCCTCATCTCCCCGATCGAAAAGCAGCTCGATGC
The DNA here is from genome assembly GCA_046758705.1 of Bipolaricaulia bacterium. Classification (GTDB taxonomy): domain Bacteria; phylum Bipolaricaulota; class Bipolaricaulia; order JBHIAT01; family JBHIAT01; genus JBHIAT01. The sequence continues at coordinate 9,290 of JBHIAT010000011.1, forward strand.
GATCGCCCTCCCCTACAGCCCTGCCGGAAAAGTCCACGGGGAGCTCGTCTTCCTGGAGGATGGTCTGGAGACCGACTTTCAGAACACCGACATCACCGACAAGATTGTCATGGTGACCAGCGCCACGCCGGGACATCACCGACGCTGGCTCCATCGGGGCGAGAAGTATAGCCTGACCGTGGAGGGTGGCGCCCAAGCATTTGTGTTTATGAACCACTACCCCGGCCTGCTCCCCCCGACGGGTTCGCTGCGGTCGAACCGGATCGGCGAGATTCCCGGGATCGGGATCTCCAAAGAGATCGGTGCGTACATCGCCAGGTGGCTCAAGGACGGGCCGGTCGAGGCCGTTGTCAACGTCGAAGCGACAGCGAAGCCGGGGGCGTCCCGGAATGTGATCGGCGTCCTGGCTCCCGAAGCCAACGATGTTGAGATCGTCATCGGGGCCCACTACGACGGCCACGACATCAGCCAGGGAGCGTTGGACAACGGAACCGGGGTCGTCGTGCTCATGGAACTCGCCCGGGCGCTGGCACCGTCCGAGGCTCAACTGAAGCGGCCGGTGCGGTTCGTCGCCTTCGGCGCTGAGGAGGTCGGTCTGATCGGCAGCCGCCACTATGCCGATGGCTATGATCCCGAGCGGATCGGCGTCATGCTCAACCTGGACGGCCCTGGCCGGGCTCGAGACCTGCGGTTTCGGGTCCATGGGTTTCAGGAACTGGCCGAGCTCATCAACAAATTCTCCAAAGAGATCCGCTATCCCCTCGAGGTGATCGACGAGCCAGCGCCGTTCTCCGATCACTGGCCGTTTGTCGCCCGCGGGATCCCCGCCTGTTATGTCCAGCCGAAGACCGGGGATCGGGGTCGGGGCTGGGGACACACGGAAGCCGACACCCTGGACAAGGTCGACCTGCGCAATATCAAGGAGAACACCATGGTCCTGGCCCAATTGGTGCTGAAGCTGGCCAGGGATCCGTTGGAGATCCCCCATAAGCGCCCCGAGGAGATTGAGCGGATGGTAGAGGAAACGGGGCTGACCCGGGGGATCTCATGGCTGTAGTTATCGCTGAGGATGAGCTGAAGATCGAACAGGATTTCTTTGCGCGCTGTTGCCGGCGTTCCCCCGATCACCGACTTCCCTACCGGTTCACTCCCGACGACCACCAGAAGCACTTCCAGGTTCGGTTTCGGGTGGCGGAAGGGACCCAAACCCTGGTCATCCGGGCCGATTTTGAACCGAAGGCCGAACCAGATCGAGCCAAGGACCGGGAGCGGATCATCGCTTGCATCTCCGCTTATGTGAACAGTTTCTCAACGGAGGTGCGGCAGGCAATACAACGTAGATTCCAAACCGAGAAACTCGTCGACCGGCTCTCGCCGATTCGCAACTTGATCAACTTCTCCATCTTCGATCCGTCCGGTCGGTTCCGGGGGCGGGGGGAGACACGGTTCATGGGATCTCCGCTGCTGATCTCAACCGATTACGCATCGTTAGGGTTCCTGGTCGGCCCGCTTGAGGCCGGGGATTGGACCGTGGAAATCTCCACCCATGCGATCGTCACCGAACGCTGTGAGCTGGAACTCGACGTCTGGGGCGTTCACGAACCGGTCCCCAAACGCCGACGTCCTGAGCGTACCGCCGCAGCCCGCTCCCCTCAGTCGGGCGATGGGGAGAGGTGGCTCGCTGGAGAGCTCCACGCCCACTCCCATCACAGCGACGGGGCGGGATCGGTGGCTGAACTGGCAAACCTCGTCAAGGCCCGTCCCGTGGACTTTCTCGTGTTGACCGATCACAACACCATCAGCGGCTATCCGGAGCTGGAGGAGGTGGCCGATCCCCTGATGATCCCTGGTATGGAGCTGACCACATTCTTCGGCCACGCGGTGGCGATCGGCATCGACCGTTATATCGCTTGGACGACGATCGATCGGTCCGATCCCCTGACCGAAAAGATCCGGGCCGTCCACGATCAGGGAGGGCTGTTCGGAATTGCCCACCCCAACATAATCGGAACCCCCATCTGCACCGGATGTGCATGGGAGTATGACGGGGTCGATCTGCACCAGGTTGATCTGATAGAGATCTGGTCGGGTAGCTGGCGGGAGCAATGGTTCGCGAACCGGAAAACGATCCGTTGGTGGGATGAACTCGTCTCCTCTGGATACCGTCTGGTGGGAGTCGGCGGGACGGACATCCACGAGTACAAGGCCAAACCGGACCACCCCACCACCTACGTCCGTGCTCGGACAAACAGCCGGGAGGCGATCCTGGAGGGGCTGCGCTCCGGCAGCGTTTACATCTCCTCCGGCCCGGGGATTCGGTTCGAGATCGGGGTGGCGGACCGGACGCTGGGGATCGGTGACCGGGCGGCGATCGAGCCGGGAACCGAGGCGAAGGTCTCGATCACTCCCTCAGGCTGTCGGGGAGATGAGCGGCTGGTATTGGTCCGCAACGGTGAGCCGATTCATGCAGCTGAAGTCTCCGGCCTGCCCCGCCTGTCGTTCATCGATCGCCCCCAACGCGATTCCTACTACCGTTGCGAGATCGTCGACCGTCGGGGGGATCTGCAGCTGATCACCAACCCCATCTCACTGTTGCCAAGAATTTAAGCGATTTTATGGCTCTGCATCTGCACTATCAGATGAATCGGCATTGGAGCCCCGCCTTCTCCATTGAACGAGTACCACACCGATGATGGCTGTGATCATCCCAATAATTTGGATCATGCCCAATCTTTCGCTCAACAGGAACCAGGCCAAAACCGCTGTGACCAGGGGTGCGAGATTGAGCATAACGTTCATCTCAACAGCCGTTAGCACCTGAAGCGAGTGATAGTAGAGCATATAGGCGAAGGCAGTGTTAATCACCGCCAGCCAAAGCACAATGCCCCACGCCATCGTTGGGAATCTGGGCAGTCCTTCCATCGGGAAGGCAACGAGGAGAAGGATGCCTCCCCCAAAAGCGAGAGGAATGGCGGTCAGAGACAGGGTATCTACTTGCCGATCTCTAGCCACCTCTCGTCCTAAAATAGCGAAGCCGGCAAAGCTTATTAACCCCACCACCACAATACCTATCCCCAGGGACTCTCCAGCGCTGAAACCGGGCGCAAAGAAGAGCACACTTCCGACCAGGCTAACGACTATCCCTGCTAGCTGCAATGGTGTGGGAATTTCCTTGAGCCAAAGAACGCTTGCGAAAAGAATGGGAAGGGGTATCAGACTGAACAGAAAAGAGCCGGTCGTTGCTGGAACATACTTCAACCCCCAAAAGAGAGCACCATTTCCGATGGTGTAGGCGCTCAGGCCAATGAAGAATAAACGGATCCACAGACGTGATGGCATGGAGCGTGTTATGTTTCTATTACGGGTCATGAACGGGAGCAACAGCAGAAAAGCCAGAAAGTACCGTAGACCTGCCATCGTGAGCGGTCCCATGTAATCAAGTCCTATCTTGACAAGGACGAACGAGGAGGCCCAAATCAGAGTGACTAAAACACTTTCAGCGACGGCTACAAAGCGAGAAGGTTTCTCAATTTTCAGCAGACGGTTCATATGGATGACAGCCAGAGCCGCAGCACCCCATCCTCTCGTCCTACACCCTCGGTGTTGAATTACCTCCTGCCCACATCTGGTGAGTGGTTCTTCCCTTTTTGCTTCCAGGAGGTCAGGGCAGGTGATCGGCAAGGGCTTCAATGCTTAATGGTCTCTCAATGCTTTCACGTTCATCACCGTAATGCCGACCAGCTCGTCATCATTGTCGTAATGGTAAATGAGTTCACCCTCCATGATGCTCTCAGAAGCCCTCTGAGGCTTCCTGAAGCTGATGTATAACACATCGGCTTCTTCGTCATAATCCACCCATAGCCTCTTTGAGGGCAACTTCAGCATATCGGCTGCCGCTTTTAGAACATCTTCTTCTTGTACTATCCTTGCTTTTGCCATACAATCCCCTTTCTAAGGATTCTTTGCTCCTCTGAAGTCATAAAAGCCGTGATCAAAAATCCATCTTGCTCCTTCTCTCTGTATACGGCTACAACATACTTTTGAGATATTGAGGTCTGCTGATAATGCTTCAGGGCTATTTTCTCACCTTCGCGACCGGAAACGACATAGCTTGAGTCCTCAATGGTTTCAATCACCTTATCAATGTTACCCGCCATATAGTCATGGTTCTCAACTATGTGAGCCCATCTTTCATGGGTAACCCTGATGGGTATTCCATCCTTTGAATTTACAGTAACCAGAGGTTCAACCAATCATTCACCACCTCATTTGTATACCAAACTGAAATAGTCGTGGATCAGCTCATCTCACATGCCGGGAAAGCTGGCCGTTGACCGAACTCCATCACTGACCCATCACTTACCATCACTCCCGCTGGCAATGGCTGCTCATCCTTACCCTACATCCAGATCCTCAGATCCTGGCTTACTTCATTAGGTGTCCCCACAGTTCTCAATAGGCATGGCCTTCTCTCAACTCAATTTCCAGATCTAGTCCTAGCTGCTGTGCTGCCTCTTGCATCCTCTTGAGTACGGGAGCTTCAACATCAAGAGGTTGTTCATCAGACACTTCCACCTCAAAGTCAATTCCGAGCTTGAGTCGCTTCGCTTGCAAATGTGCTGCAGGATTCACGAAACAACGAAATACTTCAGGCCAACTTTCCAACGGCACATTGCCGCGGATCTTGATCCGCCTCACTTGTTGCGATGGGGGCACAGCTCCCCTACGATCAAGTTGATCAGCGACGGCTTAGTGCTGAACCAATAGCGCTTCCCCAAACTGCCCGCACTCGCGGTGTGGAGGTAAAACACTCGATCCTCCAGAGCCAACAGTGCGCCGTCAGTGTAGCCCCAGTTCAACGTGGGCCGTCCAACACAGAGTTTGAGATCTTTTCTGCTATAGCCTGCACGCTCGGCCTGTCCGCCGGACGAGCCAAGTAAGATCGAGGCCGCTAGCCCCTGGGTGATCTTCTCACGGAGATACTCCTCACCCTGCTCGCTGTCGAGCACAGAGCTATTGGCCTTCTCACCAACAACATCAGCAGCAATGACAGCCTCATACGCCGTACCCCACAGCCGTGTTAGCGCTGCATGCAACGCATCCACCGACCAGCGGATGTGACATGGTTGGATGAGCGGTTGTGATTGGGTCTCGTTGTGGCGTCGCTGCCATAAGTCACCGACGATGCTGGCGAGCATCCGAAGCACTCCCCGTGTGCGTTGGAAGTCTGGATGGCTACCCCAACGCAAGTAGAGCGCATCAATCAAGGCGGGATGGAACGGATAGGCAGCCATAATGCGCTCTTTGTAAGGCCCTCGGGTTGCTTCGTTCGGCACTTCGTTTCCATGTCGCTGATACATCTTCATGTAAGCATTGGCGACCTTTTCATGTTCGGCAGGATCTCCTGCTGTCTCAAACAGCCGTCGCTTTACAACTTCGTAAATTTCCTCATCGGCTACGGGCTTGATATCCGCACTCATTCGCCCGAATCTTCGTTCCAATCGGTTCAATATTTCGGCTCTCAGCAAATGACGGCTCATGCGCTTATTCCCGGTTATCCTCAATATCTATCCTACCTCACCCAACTATGCAATGCAAACCCCGCTCCGTTCGACCCCTCGATTGCATCATGAGAACGAGGGTGATAAGATGGGTCGCATTTGCAATAAGGAAAGGATGAGGAAATACGATGATTAAATTGGGATTCATCGGGTGCGGATCGATCAGCCACGAACATCTCAGCCGGTTGAGCCGGTTGGAGCCAGGGGAGATCGGAATCGTCGCGTTCTCGGATGTTGACCTCACGCAGGCACACCGGCTCCAGGAGGCAGCCCGGTCGCAAAACCTGACGGCCGAGACATCGGAGGCCATCTTCAGCGATTACCGGGAGATGATTGCCCGAACCGAGCTCGACGCCGTGATCATCTGCACTCCTCACATCTTCCACCACGAACAGGTGATCCATGCGTTAAATCACAATTTGGACGTGCTGGTGGAGAAACCTCTGGCGATCGACGCATCCAGTGCGACCGAGATGGTGGACGTCACCGAGGCGGCCGGGAAGGTGCTGATGATCGCCTATCAATGGCCTTACCGACCGGAGAACCGGTTCGCCAAACGCGTGATCGAACGCGGGGAGATTGGGGAGCCCCAGCTCGTGACCGGCCTGTTGGTTCAGAGCTGGTGGGAGCTGGCCGCAGGCACCTGGCGCGCCGATCCCCAGTTGAGCGGTGGGGGGGTGTTCATCGACTCCGGCAGCCACCTCGTCGATCTGGTTCTGTCGCTGACCGGGCTGGAGCCGGTGTCAGTCGAGGCGCTCATGGAGCGCAACGGTCAGCCGGTTGAGCTGATCGCCAGCCTGTCGGTGAACTTCTCGGGCGGCGCGTTGGGGTCTCTGGAGGTCTTCGGGAACGCGCCTCCTGAACTGGATAGCGAGGTCCGGATTTGGGGCAGTGACGGGGCAATCTTCTTGAGAGGGGTGCCATTCATCCCTGACGCCAGGGTCCAGGCAGGGAGTGTTCTGGTCCAAGATGTGTACGGGGCGATCCACCTGCCGGGCCCCCGGGAACTGCCAGACGGTTCCGATCCCGACATCAACTTCATCAGGGTGATCCAAGGGGTCGAAGCGCCGGAGACGTCGGCGATCCGCGGTGTTCAGGTAGCGAAGCTTACCGAATTGGCTTATCAGGCCGCGGGCCTCAGGTAATTCGAGAAAGCTCCCGCTTCACAGCGGCAATCTCTCGCTTGAGCTGATCTACCGATTCCGCCCCGTTCCCGTTCTCATTCCCATTCTCACCGTCGTATCGGAGCCGGTAGTATAGCTCGGTGACCCGTTCCACCCACTCAGCGATCCGGGGATCGTCAATGCGGCGGGCGAACTCCAGCGGAGTCCAGGCGCTGTTCCGTTTGAACCCCTTTCGAGCCAGATGCTTCAAAAACCGCCGGTAGAGGTCGGTCACCGGGCCTCGTCTCGCCGGAGCCAGAGAACCGCGACCGAGGCCCCGGCCCCCGAGACCTCCACGTCGGATCAGGGCCAGAGCCACAACAACGACGATCAGACCGACTCCGATCACGTATCTGAGGTTGGCGAGCAACAGCGTCTTCCCCCGGCGAACCAGTTCGGTCAGGCTTTGGGTGGGCCTGTGCAATTGGGATTCGATTCTTTGTGATCGGGCACGAAACCCTCGGGCGAGGTTCACCTGGTCTTCGAGATCGTAACTGACGAAATAGCGCATCCAAAACATCCTATAGGCATCGAGGTACAGCGGAAGGCGATGAAGCCAGGACCGCTTTGCGCCGACCGTCCCGCCCTCCAGGGCCGTCTGTTCGTCGTTCTCTGCCGAGCGGGCGATGAGCCCCTGATTTGGGTCAGGGGGGGTGGGATCGAAGGCGACCCAGCCCCGGCCCGGCACGTAGGCCTCGACCCAGGCATGGGCGTTCGACTGACGGATGATATAGTAGCCACCGTACTCGTTGTACTCCCCACCGCGGTAGCCGGTCACCACCCGGGATGGAATCCCGAGCGTTCGCAGCATGAGCGCCATCGACGAGGCGAAGTACTCACAATACCCAGCCCGTACATCGAACAGAAAACTCTCCAGCGGCCTCTGGGGATCGATCCGTGAGGTATCGAAGGTGTAGCCGAACTCGCGGATGAAGTAGGCCTCGAGCGTCTTGGCCTTCGCCAGGGGATCCCGATACCCAGCGGTCAGCGATCGGGCCAACGTCTTCATCCGGGTGAAGTTCTCGTCAGGCAACTTGAGATACCGCAACAGCAGATCTGCATCTCTCCCGATCGAACCGATGAGCACGGAGGTGCTGGCCCGGGAAGAGGGTTTCGAGTAGACGGTGTACTTCAACTTCGCGATGTTGCCCGTGTTTCTGAAGATCGACCCGCCCCGATCGAGATGAAGATCGCCAAAACCGCCTTCAACGGCTCCGATCGTCGGTAGCCCGAATAGGAACCGGGTGGTTGTCGGCTCCAGATAGATATCCTGTCGGATGTAGCCTGAGGGCAGGTCGGAGATCCTTACCCCTCGATACTGGGGATCGATCAAGAACAGCCGTTGACCGGTCGACCGGCGCATCGCGCTGATGCGCCGCAGAGCGGGCAACGTGCTGCGCCATGCCTTGTCCCGATACTCATCCAACGTTGCCCCACGCCACAACAGCATCTCCGGCCTCAGATCCTCCCCAGGCGGGACTTTGAGGTCAACCCGCATGGCGATCGAGTCATCTCGCAACAGCCGACCGATATCCCCGAGTTGGACCACATCCGAAAAACCGGTCCTTGCGGTCCTCCCCCCGGCCAGCCCTTCGAGGTAGCCGGCGCCCAGCCTCGGCAACGAGAAGAAGAACACCAGGGTGGAGATGAACACCACTACGATCACCAGGGAACTCCCCACGAAGAAGGACGGGTGAATGACGCCTTCCAACCGCTCGTTGAAGTCGATTTGTACCTGAGCGTCGCCGGCCACCTGGGAGGCGAGCGGGTCCTCCTCCCCCTCGGCCTCCACCTTAAGCGTGTACAGGATCAACGTCCAAGCGAGCAGAATGACGAACGCGACGAACACCACCGAGAACAGCGCGCTCAACGTCAGGATCGAGGCACCGATCAGTTGCAGAAAACTGAGGGCGTAGATCTGCAGATAGTCTCGGTTCGTCTTGGGGCTGAACAGCTTGATGAGCTGAAGCAGGATCAGGAGATGGATGGCCACCATGACCAGAGAGCTGGAGAGGAAGAACAGCGAGGCGGCAGCGAAGAGCAGTACGGCAATTCCGAGGATGTTGGCGATCCGGCGAGACAGTTTTCCCCACTCCCGATACTCCAGATACCAACCGGCTGGCAGTGAAACGATCATCACCGCTTCCAGTACCGGGTTCAGTCGGCCGGCGATGAGCAGGGCCACAAAACCACAGGCCGCCAGCAGGTAGTTACAAGTCTTGAAGTAAGTCTTAAAGTCCATGCTTCTGGGTTACACCGTCACCTGGATCCGGTCAACTTCCGGCAAGCTTCGCTCTGTAGGCCCAGATGTAGACGTGGGCACACGCTCCGGATCGAAGAGCGCCAGATGTCGCAAGATGTGATAAAGCCGCTCCTCACTCTTTCCAGGGCTGACGAGGCCCTCGGGCGTGGCCAAGCCTACCTCATAGCCCAACTCCAGGAGCCGCTTCGCCAGCGAAGCCGCCCGGGAGATCGCTTCCTCCAACCGGGGCTCACCGCTCTTCAACCCGTTTGAGATCTGCAACTGGATCAAGACTCTGCGCTCTTCCTCTTGCTCGAACTCCTTGACCATGAGCCGTCCCTGTTTCGCCGTGCTCGTCCAGTGGATATGCCGGGGGTTGTCCCCTTCGCTGAACTCCCGAACCCCGAACAGATCGTATCCATGCCCTTTATGATGCTGATTAGAGTCCTTACCCCCGTCTTGGATCCGATCGAGCTCGGGATCGACGTCGACCAACCTGGGGAAGACCAGGACGTCCTCGGGGGTACGCGTCTGGTAATACTTCTCAAACAGCCCAAACGGATAGCGGGTGGCGACTTCGAACCCACGGAGCTGCACGATTCCCCGTCGCTCGAATCGATGGGGGAAGCGCTCCTCCACCACGCCGGATGGGGAAGCTTTGAGGAACAAGACGGTGCGATCTTGGGCCACCGGCTCCAGCTCCCGAATCTTCAGCGCGAAGGACGGGAGCCGCCGCTTGAGATTTCGCACGATCAGCCGATGGGTGTACCGCCTGCCGGCGTAGAGTTCCGTCGGGAGCCCCCGGGCCACGGAGATACGCCGTAACGAAAGTTCGGAGAGAATACCGGAGGCGAGGATGAAGCTCAACATCATGCCTGCCAGCAGATAGAGGAGGTTGTTGCCGGTGTTCAACGCGGCGATGATCGTCACGATACAGATGACGATGTAGATCTTGCCCAGTCGGGTGATCCGGAATGCCTTCCGTGGCCGGAGCCACCTGATCCATCTCCAACCACGGGCGTCAGGAGCAGGCCACGGGCTCACAAGGGAACCTCCACCATCTCCAAGATCTCCTGAATCACCCGTTCCTGCTGCTCCCCCCGTTCAATGGGTGTGCCAGCCACCCCGGCCAGAACCACCCGATGGGCGAGGACGGCCGGCGCGAGCTGCTTAATGTCATCGGGGGTACAATAGTCTCGACCCTCGATCACCACCAGCGCCTGGGCCGCCCGCTGCAAGGCCAACGCCCCTCGAGGACTCACCCCCAGCTCAAGCAGCTCCGAGGATCGAGTCGCGACAACGATCCTCAGGATGTAGTCCTGAAGATCTCCGTCCACGACAACCTCCCGGACCATCTGCTGCAGAACGAGCACCTCGTCTCCAGAGAGCACCGGCTCCAGCTCCGCCAGCAGTCGATCGGGGGACCCGATCTCCAGGATGCGCTTTTCGTCCTCCCGGCTGGGATAGCCGATCCGGATCCGCATCAGAAAGCGATCGAGTTGGGACTCCGGCAGCGGGTAGATCCCGTGATATTCATGGGGGTTCTGGGTCGCCAGGATCATGAACGGTTCGGGAAGCGGATGAGTCCGACTATCGATCGAGATCTCAGCCTCGCTCATTGCCTCCAGGAGTGCGCTCTGGGTCTTCGGTGTCGCCCGGTTGATCTCATCGGCAAGCACGATGTGAGCGAAGATCGGTCCTCGCTTGAACTCGAACTCGCCGCGCTTTTCATTGTAGACATTGACCCCCAGGATGTCCGACGGCAATAGGTCGCTCGTGAACTGGATCCGCCGGAACGAGCCGGCGAGCGATTTGGCCAGTCCATGCGCCAGGGTCGTCTTTCCCACCCCAGGGACATCCTCGATCAGGAGATGTCCGTTCGCGAGCAGGGTAATGACCGATAGCTTGACCACCTGGGATTTGCCCTGGATAATCCGCTCAACGTTCTCCCGAAGCGCGGAGAGTTTTTCATAAATAGCGGATTGATCAACAGAGTTTCTCTGTGGCTTACGATTGAAAGGATCCATGCTTTCCGTTCTATAATTGATGATTGTACTCAATATTGATTGTACCCAATATTCCTTATTTATTGTACCCGGGAGGCAACGGCCGCCACAACCGGAGTGATTTGCTGGCTGATTGCGGCTGGTGGTATAATTGGATCCAGCCCTACAAGGAGGAGGAAAACAGTTCATGACTAGGAGAATGACAGCACTTATTGCATGGTTTGCCTTCACCTTGCTCCTCATCGCTGGCTGCGCTCCGCCCCAGGCCCAACCGGACCTGTCCGTCACCCGGGAGCGCGTCATCGCCGTGATGAGGTTCCAGGAGATCGGCGAGCAAGAACTTGCCGCCACCACGACCGAATCGTTTATTACCTCGTTTGCCCAAACCGGGTCGTTTCGTATGGTTGAGCGCACTCAACTCGACCGGGCTATCGAAGAGCTTCAGTTGGGAGAGTCAGGATTGGTTGATCCGTCGACCGCCAAACAGGTCGGCAAGTTCATTGGGGCCGACATTATCGTCGTCGGCAGTGTCGCCACCCTGGGAGATCAGGTCATGGTCAACGGCCGGTTCATCGATGTGGAGTCCGGGGCGATCCTGGTGGCCGAGAGCCGCCGGGGGCGGCGAACGTTGGATTCGATCCAGAGAATCTCCGACGAGATGGTGGCGCGGCTGACTCGAGCTTACGCTGTCCAACTCCAGATCCAGATCGCCGAAGCGGAACAGATCGAGGCAGAGGCGGAGGTGGAAGGGGTCCAGCCCATCCCCTCCGGCAGGCGGACGGTCGCCTGGACACAGCCAGGCGGCGGAGATACCGATGTGGAACTCACCGACCTCATCATCGCGGTCGGGTTCAGTGAGATCGTCGACCAGGCGGCGGTCGAGGCAGCGTTCCGGTTCACGGATGACGCCGGTGAGTCGGTAAGCGGTTTCTTCGATTGGTGGAGCGATCTTGAGTTCGCGTTCCAGCCCGATGAACCCCTGGCTCCGGATACCTCTTACACGGTGACGATCGATACGGCAGCCGGGATTGAGGTTCCCCATACCACCACGTTTACCACCGAGCCGCTCCGGGTGCTCAGAGTCTTTCCCCGAGACGGCGCGACCGACGTTCCGCTCTCCCCCGATTTCGTGTTCTCTGTCGAGTTCAACACGGCCATGGATCGCGCCGCCGTCGAGGAGCATCTGACCATCCAAGATGAACAGGGGGAGATGGTGACCCCCAGCGAGGTCGACTGGTATGGCTTCGACAATAGCTCTGTCTTCGAGCTCTACCCGGATCGCCCGCTCAACCCCGAGACCACCTACACGATCACCGTGCCGCCCGAGGCCACCGCCCGAAACGGCACCGGTCTGCGTGAAACCTATACGTCCACGTTTACCACCGAGCCGCTCCGAGTGATCAACGTCTCACCCAGAGATGGTGCGACCAATGTCCGGCTGGTCGATACCGAGATCGCCGTTGCGTTTAACACGCTCATGGACCGTGCCACCGTCGAGGAGCATCTGACCATCCAAGATCAGGGCGGGGAGTCAGCGATCGGCCAGATCGAATGGTCGGAGGAATACGACCGGTCCGTCTTCAGCCTCTACTTGGACGTGCCCCTCAACCCGGGGGGCACCTACACGATCACCGTGCCGCCCGAGGTCACGGCTCAAAACGGCGTCGGTCTGCAAGCACCCTTTACCTCCTCCTTTACCACCGAGCGGCTCCGGGTGACCAAAGTCTTTCCCCGAGACGGCGCGACCGATGTCAAGCTCGAGACCTCGTTCGCCGTCGAGTTCAACGCGGCTATGGACCGCGCCGCGGTCGAGGAGCATCTGATCATTCGGGACGAGCGCGGTGAGGGGATCATCGGCCAGCTCAGTTGGTACGGATATGACGACAGCTCCGCTTTCGACATTTACCTGGACGTACCACTCAACCCCGAGACCACCTACACGATCACCGTGCCGTCCGAGGCCACCGCCCAAAACGGCGCCGGTCTGCCCGAGCCTTACACCACTACCTTTACCACCGGGCTGCTGCGCGTGATCAACGTCTTTCCCCGAGACGGCACGACCAACGTCAAGCTCGATACCTCGTTCACCGTCGAGTTCAATGCAATCATGGATCGTGCCACCGTCGAGGAGCACCTGATCATTCAGGACGAGCGCGGCGAGGGGATCGTCGGTCAGCTCAGTTGGTATGGACACGACGACAGCTCCGTCTTCGACATCTACCCCGATCTCCCGCTCAATCCCAGAGCCACTTACACGATCACCATCCCGCCCGAGGCCACCGCTCGAAACGGCGTCGACTTGCGTGAGCCCTACATTGCCACGTTCACCACCGGGCCGCTGCGCACGACCGGGTTCGAACCACGGGACGGGGCATCCGGAATCAGTCCGGAGAGCACTCAGGTCACGATCACCTTCAACGCACTTATGGACCGGGCGGTGGTCGAGGCAGCGTTTCGAATCGTCGACGCGGACGGAATCCCGGTGAACGGCGAGTTCGACTGGTGGAGCGAGAACGGCTTCTCCTTCTACCCGGAGGTGGAGTCGAACACGACCTACACCGTCATCCTCACGCGGGATGCAGTCGCCAGAAACGGGGTGGGGCTTGAAGAAGAGCTCCGTTTCTCGTTCACCACTGGACGATGACCGTCTGGGTCCAATTGAACCTGCTAAGGGTCAACGGCTATAATTTTTACGCTATGTCAGGTTTGCAACCCACTCTATCGCCACTCGGTCCAACGCGGAGACCATCGTCGTATCCACTCCCGTTCGCCACGATCCTCGTGGGGTTCGCTCTGCTCCTGTTGTTCATGCTCCCGGTCACAGGCTCGGCTCAACTCCTTCAGTCTCAGCTGATTCCCGTCGGTCAGATCACGATCACCGGGAATGCGCTCATCCCGGATGAAGAGATCAAGGCCCGGGTCACGTTCCGCGAGGGCGATACGATCACCCAGGCTCGGATTCGGGATACCCTGCAGCGGATCCTCGATCTTGGCACCTTGAAGAGTGTAAACGCGGAGCTCGAGCCGCTCCCGTCAGGGCGGGTCGAGGTGGTGTTTATCGTCGAAGAGAACCCGGTGATCGAGGAGATCGTGTTCTCGGGCAACACACTTCTGAACAGGAAACGACTGGTTGAAATCCTGGGGGAGAGCAGTGTCCAGGTGGGGGAGATTCTGAACATCAACGAGCTGCGCTCCGGGTTGGGGGCGATCCTCCAGGTGTATCAGCAGGAGGGTTATATCCTGATCGACATCCCGACCGACGCGATCAAACTGGAGAGCCACCTCGAGATCGAGATCGTCGAGATGAAGATCGAAGCGATCGAGCCCCAAGGGCTGGAGACGATCCCCGAGGAGATCGCGATCCAACTGGTGAGCATCCCGCTGAATAAACCGGTCCGGCTCACCGATGTGCAACAGACCTTCCAGAATATCAACCGGTCCGTCTACTTCGAGCCGGTCAGGCTGGAGGATTTCCAGGTCGCGCCCGGAAGCGACCGGGATCGAGTGAGGCTGGTGCTCCAGCTCCGAGAGCGGAGAATTATCGACGCGCCCCAGCCGATCGGTGAGGCGATCTTTTCGGGAAACACGGTCTTCTCCGATGAGCAATTGGAAGGACGGTTGAAGCTCCCCGAAGGGGAGGTCGACAACTTCGGGCTGCTCCAGGGGCTGCAAGCGGTGGTGGATCTCTATCATCGCAACGGCTATACGCTCATGGATCTGTCCGGGACTCATGTCGAAGGAGAGCAGTTGGAGATCGAGATATTCGAGGGTCGGATCGATGCGATCGTGATCCGGGGGAATGAGCTCACCAAGGATTACGTCATCGCTCAAGAGATTCAGCTTCAGCCCGGCCAGGTCTTCAACCAGACCCCCCTGAGGGTGACCTTTCTCAGACTCATCCAGCTCGGCTACTTCGACGACGTCTTGCTCAACTACGAGCTGAACCCGGCCGGAGACGGAGGCGATCTGGTCGTCACCGTCGTTGAGCGGGAACGACTGGGGAGCTTGAGCGGCGGACTGTCCTTCTCCACGAGTACCGGGTTGGTGGGGAATCTGCAGCTCGCCCGAAAGAACCTGCTCGGCACCGGCCAGGACATCGCTTTCAACTTCGAGAATGGATTGAGCCAAGGGGAAGGCGACAGCAGACTGCTCACCAACTACGAACTCCAGTATGACACTCGCGGGCTGCTCGGCCGAAACCTATCGTTCAGCGGGGTTCTGTTTCAGCAGGCCACTGAGGACGTCAACAACGGAACGATCACCACCACCCAAGGGGGGAGGGTTTCGGTGGGATTTCCACTGGAGACGTTCCGTCTCTCCGTCGGCGGTCGAGCTGAGACGTTCGTCGAGGAGACGACGGGGACCCAGACCAACGGCAATACCGTCGCCCTCAACCTGGGCGCCGTCCACGACACGCGAAACAGCCCGTTCTTCCCGACCCAAGGGGGGCAACAGACGTTGCTGATCGAGCCGGGGATCCTCACGGAGGACTCGACCAGGACGGAGTTCACCAAGTACCAGGCGATCCTGATCCAGTTCTTCCCCACCGGCCTGGACCAGACCTTCGGCGTCCGGCTGTGGGGCGGGTGGGGACAGTCCCTCCCCGACGACGAGCGGTTCTTCTTCGGTGGGTCGCAGTCGGTGCGAGGGATCCGGCCGATCAGCCGGGTGTCTCAGATGCTGATCGCCAACCCGGAGTACCGGGTCCAGTTCCAACAGGGCTTCTCGGGAGCGCTATTCGTCGATTTGGGCTACGCCCTCGAATCCGAGATCTCCGGGATCCAGCCGAGGTGCTCCACGTCATTAGTCTGCTCCACGGGCCTGGGTCTGCGTTTTGACACGCCACTCGGCGTTCTGCGGTTCGACTTCGTCTGGCCTTATGATATCACGACTGGATTTGGGGCGATGGTCGTTGAGTTCGGGATCGGTCAGATGTTCTAATCGGGAGGAGGAAGCGAGATGTTCGAGCGGACGATCCGGGTTGGCATCGGAATCGGTCTGTTCCTGGTGTTGGTCGGGTTATTGAGCACCGAAGCCCAGGTGCTGCCGCCACTCAAAATCGGATTGATCAACGTGCAACAGGTGTTCAATGAATATGAGGGAACGACTCAGGCGGTCGAGCAGTTCCAACAACGGTACCAGGAGAATCAGGACCAGTTGAATGCCTTGCAACGGGAATTCGAAGCGGGTAATATCTCAGAGGAGCAGTTCGAGGAGGTCCGGCAGCGGCTGGAGGCGGAGCTTGATCTCGTGGATCAACAGATGACCGCTGAGATCATCCGGGAGATCGATCGGGTCATCAAGGAGTTCGGCCGAGAGGAGGGATATGACCTGATCATACGCACCGAAGGCGTCCTGTATGCCCGGGAGGGGTTGAACATCACCGATCAAATCATCGTCCGGTTGAACGCCGAGTTGCACCAACGGACCAGTTACACGATTTACAGCTCCATAGACATCAGCACGCGGGAACTGAAACGGACCCAGCGGGTGATCATCGTCCCGAAGGGGCTGGCGAGGAAGGACCTCCGTGGCATCATCGACGAGGTAGTTGACAAACAGCAGGATTTCGATCAAATATTGATATTCGATGAGGTCCGTGACGGGGAGATGCTCCCCCGATCTGAGTTTGCCCATTACGTCGGACAGGTGGCCTACGTGTCCCCGAAAGGGGAGGCAAACGGGCAGGGGCTTTCCCAGATCGATGAGCAGATCGATCGCATCCAGATCGATTGGAATGAGCTTTACTTTAATTAAGAATTAAGATGGGGCGCAAGGAGCGATGATGGGTGAAGGTGAAGAGATAGGGATCGAGGGGATCAAAACGGTGCTGGCCCACCGTTACCCCTTCCTGATGGTCGATCGGGTGCTGGAGCTGGGTGAGGACCGGATCCGAACGCTCAAGAACGTCACCGTCAACGAGCCGTTCTTCCTCGGTCACTTCCCCGATGCGGCGGTGCTGCCTGGCGTGCTCATCCTGGAGGGAATGGCCCAGTCGGCCGGCATTTGGACGTTCAGTCAGGAGCAGCATCGCGACAAACGGGGGTACTTTGCCGGAGTGGATCGCGCCCGGTTCCGCAAACCGGTGGTCCCCGGAGATCAACTGATCTACGAGGTTCAGATCCTGAGAGAGAGACAGGAACTCATCAAGGCGCAGGCCGAGGCGTTCGTCGACGGAGAGCAGGTGGCGGAGGCGGTCATTCTGTTCACAGCGGGGGAAGAAGGTGTGATCTCTCGGCAGCGATGAACGGGGTGTTGACAGCCGGAAAGGTGGCTCAGCTGTTGCAGGCCGAGATCCTCGGCGATCCGGATCGGTGGATCACCGGGGTCGATGCACTTGAGACGGCCGGCCGGGACCAGCTGTCGTTCTATGCCGGGGAGCGACTCGAGGCGCTCAGAGACAGTGCCGCCGGGTCGGTTATCTGCTCGGTGAGGCTGATATCCGAGCTGCGCCGGAGGGGTGACAGGACGTTCATCCTGGTGGAGGATCCCAGGTTTGCGTTCGCCCGCGTTCTACGTCACCGGTTTGCCCCCGGTCCTCCCGGCCAGGGAGTCCATCCCACTGCGGTGGTTGAGTCGGATGTCGAACTCGGGTCGGCGGTGTGGATCGGGGCCGGCAGTTATCTCGGAACTGGGGTGACCGTCGGAGCTCACAGCCTCATCTATCCCAATGTCACTATCTATGCGAACACCCGGATCGGGAGACGTGTGGTGATCCATGCCGGGACCGTCATCGGAGGGGACGGCTTCGGATACGTCAAGGGAGAGGGAGGCCGCCACGAAAAGTTCCCGCAACTCGGAAACGTGGTGATCGAGGATGAGGTAGAGATCGGGTCCAACGTCTCCATCGACCGGGGTACGCTGGGCAGTACCGTCATCGGAGCCGGCACTAAGATTGACAACCTGGTCCAAATCGGCCACAACGTGAAGATCGGCAGGAACTGTATTATCATCGCCCAGACTGGCATCGCGGGCAGTTGCCATATCGGAGACGATGTGATCATCTTAGGGCAGGTCGGGATCACCGACCATGCCAGGATCGGAGATGGTGCGATGATCGCGGGCAGATCCGGTGTGACCAAGGACATCCCCGCCGGGGCGACCGTCGCCGGCTATCCGGCGAGGCCCTTGCACAAGCATCTTGAGTCTCAGGCGCTCCTCAACAAGCTGCCTAAGTACCTCAAAGCGATCAAGAAGGAGTTAAGAGATGAGCCACATTAATCACCGGGTAAGAATGGGCGTCATCGGGGTGGGGGTGATGGGGAACTACCATCTCAAAAACCTGTACAATCTCTCTGATGTCGAGGTCGTCGCCATCTGTGATATAGATGAGCAAAGGCTTGAGGATCTGAGCGCGCGGTACCAGGTCCCTGGGGTTCTCGACTATCGGGAGCTGTTGGACCAAGTGGACGCGGTCTCGATCGCCACGCCGACCCACACCCACTACTGGATCGTCCGGGATTTCCTGGAACATGAGGTCGATGTTCTCGTCGAAAAACCCATGACACGGTCCCTAGAGGAGGCCAAGGAACTGATTCGGATCAAGGAGGAGCAGGGGCTGGTCTTAGAGATCGGCCATGTGGAACGGTTCAATCCGGGGGTCCACGTTCTGAAGGAGTACATCAGAGATCCTATCTACATCGAATCGCGGCGTCAGGGTCCGTTCACCGAGCGAACCTCCGACATCGGGGTCATCTTGGACCTGATGCTCCACGATCTTGATATTATTCTCGACCTGGTCGCCTCACCGATCGAGGAGATCAACGCGATCGGCATCTCGGTCTATTCGGACTTCGAGGACATCGCCAACGTCCAGCTCTCCTTCGAGAACGGCTGCATCGCTAACCTGACCGCCAATCGGGTCTCCCCCCAGAAGGAACGAAAGCTGAAGGTCATCCAGGACAGCACACTGCTCTCCCTCGACTATATGGAGCGGGATCTGGTCATCTACCGGGCGGAGGAGTTCGACTACCCTTACAAACAGGAGGGGGTCGAGTATACCGAGCGGATCTCAACGGAACGTATCTCCGTCGACTCGGGCAACCCTCTGCTGGAGGAGCTCAAGTACTTCCTGGCGAGCGTCCGGAGTCGCCAGGACGGTCATGACATCCGTCCGATATCAAATTCCCAAGATGACCTCACCATGCTCGAGTTGGTCTCCGAGATCCTGGAGCGGACCAAGATCCAGAAGATCAAGATGCGGGCGAAACGATAACGATGAAACGCATTGAGGTCCATCCGACGGCGATCCTCGATCCCAAAGCGGTGTTAGGACCGGGTGTGGAGATCGGCCCATTCTGTGTGATCGCCGGAGACGTTCAGCTCCAGGCGGATGTCAAGCTCGCGTCTCGGGTCACCATCCGACCCGGTGTCGTGGTCGGGGCGGGCACGGACATCTCGGAAGGGGTGGTGATCGGCGGGGATCCGCAAGATCTCAGCTACAATGGGGAGGAAACTGGCGTCCGGATCGGAAAACAGAACGTCATCCGCGAATACGTGACCATCCACCGGGCCACCGGTGAGGGTAAGGAGACGGTCATCGGGGACTGCAATTACCTGATGGCCTACACTCATGTTGGCCACAATGGGAGAATTGGAAATTACAATCAGTTCGCCAACAACGCGGCGTTCGGCGGACATTGCGAGGTAGGAGATCATGCCGTCATCGGCGGAATGACCGGCGTCCATCAGTTCGTGAAGATCGGGAGCTTTGCCATGGTCGGTTTTCATTCGAAGCTGACCCAGGATCTCCCTCCGTATCTGCTCGCCGATGGGCGTCCTGCCCGCATCCGCGGGATCAATGGGGTGGGCTTGAAAAGAAACGGTTTCTCATCTGAAAAGAGACGGATCATCAAGCGCATTTATAAAGAGATCTTCCGGGCAAAGGTGAACTTACGGGAAGGGAAGAAGCGGATGAGAGCGTACCTTCAGGGGGCAGATGGGGGCGAACGAGACGTGCTCGAAACCTTGTTAAACTTCTTGGAGAGAAGCGAGCGAGGGATCTGTGTATAAATAGCACGTCGCTAAAGCTAAAACTTGCGAGACGGGGTAGGGAATGGGCGTCGATACCTCCAACCTGGAGCTGGAAGGCAAAAAAGTCACCGTGATCGGGGCAAAAACGACCGGTAAGGCGGTTTGCCGGTTCTTGGTCGAGCACGGCGCACTGCCGTTCGTCAGCGAAGCGGGCCCTATCGATCGAGATTACTTCGACGCGCTCGACGTCGAATACGAGGAGAACGGTCATACCGATCGAGCCCTCTACGCCGATTGGATCGTCCTCAGCCCTGGCGTTCCCTTGGAAAGCCCGATCGTGAAACAGGCCAAAGCCCGCGAAATTCCCGTCATGGGTGAGATCGAGCTGGCCTATCGGTTCCGTAACAGCGAAAGGATCATCGCCGTGACCGGGACCAACGGGAAGACGACAACCACCCGTCTGATCGAGGCATTGCTGCGGGGACACCGCCGGGTGGTCGCTGGGAACATCGGCACCCCGTTCATCAGCGTGTTGGACTGGATCGACCGGGATACCTGGGTCATCCTGGAGATCAGCA
This sequence comes from Bipolaricaulia bacterium, assembly GCA_046758705.1. Taxonomy (GTDB): domain Bacteria; phylum Bipolaricaulota; class Bipolaricaulia; order JBHIAT01; family JBHIAT01; genus JBHIAT01. The sequence goes on from JBHIAT010000011.1 coordinate 29,813, forward strand.
GCTTTCAGCTGGAGACGATCGATGCGTTCCGTCCTCACATCAGTCTCCTTCTGAACGTATCGCCCGATCACCTCGACCGACACAGTACGCTGGCGCGATACACGGCGATCAAGCGCCGGATCATGGAGAACCAGACGCGGAACGACTGCGCGGTCGTGAGCCAGCAGCTTCCGTTCTACCGGGAGCTGGCAACGTCCACCGGGCTCCAACCTCGACTGCTCCCGTTCGACGGACTCGATTTGGGTTTGGGGGATCTGGATCTCCCTGAGCATCTGGCCCAGGACGTGCGTGCCGCCCTGCAGGTCGCCCGACTGGTCGATCCGGACGTCTCCCCGGACGGGGTGTTAACCAGGCTGATGCTTCCTCATCGGCTTGAACCGGTCGCTGAGATCGATGGAGTCCGGTTCTACAATGATTCCAAAGCGACCAATGTTGGGGCGGCGGCGGCGGCGATCTGCTCATTCAAAGCGCCGCTCCTCCTGATCCTGGGAGGACGGATGAAGCAGGGGAAGGAGAAAGGAAGCTTGCAGTCCCTGTGCGGGTTGATCCGAAGCCAAGGGGTGAAGGCGGTCCTGCTGGTGGGGGAGGCGCGAGATCGGCTGGCAGGAGGCCTCAGGGCCGTTGGCTATAAACGGTTCCGGGCGGTCGAGGATCTGAACGAAGCGGTTGAGCAGGTGTTCGCGACGGCGGAGCCGGGCGATGTGGTGTTGCTTTCGCCTGCCTGTGCCAGTTATGATATGTTCCAGAATTACCGGGAGCGGGGCCGGGCGTTCAAATCGGCAGTGTACCGGCTCAAGGCCCGTCACCGTGACCGTGGAGGTGCATAGCAGGGTGGAGCGCAATCCTCCCGATTTCGGTCTGTTCATGATCGTGCTGATGCTGTTGGCCCTGGGGTTGGTGATGATCTACAGCGCCAGCGCGAGTTTCTCCGACGCGCGCTATGGGCAGCCTCAGTATCTGCTGATGAGGCAACTGGTCCACATCCTGATCGGGCTGGGTGCGGTGCTCGTCTTGATGCACTTCGATTACCGAAACCTCAGGACGATCGCCACCCTGCTCCTGTTGGCAACGATCGGGCTTACCGGCCTGAGCTTGATCTCCCAGGTCGGCCGGTCGTTGGGGACAGGCGCGAGCCGGTGGCTGGAGTTCGGTCCGATCTCGTTCCAGCCGACGGAGATCCTGAAGCTCGGCTTGGTTCTGTTCATGGCCACCTCGCTCGCCCGGAAGGGGAAGCGGCTGGGGAAGCTCACCGAAGGGATGTTGCCTTACCTGATGATCATGGGGATCATCATCCTCCTCGTCCTGGGTCAGCCCGACTTCGGGATGGCGATGTTCTTGGGAATGATCGGGATCGTGATGATGTTCGCCGGGGGGATTCCTACGCGCCAGCTCTCTGCCCTCCTGCTCGCCGGCCTGCCGTTCGTCTACGCGCTGATATTCTACTCCCCCTATCGTCAGCAGCGGATCCTGGCATTCTTGGACCCGTTACAGTACGGTAATGAGGGCGGTTACCATATCATCCAATCGCTCGTCGCCGTCGGTTCCGGTGGGGCGTTCGGTCGGGGGTTGGGGGCAAGTCGTGAGATCTTCTACCTGCCGGCCGGCTACAACGACTTCATCTTTGCGCTCATCTCCGAAGAGCTGGGGTTGATCGGGGGGGGGGTGGTGGTGGTCCTGTTTGGCCTGCTTGGCTACCGAGGGATGCGGATCGCGCTGCGCGCACCGGATCGTTTCGGCGGCTTGCTCGCCTTCGGACTCACCTTCGCGCTCGTCTTCCAGGCGGCGCTCCACATCGGAGTGACGATCGGGATCCTGCCGGTCACCGGGTTGACCTTGCCGTTCATCAGCTACGGTGGCTCATCACTGATCGTCAGTTTGGCAATGATCGGGGTGTTGTTGAATATCTCTCGAGCAACCGGCCGCAGCGAACCGAGTTGGAAAAGAGAAAGACGAGGAAGGGGGGGGCGTGAACATCCTCGTGTCGGGAGGCGCCACCGGCGGTCACCTCTATCCCGCAATCGCGATCATCGACAGGCTTAGGTCGCTTTCGGCCGTGGATCGGGTCGGTTATGTGGGAACCGGCCGGAGCATCGAGGCGCGTGTCCTGCGTCGCGTGCCGGGGATAGAGCAGTTCTCGATCCGATGCCGAGGATTCGAACGGGGGCGCTATACGACGTATCCGGGGACGATCGGATGGTTGCTGGTGGGGTTGCTCCAGAGCCTGATCATCATTCTCAGATTCCGGCCGGGGTTGATTCTGGGGATCGGGAGCTATGCGGAATTTCCGATCCTGTTTTGGGGGATCTTATTTCGGATCCCAACCGCTATCCACGAGCAGAACGTCCTCCCTGGCCTGACCAACCGACTGCTGGCTCCCTGGGTCAATCGCATCTTCCTCTCCTATGAGGCGTCGTTGACGTACCTGAGTCGTCGGGCCCGCCAGCGGAGTGTCATCACCGGAAATCCGGTTAGGAAAGAGATTTTAGACGATGAGGCCGCGCCGCCCCTCGGGGGGATGGGCCTTGATCCACGAAAGCGGACTGTGCTCGCGTTTGGCGGATCCAGGGGCGCCGATGTGCTTAACGATGCGATCCTGCGCAGCCGACATAAGTTTGATCAGATGGGAGATCTACAGATTTTGTTGGTGGTCGGAGAGAATGGAAACGTTGAAAAGATCAGAAAAAGCTTGCAAAAGGAGAGTATCGAGAGTATAATAGTGCAAAAGTATATCCATAAAATAGGGGAGGCTTTAGCGGCAGCTAATTTGGCCGTTTGTCGGGCGGGGGCGACCACACTTGCCGAACTCTCCGTCCGAGGGATTCCTTCGATATTGATTCCGTGGCCAGAGGCTGCAGAGAACCATCAGGAGGCCAACGCTCGGTTCTTCGAAAAGGAGGGGGCGAGCTGCCTCGTTGAGGAGGTGATGCTCGCTCAGATCGATCTCGCCGAGCTTGTCGCGGAGCTCATCCGCGATGGGGAGCGACTGGAGCGAATGAGGCGTCACAGCAGGGCCCTCGGCAAGAGCCACCGGGATGCACTCACCCGGATCATTCAGCACATAGAGGAGTTAACGAATGAGCAATGAACATCGCTCCGTGCATTATTACTTTATCGGTATCGGTGGGGATGGTATGAGTGGGTTGGCGCAGATCCTCCTCGAACAGGGGGCGCGGGTCAGCGGGTCGAACATCGAGGAGAATTCGAAGACGGAGGAACTGCGCTGCCGTGGCGTGAGGGTCCACATCGGTCATTGGGCGGATCATCTGGCGGACGGGGCCGATGTGGATATGGTGGTGGTCTCCTCAGCCATCCGGGAGGATAATATCGAGCTGGTGGAGGCCCGTTCCCTCGGTATCCCGATCTTGAAGCGTCTGGAGATGCTGGCCCAGTTGATGAAGTCCCATCGATCGATCGGTATCACCGGGACTCATGGGAAGACGACGACCACCACGATGGCCTCGATGCTGTTGGAGCATGGTGGGTTTGATCCGACGTTCCTGATCGGGGGGGAGTCCGATGAGCTCGGGGGAAACGCCAAACTGGGAGCGGGGGAGTACCTGGTCGCCGAGGTGGACGAGAGCGACGGTTACTTCCTGACGCTCGAGCCGTATACCGTCGTGGTCACCAACATCGACCGGGATCATCTCAACCACTACCGTGATGAGCGCGCCTTGCGCCGCAGCTTCACCCACTTTATCGAGAAGGTGCCGGACGATGGCCGGGCGATCCTCTGCTATGATGATTCCTATATTCGGGAGATTATCCGGAAGTTGAGTCGGCCTTATCTGAGCTTCGGAATCGTGGGGAATGGAGACAGGCACGGGGAGGCAGACCTGGTCGCGGAGGAGATCCGAAGAGATCGGCTCGAAACCTGGTTCCGCTTCAGTTTCCGCGGGGAAACATATGGGGAGGTCAAGCTACCGATTCCCGGCCGTCACAACGTCTACAACGCCCTGGCGGCCATGCTGGTCGGGTGGGAGGTGGGGATGTCGTTCGCTGAGATGGCGGCCATCCTGGAGAATTTCGCACCACCTCAGCGCCGATTCCAGCTGTTGAACCAGACGAACGGACGGATCGTGGTCGACGACTACGCCCACCTGCCCGCGGAGATCGAGGCGAACCTGGAGGCGATTCGGGAGGGATGGAAGGGGGTGCGGCTGATCGCCATCTTTCAACCGCATCGGTTTACCCGAACTCAGTATATCAACGGCCGATTTGGTAGCTCCTTCGACCTTGCTGATACCGTCATCGTCACCGACATCTATCCCGCCTTTGAGGATCCCATCCCCGGCATCAACGCGTCGATCATTGTCAATTCAATCGCGGCTCATGGCCATGACCGGGTCCACTATATCCCAGACCAGGTGGAGATCTTCGATTACCTGAAGCAACACTCGCAAAGCGGGGACTTCATCATCAGCTTCGGCGCCGGTGATATCTGGAAGGTCACCCAGCAGTTTGCCAATCACCTAAAACATGCCAGAACTTGAGGGGATTATTCGGGGAACAGTCAGATACAATGAGGATCTCAGCGTCCATACCTCGCTCAGGGTCGGAGGCCGGGCCCGCTACTTCGTGATCCCCGAGGGGATCGATGAGTTGAGAGAGATCCTGAGGTTTGCCGTGGCCCGGAATCTCCCGTGGCAGATCATCGGCAATGGTACCAACCTCATCTTCCCGGAGGTGGGCTACTCCGGAATCATCATCCAACTCGGTAGCGGGTTCAGGGGGAGAGGCCTGGATCTGGAACGGGATCGACTCCGACTCGGCGCCGGGGAGAACCTACAGAGCGTGATTCACTATCTGAACCGCTGCTATGGCTCGAGTCCGTTTGATCTTTTGGTCGGCATTCCTGCGACGATCGGCGGGGCGCTGATCATGAACGCCGGGGTGCCGCAGGGAACCATCGGTGATCTCGTCTCGTGGGTCCGGGTGGTGGATCGACAGGGCAACCCCATCTGCTTCTCCAAACAGGCATGCGGTTTCAGCTATCGAAACAGCCGGTTCAAACAGAGTCATGATCTGATCATCGTTGAGGCGGAATTCGTTCTGAGCCGTCGTGACAACCGGTTGCCAAGCGCCAGGACGCTGTTAAAGCAGCGGATGCGGGAGCAGCCGCTCGACGAGCCGTCCGTGGGATGCATCTTCAAGAACCCCAATCACAAGCTGACCGCAGGCCAGTTGATTGACAAAGCCGGTTTGAAAGGCTATAAAGTGGGGAGAGCGGCCGTCTCGACTAAGCATGCCAACTTCATCATTAACGAAGGGGGCGCACGGAGCTGTGATGTCCTCAGGTTGATCGAAATCATTCAGGAGAGGGTGTATGAAAGATTCGGAGCCGAACTGGAGCCCGAAGTAGAGATCGTTCAGCAAGATTTTTGAGGCGGGTGGTGTTCACCACGCTGATGACCACCAGCCTGGGTGTAGGTCTTCCCTGGCTATTGCTGGGGAGTGATCTGTTGGAAGTTCATCAGGTCTCGGTGAGGGGTGGCCTCGAACGCCTGAGCCCAGCGATGATCATTGAAGCCAGTGGGCTCGCCCCTGGTGTGAACATGTTGCGGGTTGACCTGGAGGAAGCGAAACAGAATATCCTGGCGTTGTGGCCGGTCCGAGAGGTCAACATCCGACGGATTTACCCCCATCAGATCCGCATAGAGGTGCAAGAGCGCCATCCCTCTGCTATAATAGCCTTGGACAGAGCGAGTTATCTGATCGATCGTTCAGGCCGTCTCCTGGAACCAGTCGATCGACCGATGACCGATCTGCCGCTGATTACCGGGGTGAGGGTGACCTCTGACGCCGGGGAGAGGCAGGTGGTAGAGGCCCAGATGGTGGAGCGATTTCTCAACCTGGATCCGGATCTCCTGTCCCGGTTTCGGGAATTGCATCTGCAAGATCCGAATCACACCCGCCTGTATACGAAGGGTGGCATGGAAATCCGGTTGGGGTCTGTTGAGAACCTATGGAGATATCTGGATGTGATCGTCGGGACCCTGGACCGATTCCAATATATGGATCTGCGTTTTGATCAAGAGGTTGTCGTCAGAAGGTGGTGAGAGATGGGGCTCGCGGTCGGGTTGGACATCGGGACGACCAAGGTCGTCGCTTTGGTGGGGAACGTCGTCGATGAGGAGACGATCGAGATCATCGGCATGGGCAAGTACCCCTCCAAGGGTCTAAAGCGTGGTGTCGTTGTTGACATCGGTGAGACAGCTAACTCGGTGAGGCGAGCGATCGAAGAGGCCGAGAACATGGCCGATGTCAGGATCGATTCGGTCTACGTTGGCATCGCTGGGGAACACATCGGTTCGATCAACAATAGCGGGACGGTCTCCATCAACCGGGATGACCGCACCATCCGGAGAGAGGACGTCAGGCGAGTTATCGAGACGGCCCGTGCCGTCCAGATCTCCCCGGCCAACGAGGTGATTCACGTCATCCCTCGGGAGTACACGGTCGACGGACAGACCGGGATCACCGATCCGGTTGGAATGACCGGGACCCGTCTTGAGGTGGATGTCCACATCGTGACCGGGGCGACGACCGCCGTCCACAATATTGTCAAGAGTGTCGAGATGGCGAACATCGGGATCGAGAAGATCGTGTTAGAGCCATTGGCCTCGAGCGAGGCGGTTCTGTCGTCCGCGGAGCGAGAGCTCGGTGTGGTCATGCTGGACATCGGCGGAGGGACGACCGACATCGCGATCTTCAGGAACGATGATATCTGGCACTCGTCCGTGATCCCCATCGCCGGTGAGCACCTCACCCGGGACATCACCGTCGGCCTTAAGACGCCGATCGAGGAGGCAGAACGGATCAAGCGGGAGGCGGGCAGCCCCAACGTGGAGGATATCGACAGCGAAGAGATCGTCGAGATCTCAACGATCGGTGGAGATGAGATACGTGCCATTCCGAGGCGCAAACTCGCCAAGGTGATCGAGCCACGGGTGGCGGAGATCTTTGACATGGCGATACAGGATGTCGAGGATGCCGGTTATCGTGACCTGATCCCGGCGGGGATGGTGCTCACCGGGGGAACGTCGCTTCTCGAAGGCATCGCCGAGTTCGTCCGACGCCGCTACGATATCTCAGTGCGATGTAGTAAGACCCCCCAGGGGATTCACGGGCTGCGTGATATTGTGGAGAGCCCGATCTTTGCCACCGGGGTGGGGTTGCTTAAATTCGCGGCCAAGGAGCAAGATCGCTACACACTTCGGGTGGACCAGCGCCGGAACCGATCCGAGCGACCGATCATCTCCAGAATATTCACTTGGTTGAAGCGGTTCTTCTAGCCAGTGCCGGTGCATGAGGTGATAGGAGGAGGAGTATGGAGGAGAACAACGGTGCCAAGATTAAAGTGATCGGGATCGGAGGCGGGGGGGGCAATGCCGTCTCCAGGATGGCAGAGGTGAACCTTCAGGGGGTGCAGCTGGCCGCTATCAACACCGACGCCCAAGTGCTCAGGATATCCAAAGCTCAGACGACGCTGCAGATCGGGGAGAAGCTGACCGGCGGGCTGGGCGCGGGTGGGGACCCAGAGATCGGTCTCAAAGCGGCGGAGGAATCGAGGGAAGAGATCGCGATGCTGCTTGACGGCCTGGATATGGTGTTCATCACCGCGGGCATGGGCGGCGGCACCGGGACCGGAGGCGCCCCGGTGGTTGCCAAGATCGCCAAGGAAGCCGGCATCCTGACCACCGCTATCGTGACCCGACCGTTCACCTTCGAGGGGCGGACCCGGGCCGAACGGGCGGATGAGGGGATCCGACGGTTGAAGGAAAACGTCGATACCCTGATCACCATCTCCAACGACCGACTCCTCGATATCTCCCCCACTGACATCCCCCTCACCAAAGCGTTTGAGACTGTCGATGATGTCCTGCGCCAGGGAGTTCAAGGGATCTCCGATCTGATCACTATCCCTGGGATGATCAACCTCGATTTCGCCGATGTGCGAAGCATCATGAAGGACGCCGGCACGGCGATGATGGGGATCGGTGCCGGGGAGGGCGAGGATAAGGCGAAACAAGCCGCCCAAAACGCGATCTCTAGCCCGCTCCTCGAGGGTTCGATCCGAGGAGCCAAACGGGTGATCATGAACGTCACCGGTGGGATCGAACTCAGCCTCCACGAGGTGACCGAGGCTGCCTCCCTGATCCATGAAGCCGTCTCCGACGACGCGGATATCATCTTCGGGGTGGTCATTCAGGACGACCTCGGTACACAGACGAGGATGACGGTGATCGCCACCGGGTTCGTCGACGGCTTCGAGGAGGAATCGGAGGAGGCCGTCGACGAAGAGGCGATCCTGGCACGGTTGAGGCGCGGCGCGGTGGATAATGACCTCGATATCCCGGCGTTCCTGCGCAAGGGCGAACCAGAGACCATCCCGGGGCGGCGGGACCGGGGTTGAAGGTTGAACCAACCGACGGTCTCAAAGTTTGCACCACGGGGTATAATGAAAGAGGTGTTCAGAGGCTCAGAGGTAAGGTAAAAAGTCAAACAATCTTAAGTTAAGCAAAAATTAAAGATGATCAACAACGTTGAAGAGATCCTGACCCAGGCGTACCAGCGCGGAGCTTCCGATATCCACATGACCGTCGGAAGACCGCCGACCTACCGTATCAACGGCAAGCTGGTCCCATGGCGTGAGGGCGGCGCCGATGAGAAGCTCTCGCCCGC
>JBHIAT010000012.1:0-38238 GCA_046758705.1 Bipolaricaulia bacterium
CTAAGAGCATTTATACCACTCAAAAAGAATCCGCTTTATGGACCCAATTCTGGGTTAGACAAGGCTTGACTTCAAGTGAGGTGGCTTACGACAAGGGACTCAGCGAAGAATCCAGTCTCATCAAAGTCGAGGAAATCTTGTCGCATCCTAAAGTCTGTGTTGTGGGGCTTGTTGTCAACAAAGTCGACAGGATTATGCACGGCATGGAACTTGGCACGGCCGGAATGCACAACCAAGTGCGCCAGTGGGCAGAACAGGGGTTCATGGAGAAGTTGCTTGATCTGCTTCTGAATGCTGGTTTCAAGGTCTTTCTGGCATCCGACCATGGCAACGTTGAGGCCAAGGGATGCGGGCGTCCGTCCGAAGGCGCGGTCTCTGAACTGCGAGGACAACGCGTTCGGGTGTATCCCGACCAGATCCTGAGAGCACGTGTCAAAGAGCACTTTCCTGATGCCATCGAATGGCTTCCTCTTGGACTGCCTGAAGATTATCTACCGCTTCTTGCTCCAAATCGTTCCGCCTTCGTTCGAGAAGAAGAACGAATCGTTGGACATGGTGGAATCTCTATCGAAGAACTGATAGTCCCTTTCATACAGATCAAGAGGAGATCGACATGAGTAGAACCGTGCAAGTTGGCTTTAGTCAGCGAATTCAACTCGAATGGCTTGAGTGGACAGCAGAACTCTTCTTAGCAGGGAACACAAGAGACCAAATCCAGATCGCACTCCAAGATCTTCTCCGAGATCAGCTCTCTGTTGGAGGAACTGCAAAGCGAGGAAATCGAGAGAAAGCAATTACAATCCTGCTGAAGATTTGGGTATCTGTGCCTAAGAGCCTGAAGTCTCTTCGTAACGACGGTCTGGAGCATCTAAAACGACTTCCAATAGGTGATCACTTGCCGGTCCATTGGGGAATGATCATGGCGGTCTACCCATTTTTGGGGGTTGTCGCTGAAACGATTGGTCGTCTCCTGCGGTTGCAAGGTTCTGCGGCGGCGGCTCAAGTCCAACGGCGTGTCCGGGAACAGCTTGGTGAGCGTGAGACAGTGTCACGGGCAACCAGACGCGTCCTCCGGTGCTTTATCGATTGGGGCGTGCTTCAGGATACAAAAAAGGAGAAAGGTGTTTATCAACCCTCCCCTGCTCGATCTGTGAAGGACAAGAAACTTGCGGCATGGCTTATCGAGGCTGCTCTGGTTGCAAGTGGCTCTCATTCCAAATCGCTTAAAGAGCTTGCTCAGAGTCCTGCGCTCTTTCCTTTCTCAATCAATCTGTCTAACATCACTGACTTGGAAGATAGCAACAGACTGGAATTGTTCCGTCAAGGACTCGACGAGGACGTTGTTGTTATAAAGAACGCGCGTGATATGAATTAGCCATCGCCTCTCATCAACCCTCTCATCCGCGCGAAGCTCCGCCGGATCTTCTCTCCATCCTCATCATCGATGATCTCAAGGGTGAGAAATCGGTCGTAACCTCGCAACCGCTCGATGAATCCCTCGAGGTTCAGGAGACCCGTTCCCAATTCCTGATGGCTTCCCCGATCCGGACTGAAGTCGTGGAGATGGATATTGATCACCCGGTCGAGCACCCCGTCGAGGACGGCCTCGGGGTCCTCCCCGTTCGCCATCGAGTGACCGACATCGAAGGTCCCCCATAGGCGTGGGTCGAAGGCAAGCGATTCGCGAAGCTCGGCGATCGCCGTGGGATAGGTGCGGTTCGGTTCCGGCGATGCGGGCAGGTTCTCGATCGCCAGGATCTGGCCGTGTGCTTCGGCGACCGAGAGCAGTTCCTCGAGATTCTCCCGGAAGATCGCCTGATAGTCGATCTCCTTGCGCAGACTCTCCAGGTAGAAGACGCCGCCGTGAACTGTCATCAGCTCCGATTTCAGCTCCGTCCCGAGCTCCAAGGTCCGGTTGAGTTCATCCAGGGCCACCTGTCGGTGTTTGTGATGAGGGGTGACCAGCGACTTCCCCCAGAACGGCCCGTGCATCGTGATCCGAACCCCCTTTACCAGGTTCCGGATTCGTCTCAGTTGGCGTTCGGAAAGCGTCTCATTCCCCTCGGGATATTCGAGCCACAGCTCGACATGATCGGGGTCAAACGCTTGGACGAACTTCGCCTCCTCCTCCCAGCGGTTCTCGTCCGTCCCCACGACCTTCAGGATCAGCCCAAGGCTGGGTTGGGTCATCTACTCTCCACTCTCATAGGGTAATTGTAATTATAACGGTCGATGCTGAGATGATCAAAGCGGTGCAATCGACTTCAGGAGTTCTCGGTCTCGATCTTGAGATGGACACGCTCCCGGATCTCTATCTGATCATCGTCGGGGAAGTACCGAAGTCCCTTGCCGGTTAACACCGAGCCGCCCCGCTCGATCCGCACCTCGGCGTCGTTCTCCAACACACGCTGGTTCGCATTCCAGGTGAGCTCATCGGTGTAGATCGTTATGCCGGCGTTGTCGGTGGCGAAGACGTTCCCCTGGAGGGTGATGTCCCGGCTGCTGTTATCGAACACCAGTCGGTCCCCTGTCAGCCACACGCGTTTGTCTGGGAAGTTGAACTGGAGTTCGATCTTCTCAGCGGTGGTCGTCCTCAGGTCTTCCGCCACTTCGATCACCTGCGCCGAGAGCTCCCAAATCGGCTCCCCGGTCTCACCGATCTCTATCAGCGTCGCCTGTTCGAACTCGACTTCGGGCAGACCGCGCCGTGGCGATCCCGAAGCTGGGGTCGCCTCCACCCCGGATGGGGGCACAGGGGAGATGTCGCGATGACGGAGTTGGGTCACCATATACCCGATCCCCGCACTTATGGCCAGAATCAGGCTCAGGAAGATCAGGAACTGCTTCGTCGTCGCGAGCATATGGCTGTCGTTATTCTGCTTCTGCTGTTGAGGTCGGGGGCTTCTGTCTCGATCCTTGCTCCCCATCAGCATTGTTCAGCACCTGCGTTCAGCAGTCCGACGAACAAGGGATGGGGTCGGGTGGGGCGGGATTTGAACTCCGAGTGGAACTGAGAAGCGATGAAGTACGGATGGCTCTCTAACTCCGCGATCTCCATGCGACGACCGTCCTGAGTGCATCCGGAGAACCGCAGGCCCATCTCCTCGAGCTCGGGGATATAAGTCGGGTTCACCTCGTAGCGGTGACGGTGGCGCTCTGAGATGGTCGTCGCGTCGTAAAGGCGATGGGCTAAGCTCCCCGGTTCGATGATGACCGGATAGGCACCCAGACGCATCGTCGCACCCTTGTCTTTGACCTCCCGTTGTTCAGGCAGCAGGTCGATCACCGGATGATCGGTCAGGGAGTTCGCTTCGGTGCTGTTCGCATCCTCGTATCCCAGAACATTCCGCGCATATTCCACGACCGCCATCTGGAAGCCGAGACAGATGCCTAAGAACGGGACTCGATGGGTCCTGGCGTACCGGATCGCCTCGATCTTCCCCTCGAATCCCCGCGGGCCGAACCCGCCGGCGACGATGATTCCGTTTACATCGTGGAGCATCTCGGTCGACAACTCCTCTGCCTCGATCCATTTGACCTCCACACCCACTCTCAGATGGGCTCCCGCATGGGTCAGGGCTTCGACGTAACTGATGTAACTGTCGGTCAACTCCGTATACTTGCCGATCAGGGCGACCCGAATCGTGGTATCAGGGTGTAAAGCGTTCTCCAGAAATGCCTTCCAGGTGGTGAGATCTTGGTTCTCTGTCTGGATCTGGAGTCGGTTGAGCAACAGGTCGGTCAGTTCCTGCTCCTCGAAGATGAGCGGGACTTCGTAGATGTACTTTGCACTCGGGGCGCTGATCACCGCCTCGACGGGAACATCACAGAACAGCGATATCTTCTGTTTGATGTTATCACTCAGGGGGGTTGGGCTCCGTCCGATGATGATGTCTGGCTGGATGCCGATGGCACGGAGTTCCTTGACGGAATGTTGAGTCGGCTTCGTCTTCTGCTCTCCCACCGCCTCTATGGTCGGAACCAGCGTCGTATGGACGAAGACACAATGGCCATCGCCTAGCTCGTGGTGAAGCTGCCGGGCCGCCTCCAGAAATGGCATCGACTCGATGTCGCCAACCGTTCCACCCATCTCGACGGTGGTGACCTCCGCTCCCGAGCGCTTGGCCACCGCGATGATGTTGGATTGGATCTCATCGGTGACGTGCGGGATGATCTGGACCGTCTCCCCCAGGTAGTCCCCGCGTCGTTCCTTCTCGATCACACGACGGTAGATCGTACCGGTGGTGATATTGTGTTTGCTGGTCAGGTCGATATCGAGGAAGCGCTCGTAGCTCCCTAGATCCATGTCCACCTCACCGCCATCGTCAAGCACGAACACCTCGCCATGCTGATAGGGGTTCATCGTGCCGGCGTCACAGTTGAGGTAGGGATCGACCTTGATGGCGGTGGTCTCGATGCCCCGGGACTTGAGGAGTCGCCCGATGGAGGAGGTAGTGATCCCTTTGCCCAGTCCCGAGAGGACGCCTCCGGTCACGAAGATGTATTTGCTTCCCTGGTGGTGACCATTCATTCCACAACCACTATAAAAACTATAAGGGGTACGCGGGGAGATTGCAAGTGGCGACAATTGGCGCTCTGCCGGCCCGGTTGAATCGAGCACGGTTTTTTCGTAGGGTTTATCGATCCCAACGTCGGAGGAGGGAACCGAGTTGATCGAGGGACGGAAGCCGTGGATGCTGTTTTGGGCGGGGATCACGGTGGTCGCCCTGCTGATCCTGGCCATCGGCATCACCGGGCTTGAATTTGAGGCCGGGAGGTTCATCAATCCGTTCCGCCATCTGACGCGTGATATCGGCGGAGGAGACGGGTCGACATTGCGGTTTCCATGGCTCGGCCGGGTGCTGCAATCCCTGTTCATCCTGTCGCTGATCGCGCTGGTGATCAACCTGTTCCACCCGCGTGGGCGCCGGCAACTCCTCAAAGGCTTGGTTTGGGCCCTGATCATGGTCCTTTCCTTATGGTTTTTCATCAACGTGATCGACCGATTGGAGCTCGGTGGCGGGGAGCGGTCCGCCTCGCCCCCTAGGGGTGTCGGAGGCGAAGACGGAGACGGGATTTCGGTTGGACCGGTCCGGGCGCCTGATTGGAGTGCCGCCGTCCTCATCGCCATCGTGCTGGCGATCGTGGCACTGATCGGATGGCGCCTGAGGCAAGCGGGCTTGAGGAGCAACGGGACGGGGCTTTCCCCATTGCTGGAGCTTGCCGATCATGCTGGGGAGGCGGCTGAGGCGCTGCGAGGCGGCGAACGTCTCAGGGACGTCGTTCTGCGTTGTTATCACGACATGACCCAACTGCTGGTCCGTTATCTCCCCGACCGAGACGATCAGACCATGACCGCTCGGGAGTTCGAGCAAGCACTTCGCAGAGTTGGGATCCGCGATGAGCACGTCGGGCGTCTCACCCGGCTGTTCGAGCGGGTGCGCTACGGGGACCAGACTCCCGATGACTACGAGCGACGCGACGCGATCACCTCCCTGGAAGCGATCGAACGGGCGTACAGGAGCTAGCAATGATCGAGTCTCATCACCGGTTTCGATTCATCGGAATCGTCTTGGTTGCCATCGCGGTGGCCGCTCTGGGATTCGTGCTGACGGGGCTCATCGGGGACGAACTCCGCGAGTGGATCATCGAACCTTTGATCGGTACGGCCTTGCTCATGAAGGCCATCCTGGTGGATCTTCCCGAGTTGTTTGTCTGGAGCCTGCTCGTCGCCCTGCTCGCCCTCGCCGGGTACGGGACGGTTCTGCGTCTGTTCGAAGACACCTCCGAGCCGCAGGCGGACGCGGCCGCTCCGAAGGGCGTTGGGCCGGTGACGGAGCTAATCCACAGGATCAGCCTGGGGCGTCACGGAGCCTATTTCACCTGGAAGGTTCGCCAGAGATTGGCAGAGCTGGTCGTGGATCTAATCGCAGTCCGTGAGGGGATCCCCACCGTCCATGCCCGGGAACGGTTCACCTCAGGCCGTTGGACCTCCGATGAGCGTGTTCGGCGGTTCTTCAGCGGGCCGGTCCGGCAGGAGAAACTCGATCGGTTGAAGCAATGGCTCGATTACTGGAAGCCCGGCTTGGGGTGGGATGATCACGGGTTCCGTGGCGAGCTGGAATGGATCGTGGAGTATCTGGAGACCTACGCCCGTGGGTCGGGCTCGGAGAGCGACGGCAGAGGAAGGTAAGGGGATGAGGATGGCAGGTCTTAGACGGTCGGGCTTTCTAGGAAGCCTGGTGCTGATCCTGGTGCTCCTCGGGTTGGCGACGCGACGGGGTGAGTTACTTGCCCTGGCCGTTCCGATCCTCATCTTCTTAATCGCCGGCATCTATCCAGGTCCCGAAGCGGAGCGGGTCCGGTTGCGTGCGAACCGGAGTCTGAGCCGTGAACTGGTTCACGGGGGCGAGCCGGTCCGGGTGGTCGTCGAGGTGACCAACGCGGGCGGGCGGTTAGAGATGGTGGAACTGGTAGATGAATCACCCAGTTCGCTGGAGGTGATCGAGGGAAACCCTAAGGCGATCGCCTCTCTCGGCCCTGGGGCGTCACTGACCCTGGAGTACACGGTGATCGGGGACCGAGGTCTGTTCGAATTCGAGTCCGTCCGTGCTGTTGTCGGGCGCCACTTCGGCTTCAAGGCGCTGGGGTTCCGTCTCGATTGCCCCGGCAGGCTGGCGATCCTCCCGGACGTCGAGGGGCTGGGGGATATCGAGATCCGACCGCGCCGGACCCGGGTCTATTCGGGGAGCGTCCCGGCCCGGGAGGGCGGGGTCGGGGTCGAGTTCTTCGGGACGCGGGCCTACCAGCCGGGGGATGAGTTCCGCTGGATCAACTGGAAGGCGACCGCTCGTAGGGATCGGCTGGTCACCAACGAGTTCGAACAGGAGCGGGTGGCAGATGTGGCGGTGATTCTCGATGCTCGAGAGATGGGTGCTATCCAGGTGGGCAGCGAATCGCTCTTCGAGCACGCTGTCCGGGCGACGGCCTCGCTGGCTGGATTCTTCTTAAGACGCGGGAATCGTGTTGGATTGCTGATCTACGGCCGGTATCTCGACTGGACGTTTCCCGGGTACGGCCGGGAGCAGGAACACCGGGTAGTCAGCGCCCTGGCCAAAGCACAACCGGGTGGGAGCGAGGTGTTCAAACGCCTGGAAAACATCCCGGTGCGGCTCTTCCCTCGGGGATCGCAGATCGTCATCGTCAGCCCCGTCCTCCGGGAGGATCTCAGCGTGTATCAGCGACTCAGAGCCCGGGAGTATCAGGTGATCGTCGTGAGCCCGAACCCGATCGACTTCGAGCTAGCACACTGGCAGGACGGCAGCGATGTGGTCCGCCTCGCTGAGCGGATCACTAGACTCCAGCGTGAGGTCAACCTCAATCGGCTGCGACGGATGGGGGTGCGGGTCGTCGATTGGTGCGTGGAACGGCCACTCCATGCTGAGGTCAACCGGACGCTGTCCAGAAGATTGCGATGATGCACAGGAGTGTGATGCTGAAGCTCATATTGGGGTTCACCATCGTCTCATCGACGGGACTTGTTGCCGGAGCCTTTTGGTCTCAGGCCCCGACCCCGATCGGTGCGGTCGTTTGCCTGATGGTCGGGGGGCTGTGGCTCGTCAATGCGCTGCGTCTCAATCATCGCCTGGACCCGTTCCTCGGTCTGCTCTCGGTCACCGGTCTGGCGATCTGGGGTGTGTTTTTGGGGTTGAACGGGACGGCCCTGACCATCGCCGTGGTCCTGGCGATTGCGGCCTGGGATGTGGAACGGTTCGTCTGTCGGCTGGAGCGGTTTGAACGCGTCGAGGTCGAGGGAGAGTTGGAATTGGACTATCTGAAACGCCTGGGCGTGGTGGGTACGATCGCGCTAGGGCTGTCACTCGTCGGCATTCATCTGGAGTTGACGCTCAGTTTCGGGGCGGCTCTGTCGACCGGGATCGTCGCGGCGGTCGGCCTGCTCATCCTGCTGCGGTGGAGCGCCACCAGGTCCCGTCTATGAAACTACTGATCTTAAGTCGAGTGGATCTGGAAAAGGCCCTGCCCATGGAGGAGGCCGTCGCTGCCCTGGAAGAAGCCTTCCGGCTGTATCACGAAGGGAAGGCGGCCGTGCCGCTGCGGCTGCCACTGGAGACCCCACGGGGTGTCGTGTTGTACATGCCTGCCTTTTTAAGGGATTTCCGGGGCGCGGGGGCGCTGGGCGGGAAGGTCGTGTCGGTGTACCCTGGGAACCCACAGCAAAGCCTCCCGCTGATCCACGCCCTCGTACTGCTGAACGATCCGGCCACGGGCCGACCGTTGGCGTTGATGGAGGGTGCTTATCTGACCGGTGTGCGCACCGGCGCGGCCTCAGCGGTGGCCGCTAAGTATCTGGCCCGTCCGCAAGTCAAGTGTTTGGGCTTGATCGGCTGCGGCTTCCAAGCGTTTTTCCAGGTGCAGGCGCTCTGCGTGGTCCGACCCATCGAGCGGGTCGTGCTCTTCAACCGGGATCCGGCACGAGCATGGGATCTGAAACATCGCTTGGAAGCTGAATTAGGGCTATCGGCCGAGGTGGTTGAGGAGGTCTCTGCGTTGACGCGTCAGGCGGAGGTGCTCATCACGGCCACGACCTCGAAGGAGCCGGTGTTCTCGGGCGAGGAGGTACAACCCGGGACCACCGCCATCGCGATAGGTGCCTTCACCCCGGACGCCCGAGAGACCGACGACGTATTGGTCCGGCGGGCCAGGATTTACGTGGACGCCTATGAAGGGGCGCTGGCCGAGGCGGGCGATCTGTTGATTCCCATGGAGCGTAGTGTGCTCCAGCGGGAAGGGATCCAAGGCGAACTCGGGGAGTTGGTCACCGGGAAGGTCCCGGGACGACAACACGAGGACGAGATCGTGTTGTTCAAATCGGTGGGCCTGGCGATTGAGGACGCTGCCGCGGCCGCAGCGGCCTATCAAAACGCCTTGAAACAAGGGCTAGGTACTGAGGTCGAACTGGATGATCGTTGAGCCGCTCACCTCAGAGCTTAGATCCCCATGATATGGTAACCGGCATCGACGTGAATGATCTCACCGGTCACCCCGCTTGCCATATCACTGCATAGATAGAGGGCGGTCTTGGCGACCTCGTCGTGGTTAATGTTCCGCTTCAACGGGGCCCGCTCGCGGTGAGCGTGGAGCATGTCGGTGAACCCGGCGATCCCCCGGGCGGCCAATGTCTTCAACGGTCCGGCGGAGATGCCGTTCACCCGGATGTTCTTGTCCCCTAACTCGTAGGCAAGCTGCCGGATCGCATGTTCGAGCGCTGACTTGGCGGATCCCATAACGTTGTAGTTCGGAAACACTTTCTCTGAGGCCATGTAGGTCAACGCAACCACACTGCCGCCGCCTGCCCGCTCCATCAGCGGAGTCGCGTGGCGAACCAGTGGGATGAGCGAGTAAGCGCTCACATCCAAGGCGATATGAAATCCGTCTCGGGAGGTATCAAGGAACGCACCCTCCAGGTCTTCCTGCCGAGCATAAGCGACGCTGTGGATCAGATAATTGAGGTGACCAAACTCCTCCGCCACCGTCCGGTAGACCGCTTCAATCTGTGAATCGTCAGTGACATCGCAGGGTATCACCAAAGCCCCCGCCAGTGGCTCGACCAGCTGGCGTACCATCGCCTCGATGCGCTCTCCCTCATAGGTAAACGCGAGACGCGCCCCGGCGGTATGAAGTGCCTGGGCGATCGTCCAGGCGATGCTGCGCTTGTTCGCCACCCCGAAGATGAGCCCGGTGGTGCCGCTCAGGTCGATCTGATACATCACTTCACCCCCTCTGAGTTTCTTCCTCTCCGAATATCGATCCGTGCCAACGCCTGTTGAAACTCCGCGACCAACTCCTGGTGCTCCGGTTCGTCGAGGAACGCGGCCCGTACGCCGTTCATGATGATCTCTTCGATCGTCTCAACCGAGAGGTCGAACGCCCGCTTGATATGGCAAAGCTCATCGGTCATCGTCGTGTGGGACATCAGCCGGTTGTCGGTGTTGACCGTCACCGGGATCCCCCGTTCGTGATAACGCATGATCGGATGGTCCAGGTACGCTTGGATGAACGCCGCTGTCTGAAGGTTGCTTGTCGGGCAGACTTCGAGCGCGATCCCGTGCTCGGCCACCTGATATTCGAGCTGTTCATCCTGGAAAAGATGGATCCCGTGGCCGATCCGATCGGCACCCAGCTCGATCGCGCTCTCGATGTGCTCTGGGCAGCAGGCCTCCCCGGCGTGGATCGTGATGTGGAGGCCGGATTCCTGGGCGATCTCGAACGCTTTGCGGTGAGGTTCGGCCGGGTAGCCCTGTTCGGGTCCGGCGATGTCCAGGGCGACGACACCGCGCCCATGATAAACACAGGCCAGCCTCGCCACCTGCTCGGAGAGCTCAGGGCGTTGATCCCGCATACAACAGAGGATCAGGCCGGTCTTGATCCCGGTCGCTGCCTCACCTTGGGTTAGACCGCGAAGCACACTCTCGACGATCTCCTCAGATGACAGGCCCCGCTCGCGGTGCAGCATTGGAGCGAAGCGCACCTCCAGATACTTTACGTTTTCGGCGGCGGTGTCCTCACAGAGTTCCCGGGCAACGCGCTCCAGGGCGTCTTCCGTCTGGAGAACCCCGACGGTGTATCGAAAAAAGTTCAGGTACTCATTCAGGGGAATGCGCTCCGGCAGTTTGAGCAGCGCATCAATCTCCTGTCGACTCGAGACCGGCAGCTCAAACCCTGACGCTTGGGCCAGCTCCCAGATCGTCTCCGGCCGAAGCGACCCGTCGAGGTGGCAGTGGAGTTCTGCCTTGGGCAGTCGTTGAATCCAGCGCATCGCCCGTCTCACCTCCGGCTGGCGGTCAGCTTTTATAGAATTATGCCCCGTGTGAGGGTTGTTTGCAACCAGGACCTATCATGGAGGCTTCAGCCGCTGCGCTTGAGCCGGCCGGTCCGCTTGGCGTAACGCTCCACCCAGCCGAAGACGACCAGACCGATGGGAATGGTCACCAACCCCATGATCACCAGCGGCACCACATAGCCGAGCAGCTCTCCGGTCGCCACACCGTCGAGCAGGCTGTCCCGCATCCCCTGAAGCACGTAAGTCGCTGGTGACAGGGTCGAGATCCGTTGTATCCAATCGGGCAGCACAGTCACCGGATAGTAGATCCCGGAGATCAGCAGCATCAGAGCCTCGATGACATGGGTCATCTGGGAGCCCCGCTCCGGAAAGAGCAACGGCAGGACCGCCGCCACGATCCCGAAGCCGATGAACGAGATGCTGCCGAGCAGCAGCATCAGGATCGCACCGATCAGATTCGCCGCACCCAGGTCGATGCGGAAGAAGAGCGCGACGATCGCCAGAATGATCAGGGTCCTGAGGATCCCGTAGGCGACGGCGAACAGCGTTGTCCCGATCATGTGAGTCAATCGGGAGACCGGCGCCATGAACGTATACTCGATCGTCCCCTCCCAGCGCTCCCAGGAGATCATCTCACTGACGCTGTCGAAGACGACCGAAAGGTACGACCAGACCAGCGTTCCTACGAGTAGGTACAGGATCAGGAAGTCGGTGTCAAGCGCCTGGCCACTGATCTTGTCCATCCCCGCCCCGATGTAGGTGATCGACAGGGCGTTGACGATCGAATAGGTGAGCCAGACGATCTCCCAGCCCCAGTAACGTTTCACCAGGTTGAAGTTGCGCTCTAAAAAGGCATACGAGGCACGTGCCTCATGAATCAACTGGTTCATTCTCTCCTTCCTTTCCGCTCATCGACCTCCAACGTCTTGCCTGTCAACTCCATGAACACGTCCTCCAATGTCGGCGAGTGACTGTTGGTCCGGCTCTGAATCAGGGCCTTCAGGCCCTCCGGGGTATCCTCGGCGATGATCCGCCCTTCGTCGATGATGGCGACCCGGTCGCAGAGGCGATCGGCCTCCTCCATATCGTGGGTGGTCAGCAGCACCGTGGCATCGTGATCGCGGCGCACCTCCAGGATGACCCGTTGCACCTCCCGCTTCGACCGGGGATCGAGGCCGGTCGTCGGCTCGTCCAAAAGCAACAGGATCGGGGAGGTGAGGAACGCCCGGGCGATCGCGACCTTCTGCTGCATCCCTCGCGACATATGCTCCATCGGTCGGTTGACTCGATCCTCCCGAACCCCAAGACGCCCCAGAATAGAGAAGATCCGTTCTCGAGCTATGTGCCCCTGCATCCCGTAGAGTCGAGCCGCGTAGATCAGGTTCTCCATCGGTGACAGCTTCTTGAAGAACGCGGCGTCGACGGAGACCCGGTTGATCATCTGCTTGACTTGGTACTCGTCTTTCCTGACATCATGGCCGAAGATCTGAATCGTCCCGGCGTCGGAGATGAGCAGCGTGGCGATCAGGCGTATCAGGGTGCTCTTCCCTGAACCGTTGGGACCCAACACGCCGAAGATCTCCCCGCGCTTCACCCGGAGGCTGACGTCGTCTATGGCGACGATCACCTGCCGTTTCTGTCGCTTCCCGTTCCCTTTCTTTATTCCCAGACGTAGCAGCCAGGGACCTCGCTCCCGGGTGAACACCTTCCTGGCTCGGTCAATTTCCAGAGCGAGCGAATTCATGTTGACGCTCCTTTGATCCTTTGAATCCCTCATGCTGAAACGACGAACACGAACACTGGGGACACTCACGAATATGGATAGTTAACTGATAGAAGTTACGGAAAACCGTGGGCGTCCCTGATGAAAGACACCCGTCAGGCACCTCCACCGCACACCCACGGCCGTTCGAGTCTGAGACGGTAGGACGTGCGAATCAGGAGGGCGGGGTATCGAACACTTCGTTACGGATGAGCCAAATCACTCTCATCGAACACATCCTCCTTGTGGCAATTAGTATAAACGGTGAATGGACGATTGTCAAGAGTTTCTCCGCCCACTGTTGTGTGAGAACTCCGACGGTCCACCTGTGAGAAATATCACGGCGATCCGTCCCTCCATCCCTTACTATTGATAATGGGTAATTAAAGAAATAAGGGGGGGTGATAATTAAGAAGCACTATAGAGGTTTAGCACAAGCGCGTTCCAAAAATACATCGTGGGGGTGTTACATCATGAAGAGGTGGGCAGTGGTATTAGCCCTAGTTGTTACATTGGCATTTGGTGTGCAGGCAGTTGCACAAGTACCGAGAGGCGGAATCGTTCGGTGGAATCCTCACCCTGCGGGCCCTTGGCCCGACACCTACAACCCCTTCTCTCCCGGTCTGGAACAGAACTGGGTGCTCATTTACGAACCCCTGCTTCACTTCAATGAGTTAACCGTCGAGATCGAACCGTGGTTGGCTGAAAGCTACGCTTGGAACGACGATCTGCGAACTGTGACGTTCGAGATACGCCCGAGTGTGCAGTGGCACGATGGGGAACTTCTCACCGCTGAGGACGTCGAATTCACCTTTAACCTGATGAAGGAGTTTCCCGCTCTCGATACCCAAAGCGTGTGGGCGATCCTTGAAAGCGTGCAGGCTGTCGACCAGGATACGATCGTCATGAAGCTCAAGCAGGTGAGCGTGCCCTCCCTGTGGTACATCGCAGAGCAGGTGCCGATTGTGCCCCAACACATATGGTCCACTGTGAGGGATCCGGTCACCTTTGTGAATCGCAAGCCGGTCGGAACCGGTCCGTTTAAGCTGGGTCGATACAGACCCGAGGTGATCCGCTTCGACAGGAATCCGGACTACTGGCAGCCGGGCAAGCCCTATGTGGACGGGGTGGAGGTCGTGGCGTTCAAACTCAATGACGACGCGTTCTTGGCACTGCTCAGACATGAGCTGGACTACGTGAACAACTTCATCCCCGATATAGAGAAAACCTTCGTGTCAAGAGATCCAGAAGACAACCACTACTGGTTCGCCCCAAATGGTGTCGTCACCCTGTATACGAACACCGCCAGGTATCCGCTGTCCCTGAGAGAGGTCCGATGGGCGATTGCGATGGCGATTGACCGAAAGGAACTGGTGGACAAGGCCTACTACAACTACGGCGAGCCGGCGAGCCCGGCCGGTCCGGTCATGGTGCCGACGCTCACCGATTGGTGGAACAGCTCCATTCCGGCGACGTTCACCCTGGATCCCGAGAGGTCGATCCGGATCCTCGAAGGGCTCGGCTTTGAGCGGGGCAGGGACGGGATCTTCGTGACGCCCGACGGGAAGCGGCTGGAGTTCTCGATTATCGTGGTCAACGGCTGGACCGACTGGGTCGCCGAATGCCAGCTCATGGCCCAGCAACTCAAGAAAATCGGGATGGACGTCACCGTAGAAGCGCTGGACTTCGGCGCCTACTTCTCGAAGCTGCAAAGAGGCGACTTCGACTTGGGAATCTCCTGGACGACCTTCGGACCCAGCCCGTTCTTCGGGTACAGTGATTTGCTTCACTCCAAGTTCTCCGCACCGGTCGGCGAAACCGCCATGGGTACCAACTGGCATCGCTGGACCAGCGACCAGGTCGACGCGTTGCTCGATGCGTTCGCCAGCACCGCAGATCCGGAGGAGCAGAAGGGGATCCTGTACAACTTGCAGAGCATATTCTTCCATGAGCTCCCTTCGATTCCGTTGCACTATAGTGCGATGTGGTACGAATACGTCACGGAAAACTTCGTCGGCTGGCCCGACGTGAGCAATCCCTACGCAATGGGAGGACCGGGAAGTACGATCGCCGAGAGTGCGAAGGTGCTGAGCAATGTTCACCTCAAAAAGTAGCGTAGCGCGTAGGAAACTGAGCACCTTGGCTTGGATCTGAAGTACGGACGGCCCTCATCTTCGCGCTTGCGACGCAAGATGAGGGCCGCCTATAATAATTTGCAATGACCCGGAAGTATCTGATTCGAAAGTTCTTCTTCTACGTGATCAGCATCTGGGTCGCCTTAACCATAAACTTCGCCATTCCCAGGCTGATGCCCGGGGATCCGGCCTCGGTCGTCCTGGCCAGAGCCCGGGGTCAAATGAACCCCCAAGCCCTTGATGCCCTGATGAAGGCGTTCGGGTTCACGGGGAAAAACCTGTTCTTGCAGTACATCGAGTACCTCAGTAACGTCTTCAGGGGAAACTTCGGCATCAGCATCACCTACTTCCCCACCCCGGTGAGCGAATTAATCAGTCAGGCCCTGCCCTGGACGCTTTTCCTGTTCGGATTCGCGACCATCATGAGCTTCGTTCTGGGAACGGTTATTGGGATATTCCTGGCATGGAGAAGAAATTCGATAAGCGATGCAACGGTGACGCCATTTTCCATATTTCTCCATTCGTTTCCGGCCTTTTGGATCGCGCTGCTGATCTTGTATATCATCGGGTTCAAAATGGACCTCATCCCGATCGCCCATGGCTACAACCCCAGAATCGACACCGGTTTCAACCGAGCATTTATAGGAAGTGCGGTGCTGCACGCGGTCGGTCCACTGCTGTCGATCGTGCTCGTGAGCATCGGGGGGTGGATCCTGCTCATCCGAAACAACATGATCTCGATCCTGGAGGAGGACTTCATCACCATGGCCCAAGCCGAGGGACTTAAGGAGCGGATGATCATGTTCGGTTACGCGGCCAGAAACGCCATCCTGCCCAGTGTGACTGCGTTTACGATGAGCATGGGGTTCGTGTTCACCGGGTCGCTACTGACCGAGATCGTCTTCAGTTATCCAGGTGTGGGCTTCCTCCTGTATCAAGGGGTTCTGGCGTTGGACTATCCGGTTCTTCAGAGTGCCTTCTTCATCCTGGCTGTGGTGATGATGACGGCCAACTTCTTGGTCGACATCATCTACGTCAAACTCGATCCGAGAACCTCCGAGGTGGAGAGGTAAAATATGACCGCCGGGCTCGGCCTAAAGGAATCACTCATCACTTTCTTGACCAATAAGAAGGCGATCATTGGCCTGGTCATCGTGCTGTTCTTTCTCACCATCGGTGCCTTTGCCCCCTATCTGGCCCCCTACAAACCGATGTCAACCGAATTCCCAACTTGGTTGGGCCCATCGCGTCAGCACCTGCTGGGAACGACGGACTTGGGTCAGGATCTGCTGTCACAATTCATATGGGGAGCGCGGCTATCCCTGTTGGTCGGGATATCTGTGAGCTTCTTGGTCCAAATCATCGCACTATCCGTCGGCGTGACGGCCGGATACTATGGCGGATGGATAGGAAACGTCCTGACGACCTTCACCAACGTCTTCCTGATCCTGCCGACGTTCCCCCTGATGATCGTGATCGCCGCTTTCCTGGGGGCCAGGGGGTCGTCCACGATCATACTCGTCCTGGTCATCACCAGCTGGGCCTGGGGGGCCCGCGTGTTTCGCTCTCAGACGCTCTCCTTGAAGGAGAGGGGATTCATCGAAGCGGCCAAGGTCGCGGGTGAACGGGATTTCAGGATCATCTTCGGAGAGTTGATCCCCAACATGTTCCCACTCATCGTCTCGAACTTTATCGGGACGACTTCGTTCGCGGTGATCACCGAGTCGGCGTTGCGGTTCATCGGACTGGGCTCCGTCAATGAGGTGACCTGGGGCACGATGCTCTTCTGGGCGTCGAACGCGTTGGCTCTAGCCCAAGATGCCTGGTGGTGGTTCATCCCTCCGGGTCTGTCGATCGCGCTCTTCGGGTTGGGTCTGGCGCTCATCAACTTCGCCATCGATGAGGTGAGCAATCCGCGGTTAAGAAAGGTGTAAAGAAGAGCTGTCTTGCTAAACATCGAGGATTTAAAGGTCTACTACCGAACGAGACGGGACGATGTCAGGGCCGTTGACGGCGTCAGCTTCGAGCTGAGGAAGGGGGAGCTCCTCGGACTCGTCGGGGAAAGCGGCTGTGGCAAGTCGACGCTCGGCTACTCCCTACTAAGGCTCATCAGGCCCCCGGGTTACTATGCCGGGGGCACCATCCATTTCAACGGCCGGGATCTGTTGCAGCTCAATGACGAGCAGATGAGGCAGGTTCGGGGCAAGGAGATCGCTTTGATCCCACAGGCGGCCATGAACGTGTTAAATCCGGTGATCAGGATTAAGAAACAGATGAGAGATATGATGGTGTCGCACGAGCAAAGTCTCCCCAAAGACCAGATGTCCAAGCGGGTCGCCAAGTCGTTAACCGCGGTCAAACTCGACTCGTCGCGCCTCAATTCCCATCCTCACGAGCTGAGTGGGGGGATGAGACAGAGGGTGATCATCGCGCTCTCCCTGCTCCTGGGACCGAAAATCCTTGTCGCTGATGAGCCCACCACCGCCCTAGACGTGGTGACACAACGAGGATTGCTAAGGATGATCAGAGGGATAGCGAAGGAGCTGGAACTGTCCATACTGTTTATCACCCACGATATCTCGATTCTGGCCGAGATAAGCGACAGGATAGGCGTGATGTATGCGGGGAAGCTGGTGGAGATCAGTCCCACCGAAAGGATATTCTCTAAGCCTGCCCATCCCTACACTAAGGCGCTGTTGAGTTCTGTCCCATCGGTCGTTGGTGAGACAGGAAAGCTGGAGGGGATCCCCGGTTATCCCCCCGACCTGAGAGCGCCGCCGGCGGGCTGCCGGTTCCACCCGAGGTGCCCCTACGCTGTCGGAGTATGTGAGAGGACCGATCCTCCATTCGTCGAGATGAAGAAGGACCATACAGCCGCATGCCATCTGGCAAAGACGATAGACGAGGACGAAGGTGAATGAGGGAGAGGACAAGGACGGTATACTGGTTGCCGATGAACTGACCAAGCTATTTCCAGTCGGTGGACAGTTCGTCGTTAGAGACCACATCCGTGCGGTCGATGGGGTATCCTTTTCGGTTAAGCCCAGCACTGTTTTCTGCCTTGTCGGAGAGTCGGGATGCGGAAAGACTACCATTGCCAGGCTTGTCCTTAGGCTGTTAAAACCGACGAACGGGGCCCTTTACCTCCACGGCAGGGAGATCTTCAGCTTCGAGAGGAGGGAATATAGAAGGACAGTGCAGATGGTCTTTCAAGATCCCTATGCCGTACTCAATCCACTGAGAAATGTGTATCACATCTTAAGTCGCCCCCTTAAGATCCACGGCTTAGCTCCAAGAGCCCATCTCCCAGAGAGGGTTCACAGCCTGTTGGAAATGGTGAAGCTGACCCCAACGGAGGAATACGCGGCCAAATACCCCCATCAGTTAAGCGGAGGGGAGAGGCAACGGGTCGCCATAGCGAGGGCGTTATCGGTCAATCCCAGGCTACTGGTGCTCGATGAGCCTGTTTCGATGTTGGATATGTCGATACGGGTGTCGATTCTGAACCTGCTGATCGAGTTGAAGAGCGAGTTGGGCTTGTCCTATGTATACATCACCCACGACCTTGCCACGGCAAAATACTTCGGGGACGAGATGGCCACGATGTATCTCGGCAAGATCATCGAGATCGGTGAGGCAAACGAGGTAATAGAGAACCCATTGCATCCCTACACGCAATTGCTTATCGCCTCCATCCCGAGCATAGACTCAAGGTCAAAAAGGAATGACCAGGAGAAAATAAAAACCCAAGAGGAAGGGATGCCGAATCCCGCCAACCTACCGACCGGCTGCAGATTTCATCCAAGATGCCCCCACGTGATGGAGGAATGTAGAGGTATCGACCCCGAGCTGGTAGAGGTGGAGAAGGGCCGTTTTGTCGCGTGCTATCTTTATGACTCTCAGATAAGGAGGGAACCGGGTTGAACGCGCTGCTAGAATTTCCAAAGGAGTTTACCTGGGGAGCGGCCACCTCTTCATATCAAATTGAGGGAGCCGTCAACGAGGAAGGTCGAGGAAAGTCGATCTGGGATACCTTTTGTAAGGAACCCGGCAACGTCCATGGGGGCGACACCGGTGCGGTGGCTAGCGACCATTACCACAGGTACAAGGAAGACGTTGATCTGATGGCTCACTTGAACTTAAACGCCTACCGTTTCTCCATTGCCTGGCCCCGGATCTTGTCTGAAGGAGTCGGGGAGGTCAACCCGGCAGGACTGGACTTCTACGATCGCTTAGTCAATGAACTGCTCAAGCACCATATCAAACCTTTCGTCACGCTCTATCATTGGGATCTGCCTCAGAGTTTGCAGGACAAAGGCGGCTGGATAAACCGGGATTCGGTCAGATGGTTCGCAGAGTACGCAGCGGTTATCGCTGACCGCCTTGGCGATCGGGTCAAATATTGGATTACCCATAACGAACCCTGGGTGGTTGCTTATGTGGGGCACGCCTTCGGAGACCATGCACCGGGAATGAAGGACTGGGGGAAGGCCGTGCAGGCCTCCCATCATTTGCTGCTATCGCATGGAGAAGTGGTCCCTATCCTGCGAGAGTACTGCGGAGCAAACGCACAGGTAGGCATCACCCTCAACCTTCATCCAGCGTATCCGGCGACCGATACGGAGGCTGACAAGGAGGCCGCACACCGCTTCGACGGCTTCATGAATCGCTGGTTCCTGGACCCGGTCTTTAACGGGGAATATCCCCAGGATATGCTGGAGTTGTACAAGCCGATGGGCCTGGAGATCCGTGACGGGGACTTGGAGACAATATCCGTCCCTGTGGATTTTTTGGGTATCAACTACTATACCCGCACTGTAATCCAGAAGGCCGAAGGTGGGCCGTTGGGGATTGAGATGGTGAAGCCGTCCGATGCCGAGTTGACAGAGATGGGGTGGGAAATCTACCCCGAAGGGTTATATAGACTGTTAACGCGCGTGACGGACGACTACTCCCCGCCCGCCCTCTACATCACTGAAAACGGTGCGGCCTTCGACGACGAAGTCAGCGATGATGGAAAGGTTCACGATCCCAAGCGGGTTGACTACTTGAGGGAGCATTTCCGACAGGCTCACCGGGCGATTGAGGCAGGGGTTCCGCTTAAAGGTTACTTCGTGTGGTCGTTCATGGACAACTTTGAGTGGGCCCATGGCTACTCCAAGCGCTTCGGTATCACTTACGTGGACTACGAAACCCAAGAGCGCATCCCGAAGGACAGCGCCGCGTGGTATCGGGATGTCATTGCTGCCAACGGCCTGACTTAGTGTGTGAGAACTCCGACGGTCCGCTTGTGAAAAACATTACGGCGATCCGTCCCTTCATCTCTTTTAATATAATTTTAATAATTTGTATAACGAAAGTCTTTATAGTAAAAAGAGACATGATACTATGGCCGATATCCAGTATATCCTGGCCCACGATCTGGGCACCACCGGCGATAAAGCGACCCTGTACGACGTCGAAGGTCAACTGCGAGCCAGTCGGTTCAAGAGTTACGAGACGAGCTATCCTCATGGCAACTGGGTTGAGCAAAACCCGCGAGATTGGTGGGACGCGGTTTGCCATGCGACCGTCGCTTTGCTGAGAGACGCCCACGTCGATCCAAACGAGATCGCGGCCATCAGCTTCAGCGGTCAGATGATGGGCTGTGTGGCCGTAGATCAGGACGGCGAACCCCTGTGCAATGCCATCATCTGGGCCGATCAGCGCGGTGTCGAACAAGCCCGTCATCTGGAGCAAGCCTTGGGGATGGAACAGGTGTACCGGATCACCGGTCATCGGGTCAGTCCGAGTTATTCAGCGGCCAAGATCCTCTGGGTTCGAGATGAACAGCCCCAAATCTTCAAACGGGTTCACCAAGTGCTCCAGGCCAAAGATTACGTGGTTCACAAACTGACCGGGAAGTTCGCCACTGACTACTCCGATGCTTCAGGCACTAACCTGTTCGATCTGCGCGACAGGCAGTGGTCCGCAGAGATCCTGGATGCTTTAGAGTTGCCCGAGAGCATCCTGCCTCCCGTCCATCCGTCCACGAAGGTGGTGGGGGAGGTCACGACCGCCACCGCCCGTGCCTGTGGTTTAAAGGCCGGAACGCCCGTGGTAATCGGCGGTGGGGATGGATCGTGTGCGGCGACCGGCGCCGGGGTCGTTCGCGAGGGACTGGCTTACAACTACCTGGGATCGTCGTCCTGGATTGCCCTGGCGACGCCAGAGCCGATCTACGATCCTGAGTGGCGAACGTTCAATTGGGTGCATCTGGATCCCCAACTGTATTCGCCCTGCGGCACGATGCAGGCCGCCGGCGGATCGTTCCAATGGGCCAGTGAAGTGCTTGGCACGATGGAGGCTCAAGCGGCCCGACCCTTAGGGATCGATCGTTACAAACTCCTCGACTTTCAGATCGAGAAGAGTCCGCCGGGGGCGGGAGGCCTCCTGTTCCTGCCTTATCTGTTGGGGGAACGGAGTCCTCATTGGAACCCACGGGCGAAAGGCGCTTTCATCGGACTGACCCGCCGTCATAGGCGCCGGGATCTGGTGAGGGCCGTTTTGGAAGGCATCTGTTTCAATCTGCGCATCATCTTGGAAGCCTTTGAGGATCAAGGGGCGGTGATCGAGGCGGTGTGCCTCATCGGAGGCGGGGCCCAGAGTGAGATCTGGTGCCGGATTCTGGCCGACATCTATGGGAAACCCGTCCTGCTGCCCGCCTACCTCCAGGAGGCGACCTCCTTGGGCGCCGCCATCGCCGGGGGCATTGGGGTGGAGCTGTTCGACGACTTCTCGGTTGCCGAACGGTTTAATCCGGTTCAGGAACGTTATCAACCGAATCCTGACGATGTTGCCCGGTACAATCGCCTGTTTAACCTGTTCCAAATGAGTTATCGCCAACTGGTCGATGTCTATAATGAGTTGCACCCGTTCTCACCCTGATCAACCAGAGGAGGTGGCGTATGTTCCGATACTCAATCAGCAACTGGATCTACGGCAGGGAGGATCTGGCAGCGACCCTGGATCGCTTGGTCCGCTTCGACTATGACGGCGTCGAGTTGTGGGGGGAACCGGACGTTTACGATCCCCATCAGGTGCTTCGACTCTGCCAGGAGCGCGGCCTCAACGTGTTGTCAATCGCTGGTATGTATCCGTGGCCCACCGAGGAGCGGGATCTGAGCAACCCGGATCCCAAGATCCGGGCCCGGGCGGTCGATTATCTCAGGCGCTGCTGCGACTTTGCACATCTTCTTCAAGCGCCGCTGATCATCGTCGTTCCATCGGCCGTAGCCAAGACGAGACCGGTCGGGGATCCTCGAACGGAGGAGGCGTGGCAGCGAGCCATCGAGGCCGAATGGGGCTATGCGGTGGAGTCGGTCCGTCGAGCCGCTAAGTATGCAGAAAGTGGTGAAATCCTCCTGGCCATCGAGCCGATCAATCGCTACGAAACGTTTCTGTTGAACACGGTCGAGGAGGGCCTCCGTTTCGTCGACGAGGTCGACTCCGAAGCCGTAAAGCTTCATCTGGACAGCTTCCACATGAACATTGAAGAGGACGATCCGGCCGAGGCCGTCCGAAACGCCGGCGATCGGTTGATCAACTTCCATGTGGCCGACAGCAACCGCCAAGGGGTCGGGCGGGGGCATATCGATTTTCGCGCGCTGATCGCAGCGTTGGTCGAGATCGACTACCAGGGAGCGTTGGCCATGGAGCCGTTGCCTCCGGTCCCCGATCCTTACATGGCGATCCGGATGTCTGGTTTCGGGGAGCTTCACGGCGCCTACGCCCAAGAATCGATCGAGCGGTTAAAGGCGTTCGAAGCCGAGGTCCGGGGTTAATGTTAGCTTTCCCTGAAAAAAAATAATGATAGAATGAGGTGATACGATGGGCAAAGTCAAGTTCGGGCTGAGGGTCCCCGGCACCCCTATGGATGACAGTCAGGGGACAGTCTACACAGATCAAATTGAAAACTTCCTGGAAAAGCTCGACGGGAAGTTCGACTCGATATGGATCTCCGACCACTTCTTCTCCTGTTTTTGGTGGGAGCATCCGCTGGTCGACACGTTGGAGGCGCTGACGACGCTGAGCTATTTGGCCGGGCGATTCCCGAGCTATGAGTTGGGCAACAACGTGCTGTGCAACTCGTATCGCAACCCGGCGTTGCTGGCCAAGATGGGAGCCACGCTGCAGACGCTCAGCGGCGGCCGGTTCATCCTGGCGATCGGAGCTGGTTGGAAAGAAGATGAGTATCGAGCCTACGGCTACGACTTCCCCCCATTTCGGGTGCGAGTCAAGCAGCTGGAGGAAGCGGTCCAGATCATCCGCAAGATGTGGACCGAAGACGATCCGAGCTTTGCGGGGGAGTACTACCGGATCGAACACGCCCACTGCGAGCCGCGGCCGGACCCCGTGCCGCCGATTATGATCGGCGGGGTCGGTGAGAAGTATACATTGCGCCTGGTGGCCCAACACGCTGACATGTGGAACATGTCGGCTTCGGATATCGATATGTTCCGCCATAAGTTAAACGTGTTAAAGCGACATTGTGACGAGGTGGGACGCGATTTCAATGAGATCACCCCGGCGTGGAGCACAGAAGCGGTGGTGATCGCCGAGACCGAGGCAGGAGCCGATCGCTTGGCGCAACAGAGTCCGTTCAGTCGAGGCATTCCCCCCATCCCTCCGCCGGAAGTCGATCCCCGACCGTTTCCCACGGATCCGATGAAGGAGGGAATCGTGGGGACGCCGGAGCAGGTGACCGAAGGGTTGAAGCAGTTTACCGATCTCGGCGCTGAGCACTTCATCATGCGGTTCGTTGACTTTCCCGATACAAACATGGCCGAGCTGTTTGCTGAGCAGGTGATCCCAAACTTTAGATGATGGGAACGGGAGCGTTCCAGGCTATCGGACGCCGTTCTCCGTCTGTAATTCAAACGAGCGATCTGCTATAATAAGATTTGCATCATGGATGCTCAACTGGGGTCTGAATCTGGATTCATGCAGTTTCTCACCGAATCCGATCTCGTGAGGTTGCGAGTCGATGAGGCTAAGGTGTGGGGTCGGATGGGCTATCGAAACCGTGACCCTGCGGAGCTCAACGTCCAGATCCGTGAGGCGTTCAACCGTGCGATGGTCCTGGGGCAATCCCTCCTGCATCCCGTCGCCGGTTACCGCATCATGAATGTTGAGAAGATCGATCCTGAGGCACACAGGATCGTAATCGGCGGGATCGAGCTCATCAGCGAAAACCTGATTCGACTGTTCGGGAATGCGTCACAGCTGGTGGTCTTCGTGAGCACTCTCGGCCTACAGCTGGAAGCGGAGGTGCAACGCCTGGCTGAGGAGGTCGACGATCTGCTGACCGCCTACATCCTGGACACATTCGCCTCCGAGGCGTTGATGTCACTGACCCAAGAGTTGGTCCGCGCTCTCGAGGACCGGGTCGGCATCGACGGGAACCGAGTGACGCGCTATTGGTACTGTCCTGGCTACGGAGATTGGGACATCCGGGAGCAACAGAAGCTGTTTCAGTTGATCGACACAGACGCGCTCGGCGTGAACCTGAATCGATACTGCGCCATGAAGCCGAGAAAGTCCTATTCCGGCCTGATCGGCATTGGTCCAAAGGTTCATCCCATATCCGACACGTGGGACTCTGGCAACATCCCGTGGGTATCCCGGTGAAGTCTCGATATCCTGATTGGATCTATGTCCCTCATCCGAGAACGCCTTCCCTCGACCGCTGAGTTTTATACCGCGCAATCGCCGGAACAGCTGTTCGCCCGGCTGGCCGATGAGCCTTACAGTTTCTTCTTGGACAGCGGGGCACAGATGGGGGGAGGATGGGGTCGGTATTCGTGGATGAGCTGCGCTCCGTTCCTGGTGTTGAGGAGTCGGGGGCAGGAGATCGAGCTTATCGACCGGGGTGGGAAGCGGACCCGATGTCGGGGAGATTCGCTCTCCTGGTTGGATGTGCTGCTCGACCGCTATCGGCTCCGCCCGGATCGCGGTCACGGGCACAGGCACAGGAACTCCCCACCCCCGATCGCCGGGGCGGTCGGCTACTTCGGTTATGATCTTGTCCGGTCCATCGAAGATCTTCCGGCGACGACGGAGGATGATCTCGGGATGCCGGATATCCACTTGGGGTTCTACGATACCGGCTTGTGCTTCGATCACCTTACCGGGCGGTGCATCATCTCGGCTGTGGCGCTCGACGACCCCGCCGAGGACAAGATTGCAGCGCTGAGACGATGTCTGGAAAAACCGGTGTCTGTGGAAGATCCGCCTTGTCGGGTTGCAGGTGCCTCCCCAATCCGTTCCAACTTCACCCGAGAAGCCTATCTGGAAGGGATCGAGGCGGTCCAACGGTACCTGCGTGCCGGGGATGTCTACCAGGTTAACCTGTCGCAGCGGCTGGAGACGGTGACCCGCCTTCCCGGGTACGCCGTTTACCTGCAGCTAAGAAGGATCAATCCGGAGCCGTTCGCTGCGTACCTAAACTTCGGCGAGTTCAAGATCTTGAGCGCTTCTCCTGAGCGATTCCTCAAGGTCACAGGCCGCAGCGTCGGGACGCGCCCCATCAAGGGGACCCGTCCCCGGGGCGCAACCCCCGAGGAGGACCGGCGGCTGCGGGGAGAACTGTTGGCCAGCGAAAAGGATCGGGCAGAGTTGATGATGATCGTGGACTTGGAGCGCAATGACCTGGGGAAGGTCTGTCGCTACGGATCGGTCCGGGTAACGGAGCTCAGAGGAATCGAGGCGCATCCCAAGGTGTTTCACACCGTCTCCACCGTGGAGGGGAAGCTGCGGTCCGGGGTGGGTGCGGGCGATCTGTTGCGGGCGACCTTTCCCAGCGGTTCGGTGACCGGCGCCCCGAAGGTTCGGGCGATGGAGATCATCGACGAGCTGGAGCCGACCCGCCGGGGGCTGTATACGGGTGCGATCGGACGCCTGGGCTTTGACGGAACGGTGGACCTCAACATCGTCATCCGTACGATCGTGATGAAACGGGAGCGTGTCTACTATCAGGTAGGCGGGGGGATCGTGGTCGATTCCCAATCGGAGGCGGAGTACCAGGAGACACTGGATAAGGCAGTGGCGCTGTTTGATACGTTGACGTGAATGAGGAGCCCGGCGTTGAAGCATGTGTGGATGGACGGCCATTTCATTCCGACGTCTGAGGCCAGGATCTCGGTCTTCGACCGGGGGCTCGCCTACGGGGACGGGCTGTTTGAGACGATGCGCGTCTACTCCGGCGTCGTTTTTCTATTGGAGCGACACTTGGAGCGTCTGTACCGCTCGGCCCGATTTCTTGATCTCGATCCAGGTTATACAGAAGGAGAGATCGAAACGGCCGTCTACCGGCTGATCGAGGGGAACGACGTTCGGGATGGACGGTTGAAGATCATCGTGACCCGGGGAGTGAGCGGTGCCGGGCTGGCCTATGATCGGGACCGGCCGGCACAAGTGATCGTGCATGCCATGGAGCTCCGCGTGCCCAGTAAGAAAAACTATAAGCTCATCCTGTCCAGTGTCCGACACCTGTCGACCTCACCTCTGACTCGACATAAGACGTTGAACTGCCTGGAGAACCTGCTCGCCTATCAAGAAAGTAAACACGCGGGCGCGGACGAGGCGCTGATGCGCAACGAAGCCGACCATATCACCGAAGGAACGGTGAGCAATCTGTTTCTCGTCTCGGCGGGAACGCTCAGGACCCCGCCGTTGCGATCGGGTCTGCTCCCTGGGATCACTCGGGAGGTCGTCTTGGAGTTGGCTCGGGCCCGCGGGGTCGCTGTGGAGGAGTCGGAGTTGACCCTGGAGGATCTGCGGGGTGTGGACGAACTGTTTCTGACCAACTCGATCTTTGAGGTCATGCCGGTTCGGGAGATCGATGGGAAACAATTCTCGGTGCCCGGGCCGATCACCGAGGTGCTTCAGCAGTGCTACCGAAGCGCGGTGAGCGATTACCTGAGCCGGAAGGTTGGTTCAGTCTAGTACTCCACCTTCATGCTCCCCTATGTTACACTGACACTCATCCGATTCCGATCTTGCGGAAGTAAGCTCGGGTGCGTTTGGCAATGGGCAATGGTTTATCGAACGGTGGTGGGACCGGATACATGTCATGTTCGACAATCGCCCAACCATCGTAATCGATCTCGCGCAGCGCATCCCGAAACGCAAGAAAGTCCACCACACCTTTGGACGGTTCGCAGAACATATCCATCTTTACGGCTTTGATGAATGGAATCTTTTCCGCTTCGACCTTCTGTTTCACCTCCGGGTCAATGCTTTTGAGGTGCAGGTAGGGAATCCGATGGTGATATCGGTGCATAAAGCTGATCGGGTCACCGCCGCGATAGGCATGATGGCCAGTATCCAGGCAGAGTGACACACGATCAGGGTCGGTCTGCTCTAAAAGCGTCTCGATTTGATCCTCATACTCGACGTGCGTTTCGGTGTGGGGATGGAAGACGAGCCTGAGCCCAAAGCGATCATGCGTCAGATCGGCAAATTGATGCACAGCCTCGATCAACCGCTTCCACGCATCGTCGTCGAGGACGGCGGGCAACCTCGGTGCGGCGGTGCCCTTCACCCGCTCGGTGTATGTGTCGTCGATAAATATCAGGAATTCGGCCCCCAACGCGGACAGCAATTCGCCCTTCTCCAAGATTTCCGCTTCGATCGAAGGCCACTGGGACTCGTCCTCAAAATCGCGCATGACGAACGTGCCGCAGATCTTTAAACCTCGCTTGTTCAACTCAGCCCTGAGCGTGGGCAGATCGTTCGGTAAATAGCCCCAGGGTCCTACCTCGATCCATTCATAGCCGGCTTCGGCCACCTCATCCAGAAATCGATGCCACGGGGTTTGACGCGGATCATTGACAAACTCGACACCCCATGAATTGGGTGCGCTTCCGACTTTGACGTTCATCGCTCTACTCCTCAGTAATAAAGGCGC
Source organism: Bipolaricaulia bacterium (assembly GCA_046758705.1). Lineage (GTDB taxonomy): Bacteria > Bipolaricaulota > Bipolaricaulia > JBHIAT01 > JBHIAT01 > JBHIAT01. The sequence continues at coordinate 27,708 of JBHIAT010000012.1, forward strand.
TGTTTCTCTTGGTCTTCTTCGTACTTGGCCCGCAGTTCTTTCGTGATCGGATCATGGGTGAACTCCGCGGGGGCGAAGTCGATCCAAACGCTTGAACCAGGGAGATAGCGATACTCCTCCGTTTCGGCCACGATGACACACGCCCGTGTTTCGTCGCGGGCTTCGCGCAACGCGTCCCGCACCTCATCGGGCGTTTTCACGTTCCATGCCCGTGCACCCATACCCTCTGCGTTTCTGGCGTAGTCGATCTCGACGTACTCTCCGTCGAGGCGGTTTGTGGTCTTGTCACGCATCCGGAACTCGTTGCCGAGGCTGTGTCCAACGTAAGCCTTCTGATGTCCGTGGATCGATTGATAGCCATGGTTCTCCGGAATAACCACGGTGAGCTTCAGGTTTTCCTGCTTGGCGGTGACCAACTCCATCGGGTTCATCAAATAGGTGCCGTCGCCGACCAAGCAATAGACCTCACCCTCAGGCTGAACCATGCGCACCCCAAGACCGGCCGCAATCTCGTAGCTCATACAGGAATAGCCGAATTCGAGGTGACAGGCACGGCCATGGCTGGCATCCCATATTTTGAGCAGGTCGCCCACCGGGGTGCCAGAGGCGGCGATGATGGTGTCACCGGGCTGCGCCTCTTCGTTGATCACATGAATTAGCTGTCCCTGGCTCATCTTCTCACCGGGGATCTGTTGGTAAACCTCTTCCTCCAGTTGGGCGTTCCATTCGGTCTTCAACGCAGCGATCTCTTCGAGGTAATCAGGATTGGGCTTGATGCTTTCGGCTTCGGCCGCTTTCAACAGGGCTCGCAACGCCTCACGGACATCGGCGAGGATCGGCAATGCCCCTTGTTTATAAGCATCGTAGCTGCACACGTTGATGCCGATGAATTTTACGTCGGGATGTTTGAAAGCCGACTGTGAACCGGTGGCAAAATCGGTCATTCGCGTGCCGACGCAGATGATCAGGTCCGCCTGACTGGCGATCTTTGCAGAAGCCGTTGGGCTTTGATGGCCTTGGCCACCGAGCAAAAGCCCTGATTCGTTGCGAATCGCGCCCTTGCCGCCGTAGGTTTCACTCACCGGAATGCCAAACTTCGCGACGAATGCCTTCAGTTCCTCCCACGCCTCGGAGTAATGGACGCCGCCGCCGGCGATGATCATCGGGCGTTCCGCCTCCTTGAGCCACGCCACCGCCTCCGCGATGCGTTGAGGGTCCGGCAATCGTCGCTCAACACGCCACATTTGTTCCTCAAAGAAGTGGGCCGGATAATCGTAGACGTCTGTCTGCACATCCTGCGGCAGAGACAGGGTCACTGCGCCGGTTTCGGCGGGATCGGTGAGCACGCGCATCGCTTCGGGCAAAGCGGTGAGCAGTTGCTCGGGACGGGAGATACGATCGAAGAAGCGGCTGACCGGGCGCAGACAATCGTTGACGCTGACGTCGGCCGAGATCGGATGCTCAAGGGATTGCAACACCGGTCCCTGATGACGGGTGGCGTAGTAGTCGGATGGAAGCAACAGCACCGGCAGGCGGTTGACGGTTGCCCCCGCTGCACCGGTCACCATGTTGGTGGAACCGGGTCCGATGGACGAAGTGCAGGCTAGTGTGGCCAGTCGGAGGTTGGCCTTGGCGAATCCAGCTGCGGTGTGGACCATCGATTGCTCATTGCAGGGTTGATAGTAGGGCAGGTCTTGACCGTATTCGACGAGTCCCTGACCCAGCCCGCTGACATTGCCATGGCCGAAGATGCCGAAGATCGCTGGGATCAGACGCTGCGTCTTGCCATCGCGTTCGCTGTATTGGACTTGCAGATACTTGACCAATGCCTGCCCCATGGTCAGGCGGATGGTTTTTTGGCCGTTTGTTCCTGGCATGTTCTCATCGCCTCCTTTCTATGACGAGTTTTAATCACGTCGAATGGTTTGTACCTCTTCCCAACTGTCGGTTTCCCACGAGCGTTGAATCGCGGTCTGCACGTCGGCCACGGCCAGGGCCTCACCAAAGCCGGGCTCACCCTGTTCTCCGTCTACGATCGACTTCAAGAATTGGTGGGCTTCGATGACCTTGAGATCTTCGAAGCTTAAGCTTTGACCCGGACCGGGGTTGAAGCGCGCGTGAAACGGGTGCTCTGGTCCGACCACAATCCGGGCAAAGCCTTCGTGTCCCAGGGTCCCATCGGGGAGATAGAGGTTGAGTTCATTCATGCGCTCGAAGTCCCAGCTCAATGCACCGCGTGTCCCATGCACGTCGAAAGCCATATGACACTTAGGGCCGTTGATGACCCGACAGACTTCCACACTGCCCTGGACCCCATTGGCAAATTGTACCAGAGCTCCAACATAGTCTTCATTGGTGACATCGCCCATTGGGCCTTCTGCGCCGACGGAATAATGCGTGCCTTCGCCAACTGGGGCCAGCGGACGTTGTAATATGAAAGTCTCGTGATTGCCGACCACACGCTTGATAGGGCCTGCGATCATATGGGCCATATCGGCCACATGCGACATCAAGTCACCCAGGGTGCCCAGCCCGGCAAGTTCGCGTTGGAAACGCCATGACAGCACCCCTTGAGGATTGCTGCCGTACATGGCAAAGAAACGGCCCCGATAGTGGGTCAGTTTGCCCAGTTGCCCATCTTGAATCAGTTGCCAGGCGTATTGGACAAGCGGTACCCACCGGTAGCTGTAACCCACAAACGACAAAACGCCGGCCTGGCGTGCTGCATGCTCGATGTCGGCAGTTTCCTGCGGATTTCGACCGACCGGTTTCTCGCAGAAGATGTGCTTACCTGCCCTGGCTGCGGCCCGCGCAATTTCAAGATGTAGGTGATTTGGAGTGGCAATATTCACAACTTTAACGTCCGGATCGGCAATCACCTGCTTCCAATCGGTCGTGTATCGTTCAAAGCCAAAGGATTCTTGAGCTTGGCGCGCACGAGCCTCGACATCATCGACACAGATGACCAGGCGTGGCTGGATGTCGCTATCTGGAAAGCGATTTGGAACCTGTCCGTAGGAGCGGCCGTGTACTGAACCCATCCACCCCATGCCGATCACACCAATACCTATGGTTTGTGTCATGATGGAAGCTCCTTTTGATAGGATGTACCTCATTTAGCGTCTATTTGTCAATAGTTGACGCTGGTCCAGAGGGATGATGTAGCCAGTCAGAAGGGCATCGCTCCCGTTGCCCCATCGTTACGGAGCAATCACCACTTTCATGGCATGGTCGATGTCGAAAGCCTGTTGCATCGCCGCCTCCGCCTCCTCAATCCCGAACTCATGCGTGACGAACTCATCGAACGGGAAGGTGTTCTTGAACTTCTCTATGAGCTTCAGGCTGGGGAGGTAAGCGGTCGGCGGATGGTTGGTCAGCCCGATCAACCGGATTCCTCGGGCGGCCAGATGTCGGTGGGGATTGATCATCACCTCCCCCACGTCGGCGAACACGCCGGCGACGATGTACATGCCACCTCGACGGGCCATCTCCAGCCCCTCTAGGATCGCTTCGGCGACTCCGGCGCACTCGACGACCAGATCCGCGCCCCGTCCGTCGGTGAGCTCCCGGACCCGTTCGATCCGCTCCTCAGCGGTCATCTCCCGGATGTTAATGGTATAATCGGCTCCGAACCGTTTGGCCATCTCCAGCCGGAACGTCGAGCCATCGATCGCGATGATGTCCCCGGCACCCAGGATCCGGCTCTTGACCACATGGAGGAGTCCCATTGGCCCGACCCCCTGGACGACCACCGTCGCTCCGGTGCCGAACCCCTCCCCATCCATTGAATAGAACTGTTTGGCCTTATCCAGGTTGAAGGTAACCGCCATCAACTCGGTCATCACAGCGACTCTGGGTTCGATCCCTTTCGGCACTTTGTAGACGAACGCATCGGGGCGGACGTAGATATACTCCGCCCAGCCGCCGAACAGATGTGGGGGTTCAGCACAGGTGAACGCGTTTCCGTAGCCCTTGATATTCTCACAGAGCGGAAGCCGGCGGTGTGTTTGCAGTAGTAGCACTCTCCGCACAGGATGTCAGGGCACATCACCACCCGGTCGTCGATGTCGAGTTCCTTGCCGTAGAATTCAAGCTCTGTTCGAGCCCGGCTGCCGATCTCGGCGACCGTGCCGACGATTTCATGGCCGGGGATGATCGGAAACGGGGTGGTCGACTCGGCACCCGTCCCCCCGTACTGGGTCGTCTCACCCCGGTAGGTATGTTTGTCAGTGCCGCAGATGCCACACATCTCAGTGGCGATCAGCAGGCTATGCTCATCGATTTGGGGGTAGGGAAACTCCTGGGTCTCGATCTGATCGGGCTTCACCATCACGGCTGCTTTGACGGTCCTCACGTCGATGATTCCTCCCTGTTAAGAACAGGTTCTCAGTGGCATCAGAGATCACAAGAGAGGAAGATGGCCGGGCATCTCTCACCCTCTCGCTTTTCCTGTTCTCTTTCTCCTCGCTGCACTTATGTGTACGTTCCTGCAAAACTTGACACCATTATACATCTGTGCTACACTTTAAATGTCTTTAGAAAGGACTAAAGCTTACGGGTCTCCGTAAGCGAATGGGCCCGGCTACGGCTGGGCCTTTGCAATTTTCTCGATATTTGCGCGCAACTGGTGCAAATAGATGACCTGATTCGCCGCCTTTCTTAACTGCTGTGAGATCCGATCTCTATGGCTTACCACCACTGTCTTCTTGAAGCGCCCCTTGAGGTACTTCACCAGCTTGACAAAGTCACCATCGCCACTGCATAGAATGAAAGTGTCATACTCTGAGATGGTATCTAAAGCATCAATGGTTAATTCCACATCGAAGTTGCACTTGTGCTTGAACCGGGCGGTTGTCGCATCGTAGACCCGACTGATGGGTTTGGTGCGCACGATGATCCCAAACGATTTGAGGAGCTTGAAGTAGGCCTCCTTCTGTGATTTCGCCCTTCTGAAGTCGTTGATGGTTGCACCAGGGTTCCTATCGAAGAAGAATGCCTTGGTGATTTGACCTTCGTAATAAAAGGCCTTTTGGAGATCGTATTGTTGCCGGAAATAATTGATGAACTTTTGAAAATCAATTTCCCAGTTCTCGTTGCGCATCGCATAATGATAATTGGCAGCATCGATGAAGAGACTGACTTTCTCTTTAGGATTCTTCATCTTTGCTTTCTACCACTCCTCCACCACCCGAATCTCCGCCGCCTATCCCCCAGAGCGGCGCCAACTTGGCTATATCAGTACTTTCCGTACTCCTGGAGCGTCTCCCACATGGCCATAATGTTCTCGGGAGGGACGTCGGCCTGGATGTTGTGGATGGTGGTGAACACGAACCCGCCCCCGGGTGCCATGTCGTCGATGCGCCGCTTCACATCGTCGCGCACCTGTTGGGGCGTCCCCTTCGGCAGCGTCGTCATCGACTCCACCCCGGCGCCCCAGAAGACGAGGTCGTCCCCGAACGCCGGCTTGACTCTGGAGCTGTCCATGCCGACGGCATCGACTTGAACCGGATTGAGTATATCGACTCCGATCTCGATCAGATCCGGGATCATATCGAAGATCGCGCCATCGGTGTGCAAGAACAGGTAGGCGTTGGGCGCCCGCTCCTTGATGAACGAGAACAGCCGTTTGTGGCGCGGTTTGATCATATCCCGGTACATCTGGGGAGAGATCATCGGTCGGTCCTGCCAGCCGAGATCGTCTTGCTCGATCACCACATCGACGACGTCACCGAGCTCCCCCAACGCCATATCCCAGAAGTCCATACGCAGGTCGGTATGTTTGTCCAGCAAATAGCCGGCCAGCTTTGGGTTACCGGCCATGTCGATGTAAAAGTCGGTGTAGTTCCTGATCCAGAGTGACCTCTCGAACAGCCCGGCACCGAGCTGCAGTATGGTGGCATAGCCCGCCTCCTGCATCTGCTCGAAGATCTCGCGGTACCCTTCGATTCGGACCGGGTCCCGGAAGTTAGGCCAGATGCGGTTGTCGATATCCTCTTGGGTCAGCTCACCGGAGAGCGGATGGTGTTCCATATCGTAGTACAGGTTGTTGCTGGCCAACTTCCATTTGATCCCCCACTCGTCGGTGAACACCTTGCGTCCTTTCTCTTCGTGGACCTCCAGCCTCCAATCGGAGGTCGAGTCGGGTCCATGATTGCCGCGGGCGCGCAGCCCTCGGGTGTCGACCTTGAACTGCTGGAGCACCTGTTCATCGACCTGGGCCAGCTGGGGGGCGAAGTCGAAGACCGGGATGTCGTCGATCTCGATGTCTAGATGGTCGAGGAGACGGCGATAGGCGAACAGGCTGATGCCGGTGATCGACGTGCTCCCCAGGTCGTAGGGGATGCGATCCGGTTCTTTGTGATTCAAGGCGGTCAGCAGACGCTCTCGTGGTGTCATCTCTGATGTCTCTGATGTGCTCACCGGTATGCCCTCTTTCGCATCTCCGTATTCTTCATGAAATCTAAGATCTCGTCCGTAGTCGCTGTGCCGAGGATCTCGCCGACCTGGGTCACGCTGTAAGCCCCTACTCCGTTGGCGAAATGCGTCGTCCGTTCCAGATCCCAGCCGCGGATCAGGCCGGTCAGGAACCCAGCCTCGAAGGCATCCCCTGCCGCTGTGGTATCGAGCGCTTGGACGTTGAAGGTCGGCAGGTGGAGCTCGTGATCCGTGGTTTTCAAGTAACACCCGTTTGCCCCCATCTTGATGGCCACGACCCGGACGCCTCGGTCGAGGAGCAGATCGGCGATATCTTGGAGTTCGGTCCTGCCGGTCAGCGCCTGTGCTTCGGCGTAGTTGGGGAACAGGTAGTCGATGAATGGGAGGCAGGGTTCCAGAAGCTTCATCCACTGGCCGGTGGCGTCCCAGACGAGATCGACGCTGGTGATAAGGCCTCGGGAACGGGCCATCTCCAGGACCCGGGCCGCCGGTTGACCGTCCAGGCTGGGGAGGACGAACAGGCTGCCGAGATGGAAGAATCGTGCCGCTTGGAACAGGGGAGAGTTCCAGTCGATATCGGTCTCGCAGAGATTGGCATTGGCGCCCATGGAGTGTAGAAAACCCTTCTCGCCATCCTTGCGGGTGGGAGCGATGGTGACCGAGGTGTCGGTGCTGTCATCGACGATCACACCGGAGTTGTCAACTCCGCACGACTCCAGGAACGTCGTCAGAAACTGGCCAAAGCCATCAGCGCCGATCCGCCCGATCACTCCGACGTCAATCCCGAATCGGCCGAGCACGGTGGCCACTGAGGCATGGTTGCCACCGCACAACAGCTTGGTCTCGTCAACCAACACCAGTTCATCTCGCTGGGGCAGCCGGTCGACCGTCCTGGCGATGACGTTCGCGACCAAGTTGCCCATGCAGATGATCTCTGCCATATCGTTTGCTGTCTCCCGGCTGATCTTAGTGAGGGTCAGGCTTTTTTATTTTGATGGCTATTTCGCCATCCCGCCTACCGGCTCACCGGTGGCGATTGTCTCGATGACGTCGTCGATCCCGACATCTTTTTTGGCGTGATCTGCGATCTTAACGCCTTGCTCCAGGATCACGAACCGATCGGCGATCGGGTAGACATGGTAGACATTGTGGGTGACGAAGATGACCGATGCTCCTGAGTCCCGGACCTCTTCGGTATGCGCCAGGCACTTGCGCTGCTCTCTGACAGACAGGGCGTTCATCGGCTCATCGAGGATGAGCAATTCGGCTCCGAAGTACATCGAGCGACCGATGGCGATCGCCTGTCGCTCACCGCCGGACAGGACCGAGACAAACTCATCCGGATCTTGGATTCGACTGATGCCGATGTCTTCCAAGATCTTCTTGCTCTCCTCCTCCATCGTCTTCTTATCCAGCCAGGGAATGAGACCGAACTTCTTGTTGATCGGCTCTCGTCCCAGGAAGAAGTTCCGGGCGACGCTCATGATGTTCACCAGAGAGATATCCTGGTAGACGGTCTCGATGCCCAGCTCTCTGGTTTTGTGAGGGGACATCTGCTCGATTCGCTCCCCCTCAAAGTAGATCTCCCCTTCGGTCGGGGGGAAGACGCCAGACAGGATCTTGACCAGGGTCGATTTGCCCGCCCCGTTGTCGCCTAGCAGGCCGACGATCTCCTGACGGCCGACATGAAAGTCCACGCCCCTCAGCGCGTGAACTGTTCCGAACCACTTTTCGATACCCTTCATTTCGACCATCGGGTGGCTGTTCTCACTCGTCTTGGGATCTGCGTTCATCGTGCCCCTCCTCTCAACTCGTCATATCCCGATATCTTTGCCTCGGACCCTCATGGTGATCACAGCCGCAGCGATCAGCGTGATGCCGACGAACAGTCTGAACCAGTAACCGGGCGCACCGGCGAGCAGCAGTCCGGTTCGGAACATCCCGGCCACCAGGAACGTCCCAAGGAATGTCCCAATGATCGTCCCGGATCCGCCAAAAAGCAGGGTGCCTCCGATCACCACCGCGGCGATCACCTCGAGTTCGAGCCCGGACCCGAACGCCGGGGATGCGAGCCTGAACCGGGACAGGGCAATGGAGCCGGCGAGCCCGGATAGCAATCCCAGAACCATGAAGTTGGTCATCTTGACCCGGTTGATGTTCACACCCATCACCTGGGCGGCGACTTTGTTGCCTCCGGTGGCGTATACCCAGTTCCCATAACCGGTGCGGGTGAGAATGTAGGTGAAAATCACCACCAGGGCGATAAACCACAGATGTGAGGGGCGCAGGCCGCCGCCACCGACGATGGTCGTAAAGCTTTGACCCAGAATGTTGAGGGCGATGTCGTCACCAAGGTACCGGGTAGATCTCCCTCCGGTGATCATCAGCAGGACCCCCTTCAGGATCCCCAGCATGCCCAGTGTGGTAATGAACGACGGGATCTGTGCCCTGAGCGTGATCGTCCCGTTCAAGAACCCGACGAACGTGGTGAACATCAGGGTGAGCAGCAACGCCAGCAAGGAATGGAGGCCGGTGTTTGCCAGCGTTGAGAACAGGAAGCCAGCCACTGCATAGTTGGCTCCGACGGACAGATCGAACTCTCCAGAGATCATCAGCATGGTGGCCCCGATCGCGATGATCCCCCACTCGGAGATGAGGGTGAACATGCCGATCAGGTTGGTGCCGGTCGCGAACGTATTCGTGCCGAAGCGGATCACGGGAACGAGAGAGAAGGCAAGAAACACGATAAAGAAGAAGACCAAGACCCCAAACTCAGGGTGTTTCCGCAGGTTAGCCAGCAGCAGCGAGCAGGGCTCGACACGCTGTTCTATTTCCGTTAGCTCTTCGGTTTTCGTTTGCGCCATGGTTATAGATGTGGACAGACGTGATGTGGGGGATACCCTGGGTCAGGATATCCCCCACATCGGTTGTCGGTCGTCTTTCACCCCGAGGTGATTGTTATCGGTACTTGCCTGCGAGCTCCTTGACCAACTGGATCTGCTCCTTGGTGACGATCCCGGGTCCCGTCGGGACGATCGGAGGTGGCAACAATCCGAACCGTAGGAACGCGTACATGAAGTGCACGGTCATGTAGCCCTGGAGGTACTGTTCCTGATCGACGGCGAACGCCACCTTGCCTTGGTCCATCAGCTCCAGGACCCGTGGCGAATAGTCGATGGAAGAGATGATGACCCCGTCAGGGCCGAGCTTGATCCCGACCTGCTCGGCCAACTCGGCGAACGTTTCACCTTCCTCGACGGAGCCGGGCATGACGACGTTGGTATCGGGATGGGCCCGGATGTAGTCGACCAGGATCTGAGATGCGAGCACCGGATCTGCGGTCACGTCGATCTGTTCGGCCGGGATCCCCGCCGCCGTAAACTCATCTATGAAGCCCTGACCTCGCTCCTCGATGTGAAACGCCCCCGGATGGTGGTTTCCGAAGACCGCGCGCGTCACGTCGACCCGATTCATCGACTCCCGGGCCACGATCTGGCCGACGAGGTAGTGGTCCTCACCAACGTAGGTCAGGTAAGGGATCTTCTCGCCCACGGGTCTGGGATCCTGAGCGTTAACGGCAATGACCGCGATGCCGGCCTTCATTGCCCGTCTCAGCGGCTCATCCAGGGCCACGTTGGAGGTGATCGTCACGATGAGTCCATCAGGCCTGGCAGCGATCGCCGCCTCGACCAGTTGGACGAACTGCTCGAAGTTGTAAGGATCGGGACCGGTATAGATCACCCGAACGTCGGGGAGTTGAGCATCGGCATCCAATGCACCCTGCTCCACCACCTTCCAGAATGGATGGCCGATGCCTCCGTGGACGACAAAGTAGACGGTATACTGTTTCTGGGCAGCGGCCGGCTGGAACAGCCCAAACACCAACACTACAGCGAGCAAACCAGCTAAAACACCCAACTTCAAACCTCTATTTCGGGACATTTTGACTCCCCCTCGTAAAGTTTGGATTTTTTGGCCCTTAGTTGCCTTCAATCGGGCCATTTTCGGAGCAGTTTTTCCTCACCCCCTTCTTTCTTTATCTGTAACTACTCAGGTGGGTGCACGTGGCATGATGGGATAGCCCATAAAGACCCGT
>JBHIAT010000013.1:0-36051 GCA_046758705.1 Bipolaricaulia bacterium
AGAGACGTACCTAAATTAAGGTAACGCGCTCTGTGCCTATTCTACAGTAAGGCGCACTTTTGGGGAAATTGTGGGAGCTAAAAACACCCTCAAATCACGTTCCCATGGGAAAAACTCAAGCTCAGTGGGAGAGCGCTTGCTTGACGTGCAAGAGGTCGTCGGTTCGTTGTGATCAGCCTGCTCTCTCCCTCTCGGAGGGGTTGCATAGGGTGACCCACCTGGGGTCGTCTTTTCTTATATCGAACGATAGAGACAACGGCCCTGATGAGATGAAAACCCCCTCCGTCTACATATGGAGATGGAGGGGATGGTAATGACCATCCACATCCGCAAGCTTCCCTTATGAACTTTAAGAATTAAATTGGGTAACGAAATACCCGACCGGTGTGCCTTCTTGTTACCCGATTGTTTTCTTAATCTCCATTAGGGAATGCCCTCGGTTGAGTTGAACGTTGAAACGGTCACTCGACATCTAAGGGGATGTCATGCTCCTGGGCGAACTCTCGCAGGCTTCGGGTCCGCCCTTCGTGATACTCCTTCTCCGCATGGAGAGCCAAGGCGTCAAACGGGTTCTCCGGCCTCGCGTAGCACAAAACTTTCCCCTCTCGCTGGAGAAAGAACGTGTCCCCCAGCTTGATGTCTAGGTCCTCCCGGATCATCTTGGGGATCATCAAGCGCCCCTTCTGGTCTACCCGCACAGACACGATCTGGCTTCGGCTCATTTGCCGGCCATCAAGCGCGACCTGGTCGAAGCCAACGATGTGATTGCGTTTGAAGCGTTGCATATCAACGGCATGGTCCGCAATCGGTATTTGGCCGAGAGTATCTGCGATGCAGGCTGGGGGAAGTTTCTGCAGATGCTGGTTTACAAAGCGGAGGAGGCTGGTAGACTGGCCGTTGCAGTAAAGCCCCGCGGCCCGAAATATCCTCCAGTGGGGCATCGCCGAGTTCGCGTTCACGTACACCCGCAACACGAGGCGTCACAAGGTCACCGCCGTCCACAAGGCGAACATCATGAAGCGGAGTGACGGCCTGTTCCTCGACTGTACTCGCCAAGTCGCCGACCGGTATCGGGAGATCGCTTATGAGGAACTGATCATCGACAACGAGGATTTGGGTTATCGACTTCCCTCTCCCTGCTTCGCAAAGACAACCGCCCGTTCAGTTCGGGAACCTGACTCGGGTCGAGATGCCGATGCTCGCTACCAGGAAGAGCGAAGCCAAGAGGAAGGTAGCCAGGTAACTGAATTCGGCAAGATATCCACCAATCAACGCACCCAAGATCCCGCCGATCCCGGCAAGCGCGTTGTACGTTCCGATCGCTTGACCGCGCAGCCCCTCTCCGGAAAGCTTCGAGACGATCGCCACCCCACTCACCCCGATGAACGCCCAACTCGCGCCGCTGACGGCGAACAAGACGGCGATGAACGCCAGGACGAGGAGATGATGGTCGGTCAGGGCCAACGAGAGGAACGCAAGCGGGAAGATGGTGACACGGACCCAGAGGGTAGTACGCTGGAGCCTGCGGTTTCCAAATCGCTCCGCCAGTTTGCCAGCCCACCTATAGAGGGACGCTTTCGCTCCGGCATTGATGATGTAAAGCAGGTAGATCTCCGAGTTGCTCAACCCCAAGACCTGCTTCAGAAAGATCGGGAACGGGACGAGGAAGATCATGAACCCGGTAAAGAACAGGACGGCGGTTTGGTAGTAGGTCGTCAGTTCCTTGCCAAACCTCCTGGGGTGGATCACCTCGAGCAATCGCCTCGGTCTGGCCAGGTGATACATGCGCAGTGGCGCATACTTGAGCCCTTCCACAATCGCATTCCCCCCGGTGATCGACAGGCTGCGGAACCGACGTCTCTTGACGTGTTGCCGGCTTTCCGGAACCCAGACCTTGGCCAATAGAGCACTTACCAATGTCATGAAGGCGATCAGATAGAAAAGCGCACGCATCATCGTCGCAGTCGAATCCCCATCTTCAGCAAGTTGCATCCACAAAACCCCCAGGGCCAGCCCGGCCACCCAGCCGCTTCCGCCATAGGTACTGAACCTTCCGATGCGCAATTCCCAGCGGCTTTGATCAAACCTCTCGATAACCAACAGCGTCGAAACCGATGCGCTCGCCATCCAGGCGAAGTTCATCAGCGCGCTGAGCAGGACGAACTGGAGAAGGTTTGCCGAAAATCCCATCAACAGAAAGGCGATCGCCACACCGGTAAATCCAACGATCATGAAGATCTTACGGCGTTTGAGTCGATCGGAGAGCCGACCCCACAGGATGCCGGCCGGCACACCTGCCAGACTCGCAGCGCTCGAGATCAGGCCGACCTGCCCCACCGACGCACTCAAGACGACCGCCGCATAGAGGGGGATGAGCAGTGACGCCGTCCCGAAGGTCGCGTTGGCGAGTGCAAATGCATGAAACCATCTTTCGCGTCGATCGGTTAATAATCGCATGTAAAGCTGTCTCCTGATGATGACATCATGACTCTAGGCGAATATTTGAGTATGCACATATATTGATATCCAATTATACACATATTATAATTGAGAGTGCATCGGTTTTCAAGTGGTTGACGGAGAGATCTTTCGCCCTTATGATCATGATGGTGAAAGGAAGTCAGCATGGATGAGATTTATACCTACTTCTTCAAGAGTCTTGCCCATCGTTCCCGACTGAAGCTGCTCAAACTGCTTGCTGACAATGAGGAGATGTCGGTCACCGATCTCACCCAGCTGATGGACATCGAGCAATCCTCGGTATCGAGGCATTTGAATATATTGAGGCGACAGGGGATTGTTAAGGTACGTGTAGACGGCCAAATGAGATATTATTCTCTTAATCTGGATAAAATAAGAGAAATCCTCGATAAATTTATCAAATCTCTAAAAACTGCTTGGCAAAGGTGATCGACAGTTCACTCCGGGAACCTGATCGAGATCCCGACCCTTCCGAGTGAAGTAAAGTGATAGGATATGTGAAGCTGACACGGCAAGAAACACGACAAAGCTGTAGCTGTTGATCTGGGTTTACGGTGTTGGCATTCTTGGAGCCCGCGAAGCAGGCCGGGGCTCAGGCTTAGGGGGTCACCTCCACGAAATGGATCTGCCAGCCCGCCTCCCGGAGCGATGCGTACACAATCTCTAGACTGACCCCAAACTGACCCTCAACCAAGATCCAGCTTGGGTGGGTGTCCCGGAACCGGTCGTTGGTGACCTGCCTCACCTCTCCGGTCTCCACGCTGACCCGATAGATATCCGACTGCCCATTGCGGATCGATTCGAACGCGATCCATTGGCCGTTCGGACCCCACTGGGGATACCAGTCGATCCCTACGTTGTTGGTCAGCTGTTTGACCACATCCCCGGCAACGTTCGTCACAAAGATCTCCCAACTGTGGGTCGCGTCAGAATGGGCGGCATAGGCGATCCACTGGCCATCTGGGGACCAGCTGGGGTGGAGCTTGCGGCGTCGGTCGAAGGTCAGCTGGGTGATCTCTTCGCTCTCCACGTCGACGACGAACAGCCCCGGTCCCCTAGATCGGAATGACTCGAAGACAATCCGCCGGCCATCTGGACTCCAGCTTGGATGCCAGTCGATCACCCTGTTGCGGGTGAGCCGTCGCACGCCTGTGCCGTCGGCGTTCATGACGTAGATCTCGAAGTTGCCATCCCGGGCGGAGTAGAAGGCGACCTGGCTGCCATCGGGGCTCCGGGCGGGTTCCATATCGGTGGTCGTGTTATCGGTGAGCTTGGCGAGGAGGTTGCCGGAGAGATCCATGATATAGATCTCTGAGTCATTGTCGCGGTTGGAGACGAACACGATCTGGTTCGCAAAGAAGTTCCAGTTCGGGTGCCAGTCGGTCGGCACCTGGGCGAAGCCGAAGCTCGTTGCTCCAATAACCAACGACAAAACAATCGCCAACACCATTAGAACACGATTCATTAGACTCCTCCTTTAAAAATTTTTCGGTTGTATTATAACGCTCCAATCCGACCTTGGCAAATCATCCGATCGCGGTGAAACAAATGGCGTTGCGTCGCTCACCCATTGAAAGACGATCATGATCCAACATCCTATCCTGTCCTGAACCGCTGGACCTAACCGGCCCCCCATTGACAATCCCACCCCGTTCTGATAAAATGATGAGGAAAAAACCTCTATATTGTTTTTGCCCCCATTTTTAGTTTTTAGACCCGGTAGGGGACACTTACCCGCATAAGCTTCGCTGTTTTTAACGTAGCCATGGGAAAGAGAAGGGGAGGTGAGCAAGGATGGACTTCGTGATCCTAGCCGCGGGGGACGGGACGAGGATGCACGGGAAGTCACCTAAGCCGTTAATCAAGCTGTCAGGCCAGCCGATCTTGAAGCACGTCATCGACAGGCTGACTGAGGCGAACCCGGATCGACTCATCGTCGTGACCGGATACCGACGCCAGCAGATCGACGCGTTCCTGTCTCAACAGCGAGGAGCGTACCCATTCGAGATCATCACGGTGATCAACCGGGAGGTCGATCGGGAGAACGGTTACTCCCTCCTCCTAGTGGAATCGCTCATCCAGGACCGATTCCTGCTCGCCATGGCCGATCACCTGGTCGACCCGAAGCTGTACTTAAAAGCCCGAGATCACCACGGTCTGGGCTTGTGTATCGATAGATCTCCAACCCTAACCCTGACCCCCGCTCAGATAGACGATGCAACCAAGGTCAGGGTTGAAGGGGAGCAGATCAAGGCGATCGGAAAGGCGCTGGAGTGTTGGAACGGGATTGACACCGGTGTTTTTTCCATGACACCGCAGGTGTTTGAGGCGTTAAACGCGTTGAAACACCAGCGGAAGATCGCGATCACAGATGCCGTCTCCACCTTGATTCGATGGGGGGAACCGTTCTGGGGTATCGACGTATCGGGAACCTTCTGGGGAGATATCGATACCCCTGAAGATCTGGAATGGATCGAGAAGCAATACCCATCGCTGGAATGAAGGTCGTCATCATTCAATCCTCCTGGGAACGGATCTGCGGTGTCCCTCTGCTTGAACGCACGTTGAGGAGCCTGAAACAGATCGGGATCACCGCAGTGTTCCTCATGGGCTCTCAGCCCCTCCCCATCGAGAAGCTTGAGGGTTTAAGGGTCGAATATTTGAGTGCTCTGGA
Organism: Bipolaricaulia bacterium; assembly: GCA_046758705.1. Lineage (GTDB taxonomy): Bacteria > Bipolaricaulota > Bipolaricaulia > JBHIAT01 > JBHIAT01 > JBHIAT01. The sequence goes on from JBHIAT010000013.1 coordinate 5,156, forward strand.
CCCGGACGAAGATGGCCATTTTATCCTGATCAAAGGCGACCATCTCTTCGATCCCCGGATCATCGAGGCGATCTCTGAACAAACGAGACCCACGCTGCTTGTGGATGAAAGCTCAGGGCGGAGCCGGGTAGCCGTCGACGGAGACCGGGTCATCGCGATCGGCAATCACACACAGCAAGCGGGGAGATATACCTGGATTGGGGTCGCCCTCCTGGATTGGGAGGCGTTCCATCCGCTTGTGGATGAGGACCCTCAAGATATCGAAGCGGCGTTAAACAGGTTGCTGAACCGCTCTGAGATCTACTGGAAATCCATCTCCGATCTCGACAGCTATATCCCCAAGTTGCGTCGGGATATCAAACCCTACTGGTTCGAGATCGCGACGAGCCGGGACCGACGGGAGGCAGAGTACCGGATCATCGATAGCGGGCAGAAGGATCCTTCGGACCTGCTGGCCCGTTATGTTCACAACCCGATAGAGAACTGGGTCGTCGCCCGACTGTCAAACTACCCGGTCACCCCGAACCAGGTAACGTTGGTGGTCAACCTGATCGCCTATGCCGTCACCGGCCTGTTCGCGGCCGGGCAGTTGCTGATCGGCTCCGTGTTGACGTTTGTCGTCGGGCTGATGGACGGGTTCGATGGGAAGCTCGCCCGGGTCAAGGGGATGACGACCCGGGTCGGCGCAATGGAGCACGCCTTCGACCTGCTGTTCGAGTTCTCCTGGATCATCGCATTCGCCTATTACCTCTCCCGGACCCGAGGCAGCACGCCGCTGATCCTGGCGTCGATCACCATCATCCTGATCGCCTTCTACCGGAACGTCTACGACCGATTCGGGCAGAGTGCAGGAAAGAGCCTGGATATGTATGGAAAGTTTGAAACGGTCTTCAGGAGAGTCGCTGGGAGAAGAAACCTCTACAACCTGCACATTCTCCTATTCGTCCTGCTTGACCTTCCTTTCTACGCGATCGTCTCGATATTCGTTCATGCGCTGGTGACGGCTCTGATCTATGCATATCGGGCTCTCGTTCATCTGCATCGGCTCGATCGGGGATCGGTGGACAGACAATAGTGGCTAAAAAATCCGGTCTTTGGGTATAATTCTTAAAGAATAGGAATTGGGTGTTATCCCTGAAAACGGGCACCCCATGAAGCCACCAAACAGACTGGTCAGCAGCTACAGGAGTCCCAGCCCTCAGAAATCAGCCTCTATGACCTGCACTTTTACTCCATCTTTTGCTCTGTCTTTTACTTCGTTTTTGTACTTTCGCTTACAGATATATCCCTTTGATTTCCGCGATGATACAAGTAGGAGGTGAGCCATCGTGGCAACAGCGTGGCCAGTGAATCGGATCGGCATCAATCTGCATGACAGACTGATCTCTGATCCGCGGCAGCTCAGTGATCTGCTCCATCGGCTCGCCCAGATTGGCTTCGATGTGGTCGAGCCCTCACCGCGCGCCCTCGGTGTCATTCGAGACGCGGACGGCGACCTCGATATCAAGGCGCTGCGCCGCATCTCCAAAGTGTTGGCACGCTACGACCTCACTTACACCGTCCACGCCCCGTCCGCGCTCATCAATATCACCGATCCCGACGATGAACGCTCCAAGAACGCGCTGCGCAGCACGATCGACTTCTGTGAGATCGTCAATGCGGAAATCCTGGTTCTGCACACCGGTCGGGCCAAAGACCCTAACTCCGACTGCGTCAAACACCAGATCATTCGGGTACTGAGCGATTTCGTCTATTACGCCTCCCGTCGAGGTATCCGCATCGGCCTGGAGAACGGTTGGAACTCCGATGAGCCACTGATCCACCTTGACGATCTCGCCGGGCTGGTGGCGCGGTTTAACTCCCCGCATCTGGGGATCACCCTCGATCTGGGTCATGCATTCCTGGCAGCTAATCGGCTCGGCTTCGACCTGCTTGCGGCGGTCAATCGGATCCTGCCGTGGGTGATCCACCTCCATCTCGGTGACCACTACGGAATCCTCGACGAGGACGATCCCCGGTTCGGCGATCTCGGTCTTCCTCCGGGCCGCGGTGTGCTCCCGTATCGGCAAATCCTCAACCTCAACAGGATCGCAGGTAGGTATCAAGGGATCTACCTACTGGATATCAAGCCGGAGTGGTTCTCGGTTCTCGAACTTCGGTCCGCCTACCAGAACCTGATGGAGATGCTGCTTCACCAGAAGCGTGTCAACGTGGTGCTCGCCAGATACCTGGAAAGGTGGCTCACCCGGCCGGTGCGACGAGGTCGATGACGGCCCCCATCCTATAGACCTATAGGTAGTCTTTATGACTTCCTCTTCTCCTGTGTGAGATCCTTCAAATACTCCTGTCTTGTTTCAGAACTTTTCATAGCGGATTCCCCTTTTGAGTTGTATACAGAAGTATCTCATTATCGGGTAGCGTAAAGACTGACTTTTTATCTTTGGAAGCCACCCGAGTCAGGAGCCATAGGAACCTATAAGGTCTTAAGGAATTGCTTAATGTCATCAAATATTGGATTCTCCCACGCCCAGTAACCTGCATGTGACGCTTGCCCTAACAGCAAACCGGGGGTAGGTCTGGATGCCAGAAATGCATGAACTTTCGCTTTCGGTAAGTTACCAGGCGAATCGCCAGTCTGATTCTGTACACATTGAAAGTATTGGTCTATGCATGACATGATCGGATCGTTGCTGATAGTTTGCAAACACAGCGTTTCAAGCATTCCAGAATTGGAACAATCTGGTAGGATAAAGACAGAAACTTTAGGATTGCTACCGGCTACAACCATAGGTTGTTTTGGCACACTTAACCTTGCTCGGCCCAGGCTACCACACACAGACCGGAAAGCGGTGGTTGCGTCCTCTTCTGCATCTCGGACGATGCCGAGTGAAGTAACGTCATCAAATCCGGACGTGATGATCAGGGTTTCTAAGTAAGGCGCCAAATCCCCCACACTACCGAAGTTTCGTATTTTCGATCTCAGTCAATAAATCCAGGTGGCGAAGCAAGGCCTTGAAGAATTCGAAGGCACTGCGCCCTTCAACAAGAAGCACTTTCGGATAGGTGATAGGAGATTTCGACTGTGGATATTGAAGATCGTCGGGAAGCATCAACGTGCCTCAAGATCTGTCGATATCACAATGGCAAGCTTTTTCTGGTCATAAGTTACAGCCCGGATATCGCCATTGATACGATCTAAGCGATGCAGACAGAAGTCATACTGCTCACTGGCTTCGAATGCCTGATTATAGCAAAATGTTGTGATGTTTTCTCTTTTGAAGATAGTCGTCCATGAACGGAGATTGACAGAAGATTTCTTCGACAGTATACTAAGCTGTTAGGAGGATTTCATGGATCAGTCCCTTGCACCTGTTGAACGAGTCGGTGGGCAGGTCGTAGGTGTAGTATCCGTATCCCTACGTCACCGACCCATTGCGTTCGGGTGCTAAGGGCTCGTACCTAGCATAGATCGGATGGGCGGGTGACGGAGACCTGCCCGTGTTTATTTTCGCCACGGGCGAACGGAACTGCTCGTGGCGTTTTCATTTTGGAGGTTGAGATGAGTCAGTTAACCAAGCGATATGACTTCAGGAGCGTCGAGAAGCGATGGCGCGATCTCTGGAACGAGCGAGGGATCTACCGATTCGATCCCGACGGCGACCGACCGATCTACGCGATCGACACCCCGCCGCCAACCGTCTCCGGGAACCTGCACATCGGCCACGTCTTCTCCTACACCCATGCCGACATCATCGCCCGGTTCCGGCGGATGCGAGGCGATCGGGTCTTTTACCCGTTCGGGTTTGACGACAACGGGCTGGCGAGCGAGCGGTTCGTCGAGCAAGAACACGGCGTCAGCGTCCGAGAGCTAGACCGGCCGACCTTCGAAAAGCTCTGTCTGGAAACGACCCGCAACATGGAAAAACGGTTCGAAGCGCTATGGAATAGCGTGGGTCTGAGCGTCGACTGGAACTTCCGCTACCGGACGATTGAGCCCCTGGCGCAACGGATCTCTCAACGGTCGTTCATCGAGCTGTACCGAAACGGGCGAGCCTATCGCAAGGACGCTCCGTCGCTGTGGTGCCCGGAGTGTCAGACGGCGATCGCCCAAGCGGAACTTGAGGATCGGGAACGAAAGGCCACCTGGGTCGAACTGCGGTTCGAAGTCGATGGAGGTGAGCCGATCACCATCGGAACGACCCGACCCGAGTTGCTCCCCGCCTGTGCCGCCATCTTCGTCCATCCCCAGGATGGGCGTTATATCCACTTGATTGGCAAGCAGGCCAGAACCCCGCTCTTCGACGAAGCCATCCCGACCCTCGCCGACGAACGGGCCGACCCGGAGCTGGGGACCGGGATCGTGATGTGCTGCACCTTCGGCGATGTGACCGACATCGAGTGGTGGAACGCGCACGATCTGCCGCTCAAGTTAGCCATCGACCGAAATGGCCAGATGAGCGAGCCGGCCGGGCGATATGCTGGTCTCCCACTGACCGAGGCCCGAACGCGGATCCTGGAGGATCTGAAGCAGAATGGCACGCTGCTCGGGGAACGGGCCATCACACACACGGTGAACGTTCACGAGCGCTGCGGAACGGAGGTCGAGTTCCTGGTGACCCGGCAATGGTTCATCCGGGTTCTGGACCTGAAGGAGCAACTGCTCGACGCGGGAGCGCAGATCGAATGGACTCCGCCGTTCATGAGAAAACACTACGAGCACTGGGTCCGAAACCTGCGCTGGGACTGGTGCATCTCCCGACAGCGACCGTTCGGCGTGCCGTTTCCGGTCTGGTTCTGCCGGAACTGCGACGAGATCCTGGTGGCAGACGAGCACGATCTTCCTGTCGATCCGACCCAAAAGTCACCGGATCGACCCTGCGGATGCGGAAGCGAGGCGTTTGAGCCGGAACAGGATGTGATGGACACCTGGGCGACCTCGGCACTGACCCCGCAGATCACCGCCCGTTGGGGCGAGCCGGACGACCTCTCGGATCGGGTCATCCCCATGGACCTTCGTCCCCAGGCCCACGACATCATCCGCACCTGGGCGTTTTACACGATCGTCAAGTCGCTGTTGCATACTGGGGAGATCCCGTGGCGGTGGGTTTTGATATCGGGACATGCGCTCAAGCGGAACCAGAAGATCAGCAAGTCAAAGGGGGTCTCGACCGATCCGTTATCGTTGATCGAGGCCCGGTCGGCCGACGCGATACGCTACTGGGCGTGCGAGACCCGACCCGGGCGGGACACCGCTTACAGCGAGGACGTCGTCGCTCAGGGACAACGGACGATGATCAAACTGTGGAACGCGTCTCGGTTTGCGCTCATACACCTGGAGGACTATGACGAATCCGAAGATAGACCTGCACTCCGGATCATCGACTGCTGGTTGCTGTCAAGACTCTCCAAGACGATCGAGACGGCGTCCCGCCACCTCGAGTCGCACGATTACACCTCGGCTAAGGAGATGGTCGAACGCTTCTTCTGGCGGGATCTCTGCGACAACTATCTGGAGTTCGTCAAGCGCCGGCTTTACCATCCTAAGAAGCAGGCCGAGCGGCAGGCGGTCCAGTATACCTTGCACCATAGCCTCCTAACGGTGTTAAAGCTGTTCGCTCCGATCCTTCCCTACATCACCGAAGAGATCTACCATCACGGTTTCGCCGAACGAGAGGGATGCGAGTTGATCCATCTCAGCTCGTGGCCCGAGGCGCATCCGGATTGGACCGATCCGGAAGCAGATACCATCGGCGAGCTGGCGATCTCGGTCGTCGAGGCAGTTCGCAAGGAAAAGAGCCTCAGAAAGCTGTCTATGGCGAAGCCGGTCCGGGAGCTGGTGATCCGTTGCGACGCTGAGACAAACCACCGGCTGGAGCCGGTGCTCCAGGATATCCAGGATCTGACCTATGCTGAAGCGGTCAGCTCCGTCTTGGACGACGTCCCGCTGGAGGTGATGGTGCGCTTTTGAAGCACGTGAAGTATGACAACCGATTGCTTCGGCCGTCCGGATTGTGCTAAACTACGGTTGAGGTGTTCTTCCAATGAGCGTCACTCCAAGACTCAACCGACTTCTGGCCGCTGACGGCAAATGCTTCGATGTGGCCATCGATCACGGCTTTTTCAACGAAGTTGCCTTTCTATCCGGCATCGAGAATATGCACCGGGCGATCACCGCTATCGTCGAGGCGGCACCCGACGCGATTCAGCTCACCGTCGGACAGGCCCGGATTCTGCAGCAGATACCGGGCAAAGAGAAGCCCTCGCTGGTGCTGCGCACCGACGCGGCGAACGTCTACGGCAAGGACCTGCCTCACTTCCTGTTCAACCAACTCATCGATAACCCGGTGGAACAGGCCCTGGCTCTCGACACGACCTCCGTGGTCACCAATCTGTTGTTGTTGCCCGATCAGCCCGAGCTCCACCATCAGTGCATCGAGAACATCTGCCGCCTGAAACCCGACTGTGAGTACTATGGCATGCCACTGATGATTGAGCCCCTGGTCATGAAACCCAACCAGGAACGGGGCGGTTACCAGGTTGACGGCGACCTGAACAAGATTCTGGGGTTGGTTCGTCAGGCGGTGGAGCTCGGGGCCGATGTCATCAAAGCCGACCCCTGCGACAACGTGCAAGATTACTACCAGGTCGTTGAGATCGCCGGCGATGTGCCGATCCTGGTCCGGGGCGGTGGGAAGGTCTCCGACGAGGAGATCCTGAAGCGCACCGCCGAACTGATAGAGCAGGGCGCTGCCGGCATCGTCTACGGCCGCAACGTCATTCACCATGAAAATCCGGTTAAGATGACCCAGGCACTCATGGCAGTGGTGCACGACGGTGCCAGTCCGGAGGAAGCGCTGAGTATCTTGAGATCTTGAGATCAGCGATGGCCAAACGAGAGATCGGAATCGGCATCATCGGATGTGGTCTGATGGGTCGAGAGATCGCCAGCGCCAGTGCGCGATGGTGCGACCTGTTAAACCTTGATTTTGCACCCAAGATCGTCGGCATCTGCGATACCAATCCTGCTACCTTCAATTGGTTCCAAACCCATTTCGACTTGATCACGCTTGCGACCCGCGATTACCAAGAACTTCTTGGACATCCTGGGATCGAGGTGATTTACTGCGCCGTCCCGCACCATCTGCACGAGCGCTTCTACATCGACATCATCAGTGTGGGCAAACACCTGCTGGGCGAAAAGCCGTTCGGCATAGACCGCGCCGCCAACGCGCGCATCATGGATGCCATTCGCGCCAACCCTGACGTGCTCGTCCGCTGCTCCTCGGAGTTCCCGTTCTTCCCCGGCGCCCAGAAGATCGTGGGATATATCCGTGACGGGCGTTTCGGTCAAATTCTGGAGGTAGAAGCCGGATTTCATCACAGCAGCGACCTGAATCCGAACAAACCGATCAACTGGAAACGCCAGGCCCAATTCAACGGCGAATCCGGATCTATGAGCGATCTAGGCATACACATGATGCACATCCCGCTGCGCTTCGGCTGGCTTCCCCACAACCTGCGCGCGCTGCTCTCCAACGTGGTCCCAGAGCGACCGGATCGAGACGGCAATTTGGTGCCGTGTGACACCTGGGATAACGCCACGCTCGCCTGTGAGGTCAAAACGGGCGATCAGAGCTTCCCTATGCTCTTGTCGACCAAACGCATCGCCCCCGGCGAAACGAACACCTGGTATATCAAAGTGCTCGGCACCCGATTCTCAGCCGAGTTTACCACCAAGTATCCCAGAACGTTGAGGACCCTGAGTTATGAGCCCGGCGGTGAACAGGCGTGGCAGACGGTCGACCTGGGATACGACACCGTTTACCCTTCCATCACCGGGGGGATCTTCGAGTTCGGTTTTCCCGATGCCGTTCTACAGATGCTTGCGGCCTTCTGCGATGAGCTGGTCCACGGCCCGCAGGTGCCGTTTTCTTGCGCCACTCCTGAAGAAACCGAGCTCAGCCATCGCATCATCGACGCAGCGTTGGAATCGCAGCGCTCGGGGCAGGTGGTGACACTCTAAAGTGTCCGTTGATGCCATCGTGGCCGGCCACATCTGCCTGGACGTCATTCCAACCCTGAATAGCGGTCAGGCCAATCTGGAGCAGATGATGATTCCCGGGCGTCTGTCGGAGGTCGGTTCGGCCGTTTTGTCGCCCGGAGGACCGGTCTCCAACACCGGGTTGGCCCTGCACCGATTGGGCATTAAGACTCGGCTGATGGGCAAAGTGGGAAATGATGTCTTCGGACAGGCGATCTTGGAGGCCATCGAATCGGAAGGTCAAGGGCTGACTGAGGGGATGGCCGTGATGGACAGTGAAGCCAGCTCCTACACCGTCATCCTCAGCCCACCCGACGTCGACCGCATCTTCTTACACCATCCCGGCTGCAACGACACCTTCGCCGCCGACGATCTGCGCTACGACATGTTGGAGAAGGCGCGTCTGTTTCACTTCGGTTACCCGCCCATCATGAAGCGCATGTACCAGGAGGACGGCGCGGAGCTGGTCGAGATCTTTCGCCGCGCCCGACGGACGGGGGTGACCACCTCCCTCGACATGGCGATGCCTGATCCGAACGCGCCTTCCGGGCAGGCCGACTGGAAAAAGATCCTGAAAGTTACGCTGCCCCACGTCGATCTGTTTCTGCCCAGCGTCGAGGAGATGCTGTTCATGCTGCAGCGTGACGTCTTTGACGCGCTGTCCCAAGGTGAGAAGATCCCTGCTGAACTGGTGTCGAAACTTGGACAAGAACTGATCGACATGGGGGTGACGGTCGTCGGCCTGAAGGCGGGTGAACTTGGCCTGTACCTGCGCACCGCTGACGAACCATCGCTGGCCGATATGGGTCGCGCTCGCCCCTCCGACTTCGCCACCTGGGCCGATCGCGAGCTGTGGTCCCCGTGTTTTGAGACGGCTGTGGCTGGCACCACCGGTGCCGGTGATGCCACCATCGCCGGCTTCCTCAGCGGTCTGCTGCGCGATATGAGCCCCGAACAGACGCTGACGGCTGCCTGTGCGGTGGGGGCGTGCAACGTGGAGGCCGCTGATTCGTTGAGCGGCATCCGTAGCTGGTCCGAAACCCTGGCGCGCATCGCTGACGGCTGGCCCCGTCGACACCTGTTCCTAAACGCGCCCGGCTGGCGCTTCGACCCGGATCGTCAGCTGTGGATCGGCCCGGCAGATGCGCAGGGTATATAAGATGGATTATCTGTTGGGCATCGATTTAGGCACCACCAATTTGAAGGCGCTGTTGATCGACCGGGAAGGGAAGGTCGTCGCCCAAGCTAGTGCCGCTTATCCCACCCAAACGCCTCAACCGGGATGGTCGGAACAGGATCCCAAGGTATGGTGGAAACGGCTCTGTGAACTTCTGCCTTCGGTCATCGGCAAGGTTCGACCGACCGATATCTCCGCCGTGGGACTCTCCGGGCAGATGCACGGCGCGGTATTCGTCGACGGTCAAGGAGAGCTGCTTCGCCCGTGCATCATCTGGGTTGATCAGCGGGCGATCCAGGAGGCCGAGGAGATCGAGGATCGAATCGGCTGGGACGTGCTGAGAACGACGGTGGGGAACCGGTCTTTGCCCGATTTCACACTGCCTAAGATCCTCTGGATCCAAAAGAACGAACCGGAACTCTTTCGCAGAACGGAAAAAATCCTGCTGCCCAAGGGCTATATACGGTTCCGCCTGACCGGAAAATTTTACATGGAGGTCGCCGATGGTTCGTCGGCACTGCTCGTTGACATCTACAAACGGACCTGGGCTGAAGAGATCCTGACCGAACTCCAGGTGCCACTATCGAAACTTCCACCGCTCTGTGAGTCGACCGCCATCGTCGGAAAGATCACCCCAACGGCCGCGAAACAGACCGGGCTAGCCGAAGGAACGCCGGTCATCGCCGGGGCAGGGGATCAGCAGGCCGGAGCATTGGGCAGTGGTGTTATTAAGCCGGGTGTCGTTTCGGCGACCATCGGAACCGGAGGACAAGTCTACACCACAGCAGAATCTCCGGTCGTGGAGCCGGAGGGCCGAGTCCATACCTTCTGTCAATGCCTGCCGGACAAGTGGCACATTATGGGGGCCATGAAGACGGCTGGCCTGGCCCTAAGCTGGTTCCATCGAAACGTTCTGGCTGATCAAATCACCTACGAGAAAATAGATGAGTGGGCAGAACAGGCTGAGCCCGGAAGCAACGGGTTGATCTTTCTTCCCTACTTGACCGGGGAACGGACCCCTCATCTCAATCCCGATGCCAAAGGCGTGTTCTTCGGTCTCACGCTTGAGCATAACCTGGCTTACTTGGCTCGGGCGCTGATGGAAGGGGTCGCTTTCGGAATGCGCGATAGCTTGGAGCTGCTCAAGGAGATGGATCTCCCCATCGAAGAGATCCGATTGGCCGGCGGTGGAGCCAAAAGCCGGCGGTGGAGTCAGATCCAGGCTGATATCTATGGAATGCGCGTCTACAAAGCACCTGTAAAGGATCAATCGGCTTACGGCGCCGCATTGCTGGCCGGGCTTGGGGTTGGATTTTATCCTGAGTTAGATCGTTTACCTCAACGTCTCTTTGAAGCCGAAAAGAGGATCGATCCTATAGAGAGGAATGTCCAAGCATACAACCAGCTACATAAACGATACAAAAGCCTTTATCGTGCTCTTGAGGATTTGTTTACGATGTGAATTGACCTTAAACTAAAAGCGGATGCTACTCCTGTTTGCTTTTTGACTTCTCTGGAATGATATGCTACAGTGAATCTTACAGGTCAACGATTGCCTTTAATGAAAAATGAAAGGGGGGATGTCATCTCATCTAAACCGGTCCAAGTGTTTTACAGGCCGATGCCAATAAATTCAAAGGGAGGGAACATCATGTTCAAAAGACTCTTCGTACTTGCGTTGGTTGTGCTATTGATAGCACCGCTGGGGATAGCGCCATTAGCAACGGCGCAGAGGACCATCAAGATCGGGTTCTTGCCGGGCGTTGTTGACCCCTTCTATCAGGTCATGGAACTTGGCGTCCGTCAGGCAGCCAGAGATCTAGGCATAGACCTTGTAGTACAGGTCCCACCCTCATGGGGTCCCACGATCCAAACGCCGTTCCTTGATGCGATGGTGGCTCGTGGGGATCTGGATTACCTCATCATTGCCCCGACGGACAAGGAGCAGATGATCGCGCCGCTGGAAGCAGCGCGGGACGCCGGGATCGGAATCATCACCGTGGATACCTTCTTAGGCAACGGTGATTATGTCAATGGCCCGGTGAAGTTCCCGATTTCCTATATCGGTACCGACAACGTCAAGATGGGACGTATCGCCGGTCAAGCCCTGGCTGAGGCGCTCGGTGGTCGAGGCAAGGTTTACATCCAGAACACCAACGCTGGCGTCAGCACCGTCGATCAGCGCTCACAGGGGTTCAAGGAAGGGATCGCAGAATTTCCGGGTATAGAACTCATCGGTGAAGACTTCAATCTCGATGACGCCAATCGCGCAGCCCAGCAGACGGCGGCGGTGCTGCAGCGTGAGCCCGACTTGGTTGGTATCTTCGGTGTCAACGTGTTTAGCGCATTAGGCGGCGGTCAAGCTGTTTTGAACGCGGGACTGGGCGGGGGCATCGAGGTGGTGGCCATCGACGCGACCGAATTTGCCATCGAACAACTGCAGGATGGGGTCTTCACCCTGGTCGTTGCCCAAATCCCCTTCGATATGGGCTATATGGCCGTGCAGTTCGCATTAGCAGACGCACGTGGCGTCCTCAGCCTGCCTAAGAGGGTCGAAACGGGACAGGCTGTCTTCAACCAAGCCAATGTGAACAGTCCTGAGATGCAACGCTTCATTTATAGCGTGCCGTAAAACTTGGCATATGCGTGTCAGTTTGTAAAGCGCTTGTCAGTAAGGCCGGTCCACTGGAACTGGATCGGCCTTACTGACAATTTAAGATGGATTTATATTAATTAAGCTTGGCTTCACGCTGCTCGTATCAAAGCGAGGGACCTGAGCATTGATGCGGATGCGGAAACAGCTGCTCATCCTGACTAAGGTTTGGTCCTGGGTATTCCTGGGTGCAATGCTCATCTTTTTTTCTATAACCGGGACCGGCTTTTTCTCACTGCGCAATTCACAGAACATCCTGGTTGCGATCACGCCCGTTCTGCTAATGGGGCTGGGTCAGACGTTTGTCATTATTGCAGGCGGTATTGACCTGTCAGTGGGTTGGGTGATGGGCTTGGCGTCGGTGACATCCGCGTTGGTGATTCGAGGCCTGGCCGATGGGGGTACCTCGGTGGTCGTTGCCATTCTGGTTGGGTTTCTGGCTGGAATTGCGTTTGCTGCTTTCTTCGGCCTCGTTAATGGGGTGATTATCGCCAAGCTACGCGCTCCGCCGTTCATCGTGACGCTGGGTCTGTCGTTTGTCGCCCGTGGAACCGCCCTGTTGCTCTCGGGGGGCAACGTCGTTGGCAGGCTGCCGAAGAAGGTACGGGACTTCGGTAACGAGTCGCTCCTCTATTACCTACGGGGTGAAGGTCTGTTTTTTAACAAGCCCGACGTCACCGGCGTACAACTGCGCGGGCTCGACCGTATCTTACCGTGGCCGGTGATGGTGACCATTGTCCTGGTAGCGATCGCCATTTTTGTTTTGAGGAAAACGCAATTTGGGCGGCACACCTATGCCATTGGTGGAAGCCGTGAGGCAGCGCTCCGCGCCGGTATCCCGATAGATCGCCACACGATCTTGCTCTATATCATGTCTGGCCTTACCGTAGGTGTTGCCGGAGTTTTGCATACCGCGCGATTCTCCGGCGGTTCCTCTATTGCAGGTGACCCGCTCCTTTTGCCGTCTATTGCGGCGGTGATCATCGGCGGCGTCAGCTTGTTTGGTGGTAAAGGTACGGTCGCGGGAACGGTTGTCGGCGCGCTCATCATCGCCGTGCTTCAAACCGGCCTGATCATGCTGAATGTTCGGCCGTTCTGGCAGTTTGTGGTGGTCGGCATCGTTGTCATCATGGCGGTGTTGACGGATCAAGCTCGCGATCTGATCTTAGGTCAAGTGAGCATGTCCAACGGACGTACTGAATCCCTTTTCAAAAGAGCGATTGCTCGATCCACATTATGGAAACGTTGAGCTTTGATCAGTGAGCGGAGGGATCTTTATGGAATCAGTCGTGCCAGTGGTGGCTGTAAAAGACATTGTCAAGCGTTTTGGCGGGTTGACCGCTGTGAATCGGGTCAGCCTGGAAATCTATCCAGGTGAAGTCGTTGGTCTGGTGGGTGACAATGGCGCGGGCAAGTCAACCCTCATCAAGATGATCGCCGGTGTGCACCAGCCTAATGAAGGGGAGATCTACTTTCAAGGCAACCGGGTGCAAATCTCCAAACCCTCAGATGCACGAGATATGGGTATCGAAACCATTTATCAGGATTTAGCGCTGGCAGGGAACCTGGATCTAAGCGCGAATATCTTCCTTGGCCGGGAAGCGAAAAAGCGTTATATTGGCGGTCTGATTAAAGTTCTCGATGAAAATCGCATGTTCGAAGAGTCTAAGCATGCGTTAAGCGCACTAGATATCGATATCCCGTCCTTCACCGCGGAAATTGACAAGCTATCCGGTGGACAGAGACAGGCAGTGGCCATCGCTCGTGCCCACCACTGGAATGCCAAGTTGATGATCATGGACGAACCCACCAACAATTTGGGCGTTATTGAACAAAACAAGGTGCTGAATATCGTCCGTACATTACGCGACGAGGGAGTTCCAGTTATCTTTATCAGCCATACCCTGCCTGAGATATTTGCCGTCACGAATCGCATCGTGGTGTTACACAGAGGACGCAAAGTCACAGATAAACGGACCGATGAGACCGATAGTCAGGAAATCGTCCAATATATGACGGGTGCACTCGACGATACACGGACCAACCGGGAAGATTCCTAGAAATAATGGTCAGAGCACTCGCAATGGGCGATATGCTCGTCGAAATCATGAGGGAGGAGGTGGGGCAAGATCTGAAAAGTCCAGGGATCTTTATGGGCCCTTACCCCAGCGGTGCACCCGTGATCTTCGCTGGAGCTCTGTCAAAACTCGGTGTGAACACCTCTTTCATCGGCAGCGTGGGAAACGATGCGTTTGGGAAGGTCATTCTAACCAAGCTCAAAGAAGATGGTGTAAAGACGGTAAAGACAAAAGTTTGGGCTGAAGAAACGACAGGCGTTGCCTTTGTTGCTTATTTTGAAGATGGGAGTCGAAAGTTTATCTATCACGTGAGCCAAGCCGCCGCTGGGAAAATCGGCGAGGAACAGATAGAAGCGCGTTATTTACAGAGGTTCAATCACCTTCATGTGATGGGAACCGCCCTATCCATCAATGAGGATTGGCAGAGAGCTGTATATAAAGCGGCTCAGGTGATCAAAAACGCCGGAGGTAAGATCAGCTTCGATCCTAACCTACGGCCTGAGATGTTGGAGATTGAAAGTGTCAAAGAAATATGTTTTTCAATCCTGGATTTAACCGATATCTTCCTTCCGGGTGAGCAAGAGATCAGCGTATTTGGCGATGAAGATGAACTGTTGGAGAAGGGAATTGAAGTGATCGCTATTAAGAGAGGATCGCGGGGCTCTACGATCGTCACAGAAAAGGAAACCATCGATATCCCTCCGTTCGAGATTCAAGAAGTGGACCCCACCGGTGCGGGAGACTGCTACGATGCTGGATTTATCAAGGGCTATTACGAAGGATGGGATTGGAAAGAGATGGGCAGATTCGCCAATGCTGTAGGCGCGCTTGCCGTGACCCAAAGAGGCCCCATGGAAGGCGCTCCGACCTTCCAAGAAACGATCGAATTTATAGGAGAGAGGTTGTGAAGGGATGAACCGTGTGGTCCTGTTCATAGGCGTCATCCTGCTGGTGATGATGCTCCTCCCGTGGAGCGGGTATGCGACCCACAACGAGATCGCCACCGAGGCGGAGATCGCCACCACCCAGCGTGGGACCAAGTACCTCACGAATCTGAAGCTCGATCAGTTGCTCCTGGGGTTGCTCCCTTTGGATGCCATCCCGCCGATCGACGCTCCTGAATTCACACCGGCCATTGAGGCAGATACGTGGCTGACTTCGGACGACTTCGTTATGGGGGTCCGCTACAGAGGGATCACGAAGGCCTACCCGATTCGGATTCTCAACCGACACGAGATCGTCAACGACGATTTCTTCGGGGAGGCGATCGTGGTCACCTACTGTCCGCTGTGCAACTCTGGACTGGCCTTCTTGGCACCGGAGATCGACGGCCAGATCGTGCGGTTCGGGAACTCGGGAGGCCTGTACCAATCGGACTTGTTGATGTATGATCGGGTAACGCGCTCGCTGTGGTCTCAGATCACCGGCGAGGCGATCGTCGGCCGGGCCGTGGGCGAGGTCGGGGAGCTACACCGAATCCCGGTCGACATCGTCCCGTGGGGGTTGTGGCGGGATGAACATCCAGACACCTTGGTGCTCACCCGCCCTAAGACGGTGTTCACACCTCAGGGCCTGGTGCAGATTCCGCCTGAGATCTACGATGACAACTCGTCTGAGGAGGCTTACCGGTCGCAGGATATCCCGGTCGGGACTCGTCTGCCCTCCGGGGTCCTGTTCAACGACGGCCGGCTCCGGGCGATGGACGATGTGATCGGAGTCATCGTCGACGGCAGCGCGAAGGCCTACGCTAAAGCGGCATTCGATGAACAGCTGTTGTTGAACGACTGGATCAGTGAGACCTCGATTCTGGCCGTCAAGACCCCGGCCGGCGAACTGAAGTTCTTCGACCGTCAGCTCAACCAGCACGGCCGTACCCTGGAGTTCGAACTCGTCAACGGCCGACTCATCGATATACAGACGCAATCCGTCTGGAGCTTCCACGGAGAGGCGCTGTCTGGAGAGCTTGTGGGAGCCCAATTAGAGGAGATCGTCGGGATCCCGTCGTTCTGGTTCGCCTGGACTGCATTCCATCCTGAGACCGAACTGTTCAAAGGCACAGAACCAGAGTCATAGAAGAACAGGGCCGCTGAAAGTTGCTTATCTAACACGACTGTAAGGAAGTTCATCATGGGCAAGCAATTGACCGTCGGGAAATATCTAGGATTGAAGCAGATCGCCAATGAGCACGGACTGATCACCATCACCGCCATGGATCACCGCGGCTCGTTGAAACGGGCCCTCAACCCGGACGACCCCAAGTCGGTTCCCTACGAACAGATCGTGGCGATGAAGCGGAAACTGGCCTCCCATCTGGGCCCTCATTCCAGCGCGCTCCTGATGGACCCCGTCTACGCCGCCGCCCAGTTGATCGCCGAGAAGATCGTCCCACGCAACTGTGGCATCCTGGTCGCCCTCGAGACGACTGGCTATACCGGATCCGCCACCGCCCGCCTCACCACCATCCTGGACGGGTGGAGCGTGGAGAAGATCAAGCGTATGGGAGCCAACGCGGTCAAGTTGCTCCTCTACTACCACCCGGATGCGGGAGATGTGGCTCCCAAGCAGGAGGATCTGGTGCAGTTCGTGGCCGAGGAGTGCAACAAGTACGACATTGCCTTCTTGCTGGAACCCCTTTCCTACTCGCTCGACCCGGACATCGATGCCAAGGGACCCGAGTTTGCCAGGATGAAACCAGACCTGGTCATCCGCACGGCTGATCGGCTTACCGGCTTGGGCATCGACATCCTCAAGGCGGAGTACCCCACCAACCCTACGTACACCATCGACGAGAAGGAGCAGTACGAGCGGTGTAAGGAATTGGACCAAGCGTCCAAGGTGCCCTGGACGCTGCTGAGCGCCGGTGTGGACTACGATACCTTCTTCCATCAGGTGCGCATCGCCAGCCAGGCCGGGGCCAGTGGTTTTCTGGCCGGGCGTGCCATCTGGCAAGAGGTCTCCAAGCTGGCACCGGACGAGCAGGAGCCGTTTCTGGCGACCACCTCGGTCATGCGGCTGAAGAACATCACCAACGCGGCCAACGCTTACGGCCGGCCCTGGTTCAAGCATTCCTCCTTCGACACGCCCATCTGTCCGGTTGAGGCAGGGTGGTACCAGGCGTATTGAGACGCGATTTTAAAAGGAGGCTGTTTGGAGCCGATCATCGAGGTACACGATCTGACAAAACACTACGGAGATTTCGTCGCCGTCGACGGGATCGACTTCGCCATCCATTCTCAGGAGGTCTTCGGCTTCCTCGGACCGAATGGTGCTGGGAAGACGACGACGATGCGAATGATCTATGGGTTTTCTCCGGTGACCTCCGGGCGTCTCGAGGTGCTCGGCATGGATGTCAACCACCGGATCCGGGAGATCAAAGCCCAAATCGGCGTCGTGCCTCAGGAGGACAACCTCGATCCCGACCTCAGAGTTTTGCAAAACCTGCTCGTTTATGCCCGCTACTTTGAGATTCCCCGAAAGATCGCCCAACAGCGAGCCCTGGAGCTGCTGGAACTGTTTCAACTTTCGGAACGATGTGACAGTCGTATTCAGGAGCTTTCCGGCGGGATGAAGCGCCGGTTGACCATCGCCCGGGCGCTCATCAACGAGCCCCAGATCCTGATCCTCGACGAGCCGACCACCGGTCTGGATCCACAGGCACGGCACCTCGTCTGGACGAAGCTGCGCTACCTCAAAGGCCAGGGGGTGACGATGATCATCACCACCCATTACATGGAGGAGGCGGCCCAGCTCTGCGATCGACTGGTGATCATGGATCAAGGGAAGATCCTGGCCGAGGGCGCTCCCCAACAGCTGGTGGCCAAGCACGTCGGGCGGGAGGTTGTGGAGTTGCGTCTGAGCGAGGAGGCGAAACGGCGGGTGTTCGACCGGGTGGCCGACCTCGACGTGGACGTGACGGTCGAGGATGTCGGTGACACCTTATATATCTTCTCCCGGGATGGAGAGTTGATGCATCAACTGGATGTCGACGACCTGGAAGTAGAGGGCCTGATCCATCGTCACGCAACGCTTGAAGATGTCTTCTTGCGGTTGACCGGACGAGCGCTGAAAGAGTGAGGGGACGGGTTCGAGCCATGGCCCAACAGATTCGAATGCGGAGCAGGAAGACCAAGAGCGCGTTTCGACTGCCGATTCAGGCGGTCAGCTACCGAACGTTCTTTGTTTGGCGGCGCGACTTTGACACATTCCTCAGGCTGTGGAAGACGATGTCCTGGCCGATGTTCGTCGAGCCGGTTCTGTTCATCGTCGCGATGGGGTTCGGATTGGGAAGATTCGTCACCGACATCGACGGGCTGTCGTTCCTGCAGTTCATCGCGCCGGGGTTCATCGCCACCTCGATCATGTTTACCACCTCTTATGAGTGCACATTCGGATCTTTCGTGCGCATGGAGTTCCAGCGAACGTTCGATGCGATCATCGCTACCCCGGTGAACATCGAGGAGGTGATCGCCGGGGATATGCTGTGGGGGGCGACCCGCGGCCTGTTCGCCGCCGTCGGCGTGACGACCGTCATCTCCGCGTTCGGACTGGTTCAGTCCCCCTGGGCGATCCTCATCCCGATTGTGGCCGTGCTGCAGGGGCTGATGTTCGCGTCGATCGCCATGGTCACCACCGCGCTCGTGCCCGCGATCGATGCGTTCACCTACTACTTCACGTTGGGGATCACGCCGATGTTCCTGTTCTCCGGAGTTTTCTTCCCCATCGATCGCCTTCCCGAGACGGTGCAGTGGCTGGCATGGATCTTCCCACTCACCCACGCCGTCAACCTCCATCGCGGTCTGGCGCTCGGGAACGTCTCCTGGGGGTTGCTCGGGGATTTCATCTGGATCGTTGTCGCCATCCTGATTGCGTTCAACGTCGCCTTGGCGCTGATGCGCCGCCGGTTGATCAAGTAGCGCCGAGGATCGAACTCCAACAGGTCAGCGTTGGCAACAAGGAGGTCAAAGGATGAAGATCATCGAAAAGCGGTGGCCGGACGACATCCGATTGCAGGTGAACGTCGATGAGCTCATGCTGATCGGTGCCGCGTTGGTGTGGCGGGGCGGACTGCTTCGCGGGGAGCGGTTTGCACCGACCGAGGAGCAGCGGGCCGAGGAACCGGCGAACAGCACCTTGGAGGAAGAGATCGCTGCGTACCTGAAGACGAAGGGACAGATGCTCAAACCGTCGAAGTTTCTGGAGATAAATTAGGAGACGTTGTAGCAAAATCTCTATATTGTCGAAGCAAAGGAGGCTCCATGAACCGTAACCCGATAACCTGGCTTTCCACCCCGATCATCGTAGCATTGCTGATCTCGATCCCGTTCCGATCAGGGTTCCCTTTGAGGGTCGTGGATCACCCCGGGGAGACGGAGCCAAACGTCACTGAGGTCACCCAGGTCGAACAGGTCGACCTCGATCCGAGCATTTTCGAACTTCCAGAGGGATATGCGCAGGTCATGCTCATCGCGTGGATGGGGATGGAAGAGGAGTTGGAGGAACTGGAACAGGAAGAGGAATGAGGAGTAGGAAAAGCTGGAATACCATGGTTCAAGATCCTCATGAGCTCATTCGGTCGATGAGGTACCGAGAGGTGTTGCTGACCGGGAGCGCACTCAAACTGGGAATCTTCGAGGCTTTTCAGGAAGATGAGCTCTCGGCGAACGATGTAGCCAGGCGATTGGACCTCGATCTTCGCGCCACCGAGATCGTCCTGAAGGCACTCCAGGCGCTTGATTACCTCGCGATGGGGGAGAAGGGCTATCGACTCACCGAGAAAGCGAAGATCCTGACGATCGGTTACGCACTCCCGGGCTGGATGACCCTGCCGGAGACACTCAAGACGGGACAGCCGTCGCCCTTTAGACCGGCAATGGGGTCCGATCGCTACCGAGAGTACTTTATTCGTTCTCAGCGAAAGCGAGGCAAGAAAGAGGCTCCCGACATCGTGCGAATGATCCTGGGGCAGGCACCCGAAGCCAAGACGGTTCTGGATGTGGGCGGCGGCCCGGGAGCTCACGCCGAGGAGTTTGCGGCGCATGGTCGGCAGGTGACTGTGTTGGACTTGCCCGATGTGATCGAGTTGATGCGTGAGAAACTGGAAGAGTGGGGAATTGTGATGGTGACCGGTGACTTCAACCAAGGGCTTCCTCCAGGCCCCTTTGATCTGGCTTTCCTTAGCAATATATGCCATGTGTACGGACCAAAGCAGAACCGGACTCTTTTCAAGCGAGCCTTCGAGGTGCTGAGTCCAGGCGGATGGATCGTCATCCAAGACATGATTCGAGGCCGGGACGAGCCCCATGCATCGGTCTTCGCCGTCCACATGCTGCTGATGACCGAGACCGGCAACACCTATACGGAGGCCGAATACCGAGGATGGTTGGCAGAGACAGGCTTTCAAAATGTAGAGGTCATGGACGTTCCAGACCCCGGTGGACAGTTGATTATGGGAAAGAAAAACGGAAACGTTGGGTCCCGTGGTCGAGCTGGGGATAAGGTCAGCCGCCTGATCTACAGGGGTTAAAACCCCGTAGTTTGCAGCGGCTTGACTTATATCAACAGCTACGACTTTGAGCATCAGACGATCCGCATCATCACCTGGACCGATGAACTGGATGCTGAGCAAGATTTTCAAGAAATGAAACCAAAAATGATATAATGGATAAAACGGAAAAAAGGAGGGCTATCAATGCCAACTTACATCATGCTGAGTTCGCTTACCGATGAGGGGGCGCAAACGATCAAGAAGCGCCCGGAACGGATCAAGGAGGTCAATCAGGAGGTCGAGGCGCTTGGGGCAAAGATTCAGGCCCAGTACGCCGTGCTCGGGCCGTACGACTTCGTCACCATTCTTGAGGCACCCGACAACGAGACGATCGCCCGCATCTCGGTCGAATTGGGGTCACGCGGGAGTGTCAAGATCCAAACGTTGGCGACCATCCCGATCGACGACTTTATCGCCAGGATTCAGTGAGTCTTTTACAGACTGATGCGCGATGCGTTATCCCGATCATGCTCGCGTAGTCAGCTACCTGCGGCGCTGGTCACAGGGGGCGTTTGAGGGTCTGTTAAACAGCTTAGACGACCTGTCCGACCCACAGGCGTGGTGGCGACTGAAGCCAGAGCTGTCCGAAGGGGAGGAGTATCTGCACTCGAGTGGCTCCATCTTGGGCCTTGTGCTTCACGTTGCTTCTTGCAAGGTGATGTATGCCGAATATGCTTTCCATGACAGCGCGCTCCGCTGGCGGGATATGGCCGATCGGGCCCGGAAAGCTGAGCCTCACCTGAAACAGGCGATCGACTGGCTGAATGAGGCTCAAGACCTGTGGATGGGATCGTGGGCAGATCTTTCCGATGCAGACCTTGAGACACCTCGGAGGACAAACTGGGGAGAGATGTGGCCGACCGAACGGATCATCACGGCTATGATCCACCACGATATCCACCACACCGGACAGATCTATTACATCCGTGCGCTCCTGCCAGAGGATCTGACCGATGTATTGCCGGTCAGTGAGGCCGATCTGTGGGACCGTTACCTCAGTTAAGAGGGCGTTCCGAAGCTGAGGATCTTGGGTTGGACCAGCTGTTCGAAATCGCTGTAGGCCATCTTGATAGCCTCTTGATGGCTCCCGGCCTCGAAGACGATCTCTACGTCCTCGCTCAGGCTCCGATCCACATAGACCGGCAGACCGTACAGGTTACCGAACGGTGGCATCGCCCCTAAATCGCAATCGGGGAACAGTCCCTGAAATTCCTCTTCGATGGCGAGACCAGCCTGCTTCGCTCCCAATGCCTGAGCCAAGGTTCTCAGGTCGACCCGGTAGTGGGCCGGAAGCACCACCATGATGTAGTTGTCGTCCGCCTTGACGATGACCACTTTGGCGAGCTCTTTTCCAGGCACGTGGAGTGCCGCTGCGATCTCCTGGGCGGTGTAGGTCTCATGGTGCTTCAGCACGTGGTACCTTACCTGGTGCTCATCCAGGAAGCTCTGCAGCTTCGCGGCGATCGTCATCCAGATCACCCCTTTTGGTTAAAGTAGCATGAAATGCCACGATGGTGCAACACCGATCAGTTGCCAAAGGACGACTGAGCATGTTATGAGTAGGGGTGAAGGAGATGGACGATGGGCATGCGAGTTCGAATCGGTTCGGTGACCACCCAAGCCTTTTATGGAGTGAGAAGCTTAAGCTTTGGAAAATAACTCCGGTAATACCCGAGATCCCGAGTGAGCAGGCAATCCGCTTGCACGAGCGCATGAGCCCCCACGAGAAAATCACTTAGAATATGCTGCCGCACCCTGATCGCCTCCCCACAGTGAGAGCAAGTGATCTGCTGCTTGGTCCCGCATTGGGGACACTGAAGCTCCTCCCCCCGTTTTCTCAAGTACACCTCCCAGGCCTGGGCTGCCTGTTGAAGGGCTTCGGGCTTAGAGGGTTCCAGACGGATCTTGGTCTCGATCAAGAACCGGTCTAACTCCTCCGGAGTGGGAAACTGAACAGCCAGTTCGGCATAGACCACCTCTCCGATCACCAGTGCCCCCTGAGCCAGTGCCTCATCGAGTCGTTGCTTAGAGGCTGCTGCATATTGAACATTGGGGATGAGAATATCAAGCAGGATGTTGGTATCGAGGGCGGTTATCACGGATGACCTCTCAGTTTCTTGACGATCTCATCGGGATCTTGCCCTTCCAGTCGCTTGAGATACCCCAGGTAGTGGTCGAAGGGAGAATGGCGGATGCGTCGACGGATATGAAATTCACCGTCCTTCTCGATGAACTCGAGCTCGTCACCGGGGGAAAGTCCCAGCTTCTGCCGTACTTCTTTGGGTACAGTGATCTGTCCTTTGCTGGTTACTTTGGCTGTTGGCATATGATTCCTCCTTACGTAAGGAAAAGATTACTTACATTATAGGGTTGCCATCCGAAATGATCAAACAAACTATACCGGTCAGTTGCCAAAGGATGACTGAGCCTATAGCATGTGGTACGTGAAAGTAGAGGAGGTCGACGGTCGGTGACCGAGATAGAGCGTTTGTCGAAACAAGTGATCGCCTGCACTCGCTGCCCACGGTTGGTCGAATACCGAGACGCGGTGGCCCGGAAGAAGCGGCGGGCGTTCCAGGATGAGGCGTACTGGGGTCGACCGGTGCCGGGCTTCGGGGATCCCGATGCCCGGTTGCTGATCGTCGGCCTCGCTCCGGCGGCCCATGGGGCCAACCGCACCGGCCGCATGTTCACCGGGGACGGAACCGGCGCCGGAGGGTTCCTGATGGAGGCACTGTACCGCGCCGGGTTCGCCAACCAGCCGACCTCCGAGCATTGCGACGACGGGCTGGCGCTCAAAGACGCCTACCTGACGGCGGTGGTGCGTTGCGCCCCGCCTAACAACCGTCCGACCGCCCAGGAGATCGGAAACTGCATGGGCTACCTGAAGCGCGAGCTGGTTTTGCTCTCGAAGGTGCACGTCGTGCTGGCGTTAGGGCAGATCGCCTTCGTCAACTATCTTTCACTGCTTAAGCGGCAAGGCGTGTCCGTTCCCCGCCCTCGGCCCCGCTTCACTCATGGGGCCACCTATACGCTGGACTCCAGATGGCCGTCGCTCATCGCCTCCTACCATCCCAGTCGTCAGAACACCCAGACAGGACGGCTGACCGAGGCGATGTTCGATCGCATCTTCGAGCAGGTGAAGCGGTTGATCAACATAGAGGAGGTACTTTGATCAAAGGCGTTATCTTCGACTACGGGAACACGCTCGTCTATCCAAGCCGCAGTTGGGAGGAGATCCGAGAGCAGGGGTTTTCGGATCTGACCTCGTTTCTGATCGAGCAAAGGGTGGATCTCGATCCTGAGGTGTTCAAAGCGAAGTTTATGGAAGAGCGGCACCGGCTCAGCGAGCGGGCAGTACAGGAGCTGATCGAATGGACCGTCCATGAGGCGCTGCGCAACACGCTGACGACCCTGGGGTACGGCGGGCTCGATGAGCAGATCGAGGACCGGGCCGTGGAAACCTTTCTCACCTTTGAGCTGATGTGCAAACGGTCCTATCCCGATGGGGTCGAAACGCTCGACCGGTTGAAGGACCAGGGGTATCGCCTCGGGATGATCTCGAACACCATCGACGACGGCTCGGTTCAGCGCGGTGTTGATCGGTTCGATTACCGGGCCCGACTGGAATTCGTCATCACCTCCGCGGCGGTCGGGATCCGAAAGCCTCATCCCAAGATCTTTCAGCAGGCTCTGGCGCGATGGGACTTCCCCCCGTCGCAGGTCGTCATGGTCGGGGACACACTGTCTGCCGACATCCTCGGGGCGCAGCGGGCCGGCATGCCCAGCATCCTGGTGACCATGGATCAAAACCCGGAGAATGTCGAGTATGTCGGGAGGATCGTCCCCGACGCCGAGGTCGAAAGGCTTTCCGATCTTCCGAAGGTCATCGCCCATCTGTAGATAGCAAGCGATTGCAATCCGGACGGCAATCAGGGAAAATATGACCGCGATGACCCGGGAGCAGTTTGAGAAGTTGGTCGATCGGGCGGTGGAGGATTTGCCCCCCTTATTCAAGGAGCGGATAGAGAACGTGGCGATCATCGTCCAGGATCGACCCGATCCCGAGATTGCACGGGAGTTTCCCGGAGGACTGCTGCTCGGCCTCTACCGGGGGGTGCCGAAACCGAAGCGATCTGTTTGGGGTAACTATCCTTACCCCGATATGATCTACATCTATCAGCGCAACATCGAGGCGATCTGCCGCAGCGATGAGGAGATGGTGGAGCAGATCCGCAACACCGTCATTCACGAGATCGGCCACCACTTCGGCCTCAGCGATGAGGAGATGGAGGTTTAAACTCAAGAAACTTTTTTGCGGTCGACCCTATATTGCTGGGTAAATCATCCAGATCAAACCATTGGGCTTCTTCTATTTCAAAGCTTTTGGGACCGAGCTTTTTGTTTGGAACTTCCGCTTTAAAGATCCAGATCCCGACTTGTTTGTATTCATCGGTCTTAAGGAAACGTCCAAGCGGAGAGACGTTTTTTAGCTCTATTCCAACCTCCTCTTTCACCTCTCTTTTGGCTGACTCTTCTGAGGTCTCATTTTTGCGCATGCCTCCTCCAGGCAATGTCCAATATTTTTTACCGTACGAATGCCTCACCAGTAGAATCTCGTTTTTGTGTGTAATCGCAACTTTAACGCCTCTTCCTCGGGGTCGCAAGAGAAACCAATACAGTCTTATGAGCGGGTAAAGGAACGCAACGAGTTTGGCAACGATTTTTTTCATGTTCTCATGCACATATTGGAGTTTGTCCCTTGCTCATCCACCGGGCAGCTCGGTGCGCACCGGCGTGAACACGTTGTAAGTGACCGTCCCTTCAACCTCTTCAGGCACAAACGCGCCGTGGGGCTCGTTTGGCGGGATCAGGACCGCCTCTCCTGCCTCCAGGGTGAGTTCTGTTGCCCCCGGCGTGGTGAACGTCAGGCGGCCGCGCACGACGATCGTCAGTTGCTCGGATGGATGGGTGTGGACGGGAAACCGGGCTCCGCCGCGATAGCGATACTCGATGAACTCCAGTCGTTCGCCACGGACAAGTTTGCGGCTGACGTTTGGGTTCAGCATTTCGACAGGCTGCTCGGCTAGGACGATCTTCTTCATGGGTCAACACAACCTTACCATACATCTTTTAGAGAAACTCGGTCAACAGGTGTTGCGCTATTGTCTCTGTCTCTGATATAAGTTGAGAGGGTGTCATGAAGCAAGATTGGGTCCATCAGATGTTCATCGAGCACGGCGATCTGTTCATCGAATTCCTCGAAGCGCGGATCGATCAGGCGGCTGAGGAGATCCAAGGACTGCTGCCGATCTTCGACGAATTCGACATCGAATCGGGCTCACAGGTTCTCGATCTCAGCTGCGGTATCGGCAGACATTCGGTCGAGCTGGCCAAACACGGCTATCGGGTGACCGGCGTTGATATCTCACCGCTGTTTATTCACAGGGCAAACGAGCTGGCTAAGCAACGCAAAGTCCAATCCAGGACAGAGTTCCAGGTGGTGGATGTCCGCAAGCTGAAAGGTTCGCTTTCTGCTGGGACGTTCGATGCGATCATCAATCTGTTCACCTCGTTCGGATACTACGACGATGAGACCAACCAGGATATCCTGAAAAGCTGCCGCGAACTGGTCCGGGACCGTGGAATCTTCGTCATGGAGATCATCAACCGTGACTGGCTCGTCCGCAACTTTCAGCCCCGCGGCTTCGACCGTCTCGGCGCTGTGCTCATCCTTCAGGAACGATGGCTTGACCTGGAGGACTCCCGAATGTACAATACCTGGACGTTTCTTGAGAAACAGGATGACAAAACCTACGGGCAGCGTGCCGAAATCAAGCTGGACCATCAAGTGCACAGCCTGCATGAGCTCATCGCGATCTTCGAACGCGCCGGCTGGAGATACCAAAGTGCTTACGGAAGCCTAGAACTGGACGAACCGTCCATAGATACTCAGCGGCTGGTCGTGGTTGTCCAGGCTGGTTGATCCAAAACGCAGATCGGAGAAAGGAGCGAACATGTCTGTGCTGTCAGCGATCAAAGACCTCTTAGATCAGGATGGGATCCAGATCTATGATCTGGGGCAGCCGTACCAGCCGGGCATGCCCCATCATCCCCACCATCCACCATTCGCATTCGTGCTCATCAAAAGACACGGGGACTTCATCTACCCGAATGGGGTCAGCACCGCCTCTTGCCTGTTCACCCTGGGCGGACATACCGGGACGCATCTCGATGGCCTCGGCCACGTGTCGAAGGACGGGCGGATGTATCGGGATGTTGATCCGAATCCATATCAGACCTATGAGGGTGGGCTGACACGTCATGGGATCGAAACGACTCCGCCAATCATCCGTCGCGGCGTGCTGCTCGATATTGCCGGACTCAAACGGGTGGATACGTTGTCCGGTGGCTACGAGATCACCGATCAAGACTTGGCACAGGCAGAAGAGCGCCAGGAGGTTCAGGTGAAGACCGGCGATGTACTGCTGGTCCGGACGGGTTGGATGCGCTACTGGGATGAGCTCAACCGGTACATCGCCTACGGTCAGGATGTTCCCGGGGTGGGCGTCGCCGCCGCCGAATGGATGGTCGATCGGGGGATCTCTTATACCGGATCGGACACGGTGGCTTACGAGCGCACCTCGGTGGACAGGCCGGGTTTGGCGGTGCACACTCTGTTAATCCGGGACCATGGCATCCAGATCATGGAGATGGTGAACCTCGAAACGCTTGCCCAAGATGGGATCTATGAATTTCTGTTTATCGCGATCCCGTTGAAGATTGTCGGGGGGACCGCATCGCCCATCCGACCGATCGCCATCGTCTAGCCTCAGTACCGCTTGAAGATTCGGGTCGGTTTGTGGTAACGTGTAATGTTTATTCTCAAACGATTTGGAGGGAAAGGATGAAGCTATCTAACCGGGTGAAGAACATGTCCAGCTCGCCGACAATGGCGGTCATGGTGCGGGCAAGCGAGTTGAAGCGTCAGGGGATCGATGTGATCGATCTCGGCCCCGGGGAGCCTGATTTTAACACACCGGATCACATCAAGGCAGCTGCCTATCAGGCCATCGAGGAGAACTTCACGAAGTATACCCCTGCCTCAGGCATTCCGGAGCTCAAGGCAGCGGTCGCTCGACGGTACGAACAGGCGTACCATCTCCCCTATACGCCCCAGGAGGTCATCATCACTGTGGGTGGCAAGCAGGCCCTGTTCAACATCGCCCTAGCTCTGTTCGAGTCGGGTGATGAGGTGATCCTGCCTTCACCTTACTGGGTCAGTTACCCCGAGCAGATCAAGCTCGCTGGAGCGACCCTGGTCATCCTGGAGATGCATGAGGAGGACGGATTTTCGCTTCGGCCAAACGACGTGGAAGTTCTGATCACACCGAAAACGAAGGCAATTATCATCAACTCGCCTTGCAATCCGACCGGCACAGTTATCGAACCGGAAGCACTGGAAGCGACCGTCGCACTGGCGCGCCGCCATGGTTTCTACGTCATCTACGATGAGTGCTACGAGCGGTTTATCTACGACACAGATCACACCTCGGTTGCTGAGTTCGGGAAAGAAAATGTGATTGTGGTGAACACCCTCTCCAAGACATACGCGATGACCGGCTGGCGGATCGGGTTTGCCTTGGCCTCGAAGGAGTTGATCGCCGCCATGGGGCGATTGCAAAGCCAATCGACCTCGAACCCCACCTCGATCTCTCAGTGGGCAGCGCTACACGCTCTGGAGGACGAGCGCAGTGAAGCGGCGATCGAGGAGATGATCGCTGAGTACCACAAGCGCAGAGACATCATCGTCCAGGCGCTGAACCGAATTCCCGGGGTGAGCTGTCTCAAACCGAACGGGGCATTCTATGCGTTCCCCAACGTCTCAAGCTTCTTAGGAAGCGAGATCCAGAGCACTGTCCAACTCGCCGATTATCTGCTCGATAAGGCTCAGGTGGCCGTCGTCCCAGGTGAGGCATTCGGTCAGTCCGGTTATATTCGCCTCTCCTACGCGACCTCACTGGAACGGATCGAGGAAGCGTTGCGTCGCATGGAGCAAGCGCTTTGCTCACTCTGAATGTGGGGTGAGGTGGTGTGAAGTGGACACAGGCGAGGAGTTGGATACGTATCGGACGGTGCGACGCCCGAGGCGCGCTGAGATCCGTCGTAAGGGGTCTCGATTCATCTCGTTCGCTTTCCCAGTCATGTCGCAGAGTGAGGTGCCACGAGCTCTGGACGGGTTGAGGCGTGAATACCATGACGCGACGCATCACTGCTACGCCTACCGACTCCTGACCCGCAGCGCGATCGTCCCTCAATCCAACGATGCCGGCGAGCCAACCGGCTCCGCCGGAAGATCGATCCTTCAGGTTCTGGAAGGCTGGAAGCTGGTGAACACGTTGGTCGTCGTGGTCCGCTACTTCGGCGGAATCAAGCTGGGGATCGGAGGATTGAGCCGTGCCTACCGGGATGCGACCGTTGCCGCCCTCGACGGGGCGGAACTCGTCTCCAAGGTGAGCAAGGTTGAGCTTCAGGTTCGCTATGCCCATGAACTGACCGGCCGGGTGATGGGGGTTGTCCAACGTCATCGAGGAGAGATCATATGGGTCAATTACACTCCTGATCCGGTCTTGACCGTCCGCCTCCCAGCCTCTAAGCTAAAGACGTTGAAACGCGAACTGGTAGAGACGACCGGTGGGCAGGTTGAGTTTCTCAGTGCAGGTCGTTAAAATGAGACGGTGATGATCGATTACATCGAGGGCACGGTCGCCGAGGTGACCGGAGGCTACGTGGTGGTCGAGACGAACGGGATCGGCTATCGGTTGTTCATCTCGCAGGTGACCCTCGTTCAGCTCGAACGGGGTGCCTTGGTGAAGCTGTTCGCCCATTTAAACATGACTGATGATGGGTTAGTACTGTACGGGTTTAGCACGGTCGAAGAACGAAACCTG
Source organism: Bipolaricaulia bacterium (assembly GCA_046758705.1). GTDB lineage: Bacteria > Bipolaricaulota > Bipolaricaulia > JBHIAT01 > JBHIAT01 > JBHIAT01. Next base: position 34,600 of record JBHIAT010000013.1, read on the forward strand.
TTTCGGTTGCTCCTTCCCGTTTCTCGGATCGGTCCCAAAGTATCGTTGCAGCTGCTCTCCGCTCTGTCGCCCCGGCGCTTCGTTCACGCGATTCTGAATGGAGAGCTTGAGCTGCTCCAGTCCATCAAGGGGATCGGACGGAAGACGGCCGAGCGACTGATCCTGGAGCTGAAGGATCGGGTGGGCGAACTCGCTTTCGGTGGATTGGAAGCAGCACCGATGCTCTCCAGACCCGAGGAGATGGCCCTGCAGGCACTGAGGACGTTGGGTTTCTCCGACCGACAGGCGCGACGAGCGCTCGAACGGGTCAAGGCGAACGCCCAGGATGAGGAGGAATTCCCGACCGAGGAGTGGATCCGCAAGGCGCTGGAGGTCATCCATCAAGCCCATTGACGAAGGGGATGATAGTGAAGGTCTGCATCTACCTTGAAGGAGAGGAGTTTCCAAGGACCGGGATCGGAACCGCTTACCGCAATCACAAGCGGGCACTCGAACGGGCCGGTGTGAATATCACCACCGACCCGAGCGAGGACTACAATCTCCTCCACCTCTGCTGGTACGGTCCCAAATCGTCCTATCACTTCAGCAAAGCGATCCGGGAAGGGAAGAAGACGGTTGCCCATGTCCTCGGGATCGGTCATAAAGACAGTTACACCTTCTCAAAACTCTTCCCCCCCATCACCAAGCGGCTGGTCAAATACTTCTGCATACGCAGCGATCTCGTCGTGGTCCCCACCCCTTACACCAAGGAACTGCTCTCCGACTACGGCATCGATGAGAAGATCCAGGTGATCAGCAATGGCGTCGACCGGCGCCGCTTCTACTTCTCGGAGAGGAAGCGGCACCAATACCGGAAGCAGTTCGGCCTGAAGCGGACGACGATCTTCTCCGTCGGACAGGTGATCCCGCGCAAAGGAATCGCCGATTTCCTCAAAGTCGCCGAGGCGTTTCCAGAGTTTAATTTCATTTGGTACGGCCCGCAGTGGGGGAAGCTCCTCTCCTTCTACCCGGAGATGTACCGCCAGATCAAGGAAAAACCTCCGAACGTCCAGTTCGTCGGGTTCGTCGACGATATCCAGGCCACTTACGCCGCCGGCGATATCTTCTTCTTCCCATCCTACGATGAACTCCAGGGGATCGTGTTGTTGGAGAGTGCCTCGGTCGGAGTGCCGATCATCATCCGAGACCTTCCTGCCTATGAGGGTTGGCTGGAGCATGAGCAGAACTGCCTGAAGGGGGGCAGCCAGGCGGAGTTCATCGCCCATATCGAGCGACTTGCTGGCGATGAAGCGTTGCAGCGCAGGCTGATCGAGGGTGGGGATCAGCTCGCCGAAGCGCACTCTCTGGAGCGAATCGGCGAACAACTGAAGGAGACCTACGAGGGGCTTCTCAATCAGGATTGAGCTCATCAGTCAACCATCACATCCACAAGGAGGTCAATCTAATGTCAGT